>CAJCIP010000107.1 GCA_903970445.1 Verrucomicrobia bacterium Tous-C9LFEB | reverse complement strand
TACCTGTTTAGGAAACATTTGATACATTGGCTGTCTTCAAAGGCCATCTCCAGACCGCCGCTATCGCTTAGTACGATATGCGCTTCAGCCGCTGAAATAACGCTAAGGACGCTGCGCCAGGGCAACGAACGCGACCTCTTCAGGTCCGGTGTAGTTGGCCGATGGCCGGATGATTTTGCCGTCCTGCCTCTGCTCGATGACATGCGCGGCCCAACCCGCAGTTCTCGCAATCACAAACAGCGGCGTGAACATCGCCGTCGGTATGCGCATCAGGTGGAAAGCAACCGCGCTGAACCAGTCAAGATTCGGGAACATGCGCTTGGCGTCCCACATCACGGATTCAATGCGCTCGGCGATATCGTAGAGCTGCTTCGTTGAGGCCGCGATGGAAAGATCTTCCGCGACTTTCTTGATGACCTTGTTGCGCGGATCGCTCACCGTATACACAGGGTGGCCGAAGCCGATGATGACCTGCCGTGCTTCGACACGTTTGCGTATGTCCGCCTCAGCTTCATCCGGGTTTGCATACTGACTTTGGATTTCCAGTGCGACCTCATTGGCGCCGCCGTGCTTCGGTCCCTTAAGCGCGCCAATGGCTCCGGTGATGCAGGAGTGCATATCAGAGCCCGTGCCCGCGATAACGCGCGCGGTGAACGTCGACGCATTGAACTCGTGTTCCGCATACAAAATCAACGCAGTCTCCATGGCAGACACCCACTGCTCCGAGGGCTTCTCTCCATGCAGAAGATGCAGGAAATGTGCAGCGATCGAGTCATCGTTTGTCTCGACCGCGATGCGCTTGCCATGTCTTGAATAATGAAACCAGTACAGCAGCGCCGAACTCGAAGACGCGATGAGAGCGTCCGCGATATCGCGCGCTTCTGAGGCGCGATGATCGTCGCGCTCCGGCAAAGAGCAGCCAAGTGTTGCAACATACGTCCGCAGCACATCCATCGGGTGCGTCGCCGCTGGAAGCAGCTCTAAGGCCGCGAGGACGTTGGCAGGAATAGACCGCAGGCTCTTGAGCTTTGCCTTATACGCGGAGAGTTCCGATGTATTCGGCAGCTTGCCATGAATCAGCAAGTACGCTACCTCTTCGTACACCGAAGACTTCGCGAGGTCCAGAATGTCGTAGCCACGATAATGCAGGTCGCTGCCGTTACGGCCAACGGTACAGAGCGCAGTATTTCCTGCGGGCGTGCCGGAAAGCGCTACTGATTTCTTCGGCTTGAATACGGGTGCTGTTTCCTGTGCGGTCTCGCTCATCCTGCTCCCTAGCTTTGTTCGTCTGCCATTCTAGGCCGTTACAGTCATCACGGTAAGTCGCACGTGTGCGATTGAGTCCACCAGCCTGTGAAGCAGGAACGCAGAGGGTGCCAAGGGCTACACGAAGGGCGCGAAGTAGACGCTTATAGCTTTGCGAACTGTTCTTTGCGATCCTTTGCGTTCTCGCTCTTTTGTGAACGGCCAAGTGTTTGCCTCAGCAAACGGAGCCGGTTGGCGATGATATTCTTGCGCTGAAGCAGCCGTGAAGCGAGCCTTCGCAGGCTACCCATGAAGGACCACTCCCCATGTCTGAACTAGACCTCAACAGCGCATCCGCCGCTGAAGAAGCGCCTCACGTCGAAGCAACAGAATCCTCCCGAACAAATGAATCAGCGCACAGCCCGGAGGCTCCTGCCGAGCCGATCGCTGAAGCGGAACAGGATGAAGAGTTCAGCTCAGCGTACTCGGAGTTTCAGCGGACGCAGGCGAAGCGCACGGGCGAACAGGGCCGCCAAATGAGCGGAACCGTCGTTGCCAGGAATGCCGAGTTTGTCTTCGTCGATATCGGCTTCAAGTCTGAAGGCGTGCTGCCCTTGAGCGCTCTCGCCAGCAGGCGTGAGCCCGTGGAGATTGGTGACACTGTGATGGTCTCCGTCAAAGGACGCAGTGAAGACGGGCTGCTTGAGCTCTCGCTTTTTAGCGCCGTGCAGCCCAAAGACTGGACGAGCCTGGAACAAGCGTTCGCGGAAAAGGCAATCGTCTCCGGTATTGTGACGGCAGCTGTCAAAGGCGGTCTGCGCGTCGACGTCGGCGTGCCGGCATTCCTTCCTGCTTCACGCACCGGCACACGTGATGCCGCGGAGATGGAAAAGCTCGTGGGCGAGGAAATTCGCTGCCGCATCACGAAGCTCGACGTCGCCGATGAGGATGTTGTCGTAGACCGGCGCGCCGTTCTGGAAGAAGAAGCAGCGGAAGCAAAGGGCCGCCGTCTCGCGGAAGTGCATGAAGGCGATGTTCTGCATGGCACAGTGCGCAGCCTTATGGATTACGGCGCGTTCGTTGATATGGGCGGATTAGACGGGTTGTTGCATGTCAGCGACATCTCGTGGACGCGCATCAACAAAGCCGCCGATGTGCTCGAAGTCGGACAGCAGGTTGAAGTCAAGGTCTTGAAGATGGACGCCGAAGGAGGGCGCATCTCGCTCGGCATGAAACAGCTTCAGCCGCACCCGTGGGATGCTGTGCCCGACCAATTCAAACTCGGCGACCGTGTGCGCGGGACCGTGACACGCATTGCAGACTTCGGCGCATTCGTCGAGCTTGCATTAGGCGTCGAAGGCCTCGTGCATCTCTCCGAAATGTCCTGGTCGAAGCGCATCCACAAAGCCACAGAAGTGATGAACGTCGGCGACACCATCGAGGCAGTCATCCTCGCGATCGATGCGCAGGAGAAACGCATCTCACTCGGCCTGAAGCAGACGCTTGGTGACCCCTGGGTGGAAATTGCACAGCGCATCACGGTCGGCTCTGTCGTCGAAGGTCCAGTCGCGAGCATCACCAAGTTCGGCGCGTTCATCCAGGTTGCCGAAGGTGTACAAGGCCTCGTCCACATCAGCGAAATCGCAGTCGATCGCCGGCTCAATCATCCGTCCGATGTGCTGCGCGTCGGCGAGGTGGTCAAAGCACAGGTGCTTGAGATCGACAAGGAGAAGCGTCAGCTTCGCCTCAGCATGAAGCAGCTTGTGCCGACAGGTCTGGACGAGTTCCTCGCCGAACATGCCGTCGGCGACAGCGTGACAGGCCGCGTCATTTCTGCGGAGGGTGGAGTCGCCCGCGTGGAACTAGGCGAGGGCATCGTAGCCTCGTGCACGCTACCCGCTGAGACTCCCGCAACGGAAGAAGCCGGCGCGCCTGCTGCGGCAGGCGGAGTCGATCTTTCCGCATTCGGCTCCATGCTGAAGACGAAGTGGAAAGCCGGTGCCGCATCATCAACGGTGAAGACGAGCAAAGCCGAATCCGCGAAAGCAGGACAAGTTCGCAGCTTCCGCATCACGCAGCTGGACGCGGCAGCCAAAGCAATTGAACTGAGCCTGGCTGACTAGCACTCGGTAGAACGGACCTTTACATACACCCACCTGTCATTTCGACCGGAGCGGGACAGCTTCATCGTCCCGCGTAGTGGAAAAACCCCTGTATTTGCCGAGCGAGAGTCGAAGACTCAAGCGTACGTACCAGACCCGATGCCACAAGGGCTGCTCCGGGCAACTTCTTCGACCTGGTGCCTGAGGCTGCGCTCTAGGACATCTACCTTTCTGGTGTATCGTTCTCTGTTCGCGCTGAAGGCGCAGTTCGCGATGCCTGCACAACCTGCGCGAACTCGCTACCCCATGAAGGACATATACGGGCTCGTCCCGAAATTCCCAAAGTTCGGAAACACTTCGCGAATCTGCCCATCCGACAAACCGAACCAGCGGGCTAACGTTCCAGCATATTGCTCGACCGATGTTGTCGGAATCAACCGGCCCGCACCCATGTCGTTCGCTTGATTCGATCCAATGATCGGGTAGCTCCCATACATGTCGCCGCCCTGCACGGCGCCGCCCGTCACAATATGGTGGCTGCCCCAGCCATGATCGGTGCCATCGCTGTTCGCCGTAAGCGTCCGACCGAAGTCCGACGCTGTGAACGCAGTCACCTGCTTGCTCAGTCCGGCATTCACCATCGTCGCGTCAAAGTACTCCATCGCCGTGCCAAGCTGCGTCAACAAGCGCGCATGTTGTGGCGCCTGATTGTCATGTGTGTCGAACCCACCAAGCTGCACAAAGAAAATCTGACGGCTCACGCCAAGTGCACTGCGCGCGCCGATGATGCGCGCCACCGTCTGCAGCGAGACACCAAGCGGATTGTTCGCGAGCTTGTTCGTAATGGGATCCAGATACTGCGGCGGATTCGGGACACCCTGATCGCCCGCCGGCAACATCGAGCTCGCAAGCAGAGCCTGTGCTGCAGTCGCACGGTTCACCACCGCCTGATATTCCTTCGCGAAGAGGTTGTTCTGCTCGGTCGTCAAAATGGACGACAACGCGTTCGTCGCTTGCGAGCTGCCGAACAGAGGACTCGCAAGACCACCGATCGGGATCGGCCCAGCCGAAGTCACGTTGAGCTGATACGTCTGCTCGCCGGAAAGAAACAGCGCCGTGCCCGAAGTAGAGATGCAGGTGAATGCGGTGTTCGTATTGACGCTCGCCATCAGGTCAGCCATTGCTCCGCCCCAGCCTGTATGCACTCCGCTTCCCTGGTTCGCCGCGATCGCCTGCCACGCCGCTGATTGATCGAAGTGGCTGTAGAGCGACGCCGGCAGCGGCACGGAATTCGCCTGAATCTGCGCCTTGCTCGTCGGTGCAATCAAGGTGCCCGAGTTCGCGATGATCGCTGCGCGTCCCGCATTGAACAGGTTCTGCACGCCACCGAGATTCGGATTCAACGCGAACGTGCGATTACCCTGCGGCGTTCGTAGCGTGACGGGCAATAGATCGCCCAATGCATACGCAAGACCGGGCGCACCGGAGCGTGCCTGCGTAAATGCGTTGAACGAGTCAGTGTCCGTCGCAATCACGGTGCCGTGGCCATCATTGCCGCCCGAAAGAAAGATGCATACCAGCGCACGGTAGTCCGGCAGCGAACTCTGCTGCGCCATCGCTGCGAGAGAGTTCATCTCAATCAGGAACGGGCTTGCCGTCATCCCAGCGAAGGAAGCGAACGATGCGGTTTTCAGAAAGTGCCTGCGGGAAAAGTCGCGCTTGTTCATGGTTTGTCTCTCAGTACTGAGCGATGTAGGTGGATGAAGCCATCGTGAGGTAAATCGCGATCTTCACACGATTCGCAAGGGCAGCATTAATTGCATTCTGGTCGCCAGTCGGAATCGCCACCGAGTTCACCGCACCAATGATCTGCCCGCGCAACGTGCTGTCCATGCGTCCGGCCATCAGCAACAGGTTGATGCGATCGACCAGCGTGTTGGGATCATTCGCGAGCGAGATCTCCTGCCCATACGTGGCAAACAGATCAGGCCCATTGACTGAATCGGCGCCAATCGAGTTCTGCAGGTAGTTCAGGTAGCCGACGACCGTGGAGACATTTGTCATCTGCATCTCCGGCGCGAGCAGACCTTCCTTCTCGATGCTCGTGCCTGGCGGCACGTACCCAGGGGCAAACCAGTTGAAGACACTCGGCGAACGCAGGCTCATCTCTCCCAGTCCGAAGATCGGATCTTCGGGGCTGCCGAGGTTGTACACACCGCCCCGCGACTGCGCCGTAAACGCTCTTGCCCATTCCGTGTAGCGCACCAGCGCTTCACGCACCTTGCCGAACTGGGGATTGCTCGCTGCCGCGCTCGCATCGCGCGCTTCCGGGTCAAGCAGGATGGCACGAATCACAGCCTTCATGTCGCCGCGCACGCCGTACCCGTTGTCGGCAAATACTGCGGACACACGACCGATGTACGCGGGACTCGGATTGCTTGTAACAAGATGCTGAATCAGCTGCTTGCTGAAGAACGGCGGCAGGTTCGGATGATGGAACAGCGTGTCGAGCGCAATCTTCAGGTCGCCATCCGCGTCAGAGCTTCCCGCGTTGATCGTGACGCCAAGAAAATCCTTCTCAGCCGTCGAGTGATGGCTCACGTAGCTGCGCATCGGCAGAATGTCCGACCCAAATCCCGGCCCAACATAGTTGCAGCACTGGTAAAAACTTGTGTCGCTGGTGTCATTCGGATTGTTCCAGCTGAAGCCGGTAAACACCTTCGCCAGTCCCATCACATCCGGGTTGCCGTAAGTCGGAATCGGCTGGCCGTTTGCATCCAGTTTCTGTGAGCCGTCCGCATTCAACTGGTACAGGCCCACGGTGAACAACTGCATCACTTCTCGCGCATAATTCTCATCCGGATCGCGATTCGCGTCGCCCTTATCGTTGCCGAGCATCGACAGGAACTTGCCCATCATCGGGTTGCGCGTCACATCTTCCAGCAGTTGCCGGAAGTTGCCGAAAGTATCGGCGCCGAGCACGTCATAGTAGTTCGCCATGCCGCGCGGGTTGTTCGCCACATCGCCGTTCGTACTGGCGATCACCATGATCTCGGTCAGCGTAAACACCATGCGCTGCCGCAGCTGATCGCTCCCGTCAATCGCCTGGTGCCAGAACGACTGCTGCACGAAGCTCTCGTTGGTATTGTTCTGCATGAACAGCGCCGCATTGCACGTCACATCGTTCGCGGCGCAGGGCGGGTTGTGGATCATCAACGACTGCTCCACGCGCGGCTCATGCAATGTTGCTGGCGCCGCAAATTGCTGCGTCAACCACGCGTCGAACCCGGTCTTGGTCAAAGACCGTATGTCGGCATCCGTCGCACCGAACGTAGCCTGCGCGAGAAAGCGCGATGCGTCTTCCGGCGTTACCGCAAGCGTCGGCTGCGTTCCATTCACAGTCGCAAGCAGCGCTGCGGAGTCAGCCACACCCGGCGACGGATTGCGCACCTGCAGATCGTACGTGCCGGCATCGGGCAGCGTGAGATCCGCCGTGAGCTGATTGCCGCTGGTAAACGTAGCTGGATACGAAGCTCCATTCACCAGCACAACCGCGCCCTGAATAAAGTTGTTGCCGGTGAAGGTAAAGGTGTTCTTCTGCGCTGGATCGACCGCAAGCGGTGTAGCTGCCAGCAGCACCGGAATCGGATTCAGCACGCCGATGCGCTGGCTCATCGAGACTGTTGGATCATCAACGCTCGTGGCCACAACATTCACAATGTTGTTCGGCGTGGGCACAACCGCGGGAGCGTGATAAACAATGGCGCCTCCGGCGCTCGTCGTGATCGTGCCAACCTGATCGTTGCCGCCCGCGATGCCATTCACCGTCCATGTAAGCCCCGTGTTCGCGGTGCCGCCAACGGTCGGGCTGATGCCGATGCTGTTGCTGACGCGAACCGTCGGGTCCATATTCAGCTTGATCGTGACCTTACCCGGGCCGACATTCTCATTCAGCGTCGCAGAATCCGCCGACCCCGGATCAGGATTGCGCACCAGCAGCGGATACACGCCGGGGGTGGGCGCTGCGATCGTCGCCGCAAGCTTTGTCGGGCTGACGTATGTAGTGGCCACAGCAGCGCCGTTCCAAAGGATCGTCGCACCGTAAACGAACTTCGTTCCGTTCACGAAAATTGTCGTGGAGCCTTCTGTCATCGGCGCTGGCGCAACCGCGCCAAGGTTCGGAATGGGATTCAGCACGGCCAGCTGAATCGACCCTGGCTTTCCATTCGGGTAGTCGCGCGCGATGCTGGTGATCGTTACGTGATTGTCCGGGCTAGGCACGATCGCTGGAGCGGTGTAAAGGCCGCTAGCGCTGACCGTGCCGACTTCATCATTGCCGCCGAGCACGCCGTTCACATAGAACGTCAGTGGCGACCCGGTAATGGCAGTGATTGTGCCGAGTTGCACTGTCTCCGTAACGCGAACACTCGTGGCCGGCGAAGTGAGCGCAGCAGCCTGGTCGGGATCAACACCCTTGCCGCAACCATTCAGCAGGATCAGCGGCGCAGCGAGAAGTGCGAAAAAGGCAGTAACGGAGCGGAGAATTGCGGCAGTCGATCGCATAGGGGCCTGTGAAGCTCGAAAGGGGATGTCAGGCGAAGTGCACCGTGTGACTCGAAGGTAATCGAAAGACTAGAACTCGCCCATGTATCTTGCGACGTGTTCCTGCAACCTTGGTGGTAGAACACAGGGTGCATAGTAAGGGCCACAGGCCCGACTCATTCCAGCCCAGCCCGAAGGGCGAAACGCCCGACTCAGCCTAGCCCAGCCCAAGGGCCACGGTCCCGACTCATTCCCGCCCAGCCCGAATCGGGGGCCCCCGGCGGACGTTTTTTTTGTCCGCTGGGGTGAGGAAGGGCTGGTTATCAGGGGCACGCGTCTCAAGCGCTGAAGGCGCGACTCATACCAGCCTGGGGCAACGCCCCAGGGTCTGACAGCAAAGCGTCTCAAGCGCTGAAGGCGCGACTCATACCAGCCTGGGGCAACGCCCCAGGGTCTGACAGCAAAGCGTCTCAAGCGCTGAAGGCGCGACTCATTTCAGCCTGGGGCAACGCCCCAGGGTCTGACTCTAGCGCTGAAGGCGCGACTCATAGGGCACAGCAAAAACGTTCAGAATCGCTGGGCCGACTCGCTCCTTGCCGCGCCCATCAGCACAAGCGACCGCTGTGCAAACGGCGAATACACCAACAGCGCTGTGCACGCCAGCGCAACACCAAACGCGATATGGTGCAGCAGGAGAAACGGAGCCAGCGCCCATAGCGCATCCAACGGCAGGAGAAACGGCCAGAGTCGCAGATACTTCGCCTCCATCCCCGGCGCGCGGAAGAACAGCGCGGACAGCAAGTATGCTCGAAGCGGAATAAGTACCGCTGCACTGACGACCGCAACGCCAAACCAAATCTCCGGCTTGGGCAAAGCGGAAAGCAGCTCATTCACCTCAGCGAGATTGAACAGCAGCCCAACATAGAACCCGAAGTACATCACCTGCAGCAGAAGGAACAGCGTTCGCGCGAGACGGTGCGAAGCAGCAGGAAGCTCCTCGGGTGACGCCAGAAAACTCGTCTGAGCCGCAGTCGCACGCAATAGAACCTGCTCAGCTAAAACCAATGCTTCTTCTATCGCGGTGGCCGACGGATCGAGGGGAGCATCTTCTCCTCCACGCAGCTTCTCCACCGGCGCGACAAAGCGATACCCGCGGCGAGCCAGTGTCTCCACAAAGCGCGGATTTGCCGCGGTGTCACCAATCGCCTCGCGGATGCGATTCACGGCTGAATTTACGCCGTGGTCGAAATCCACAAAAGTGCCGTCAGGCCACAATCGTTTGGCAATTTCTTCACGCGTAAGCAGTGCCCCAGGCTTTTCCAGAAGCATGAACAGCACCTGCAGCGGCTGTGCCGCAAGCCGCACGCGCATCCCCTTGCGCCACAGTTCTCCGGTCGCAGCATCGGCTTCGAACACGCCGAAACGAAATCTCTCGGCTTGTCGCTCTGTCGGCATCGCGTACTTCAGTGTAGCCAAGAGCCTCGCCCATCAACACCTAAGTCGCGTGAGTCAGGTCAGTAAGCCATTCACAACGCGGGTCTTAATTCGCGAGGTATGAATGAGGCCGATGGGAGATGGAATCCATTGTCGCGAAGGCCGCTGCGCGACACAGTGAAGGCATGAAACACGCTGCGCGACTACTTTCCGTGAGCTTCGCCTTGCTATGGACCCTCGCAATCCCCTCTCTACTCCGCGCTGAACCATCGGCCGCAGCAATCAGGATGTTCAGCGCCTACGCCGCCGGTGTAGAACAGCGCCTCGCCGAACAGCACCGCTCCGACGCTGCCTTTCTCGCGCAACCCGACGGCGACCCGGCGCAAACCGCTGACCGGCTGCGCCGGGGCGCCGTGATCCTGGTCCACATTCCGTCACCCTCAAACTCAGTTACCGGAGCGCTGCTGCATCACTGGCGAGCGACCGCATTCGCCCCGGGCGCCACCGCCGCCGCCTTCGAGCGCCTCATACGCAATTTCAAAGCGTACCCACAGCACTTTGCTCCCGACGTCATGCAAGCCGCCGCGGTCACGTCCGGTCCCAACACCACGCTGATGCGCATGCGTGTCCGTCAGCGCCACGTCATCACCGTCGTCCTGGACGGAACCTACGATGTCTCCTTTGGCGAGCTGGATCGTCGGCATGGCTACAGCATTTCGCGGAGCGTGCACATCGATGAAATCGCAGATGCGGGCACCCCGCGCGAGCACGTCTTGTCCCCGGCTGACGAGCACGGCTTCCTGTGGCGGCAGAACACGTATTGGAGCTTCGAAGAACGCGACGGCGGCTTGTATCTACAGGTTGAATCCATTTCCCTCACCCGCGACATTCCGCACGGCCTCGGCTGGGCGGTAAGGCCGTACATCGAAAGCATTCCACGCGAGTCGCTTGAATTCACTCTTCGCTCCGCCTGCAACGCCATCCGCAAATAGCTTCCGCGCCAGAAAGGTAAAACATGAGCACGTCCCCACTTACATTCCACGCCTCAAAGACATTCACTTCCGCGACACGCATCAACCGCTCGTTGACCGCGGCCGCCGAGAAGCGTGCCCTCCTCTGGCTCGCAGAGCATCTACCAGCGTGGCTAAGCTCCGATCAACTTACTGTGCTTGGGCTGGCGGCTCAGATAGCAGCGGGCATCTTCTTTGCTCTGTCAAGGTGTTCACGTCTGTATCTCTTCGCGGTGATCTTGTGCATCGTGCTCAACTGGTTTGGCGATAGCCTTGATGGGACGCTCGCCCGCGTACGCCAGCAGCAGCGGCCACGCTACGGCTTTTACGTTGACCACGTAGTCGACATCTTCGGCACAACTGCCCTGCTTCTCGGTTTGGCATGTTCCGGCATGATGCATTGGCAGATCGCCGCCGTAGTACTCATCGGCTTTCTGCTACTGGCGGGCGAAAGCTATCTCGCGACGTACACGCTTTCACGGTTTGAGATGTCTCAAGGCGTCTTCGGTCCAACTGAGTTGCGGCTTCTACTCATCGCTGGTTGCGTTGCGCTGCTGCACAGTCCGTTCTCGACCATCGCACGACATCGCTTTCTTCTATTCGACATCGGAGGCACGATCGCAGCGGTAGGCATGGTTGTCATGCTCCTCGTTGTCTCTGTGCGCCACACGGCCGAGCTCTACCGTGAGGAACCGCTGCCATGAACACCTTCGTTCGCTGGTGCCGGTTCAATCTCGTCGGAGCTATGGGCATGGCAGTGCAGCTTGGCACGCTTGCGATCCTCAACCGCTCGTCCCCAGGACACTATCTGATGGCATCCGCCGCTGCCGTCGAGCTCGCCGTGCTGCACAACTTCATCTGGCACATCCGCTACACATGGCGAGACCGGCGGGCTGATTCGCACTGGCCGCTACAGCTATTGCGCTTTCACTTGTCCAATGGCGTCGTATCGATTGCGGGAACTCTGCTGCTGATGAGGCTCCTGGTTCACCGCGGTCATTTTCCTGTGCTGCTATCGAACGTGGCCGCGATCGTCTGCTGCTCGGTGATCAACTTCGCGATCAGCGACGCTTGGGCATTCCGTCGCCGGTCACACCTGCTTCTCACAACATGACCTCGGCGCGTAGACGCCGCTCTACCGGCTGGGCTGCAGCTTGCGCCGTGCGCACTCCTGCGTGGCGGCGGCGGCAAAAATCTGCCACACCTGCTGCCAGCGCCCCTCCACCTGCGTCATGCTTTCGGCATGGCGAAACCATGTGAGGACCTGCTCGTCGGTGTCGTGAAAGAAGATGTTAGGACAGTTGGAAGTCGAAAGTTGCTCTGCGGAAGTCATGCGCCAAAGCCTACAAAATTGCGATGGACGACTGGCAATGCAACTGGCGGCGGCGGTTGTAACTCTTTCGCTCAGTGGGAATGACTCAGACCGGCATCGAGTTCCTCCAGCTTTCAACCCAAACGCTTGACACGCCTCGTATAATTAAAAGTGAAGGAAAAGATGAAAGCCCGGCCAACCGCCGGGCTTCTTTATTTGGTACCAAACGCAGACTTACCCCGAACCTATGTCCCCTGTTGTGAAGACTTTGCGCAGAAAGTATGGGGGAGGGGGTATGCACCGCAGATTGAGCCTCGGTGATTACTCTCCGCGTGCATACTGAAAGAGCTGGTTGGAGCATCTATCTGGACGGTGCCAACAGAAAGAAGGAGCAGGTACATGCAGATTGCAATGGTAGGACTGGGCAGGATGGGCGCCAACATGGTGCGCCGCCTGATGAGAGCTGGCCACGAGTGCGTGGTATTCGACCGCAGTGCAGACGCTGTAGCCGCGCTGGAGAAGGACGGCGCTACCGGAAGCTCCTCTCTCGAAGACATGTGCTCGAAGATGAAGACGCCGCGCGCCGTTTGGTTGATGGTGCCCGCCGGCGTCGTTGACTCCACCGTTGCTGAGCTGAAGCCTCACCTGCAAAAAGAAGACATCATTATCGATGGCGGCAATTCCTACTACGTCGACGACATTCGCCGCTCGAAAGAGGTGAAGCAGGATGGTCTCCACTGGGTAGACGTCGGCACCAGCGGCGGCGTCTTCGGTCTGGATCGCGGCTACTGCCTGATGATCGGCTGCGACGAATGGGCATTCAAATACCTTGAGCCGATCTTCAAGACGCTCGCTCCAGGAATGGGCAGCATCGAACGCACCCCGGGCCGCGAGAAGATTGCCGCCAGTACCGCCGAAGAAGGCTACCTGCACTGCGGCAATCCAGGCGCAGGTCACTTCGTGAAGATGGTGCACAACGGCATCGAGTACGGCATGATGGCCGCCTACGCCGAAGGCCTGAACATCCTCAAGCACGCGAACGCTGGTGCAGCGAAGGAAGAGTTCGACGCCGAAACCGCACCCATGCGCGAACCCGAACATTACCAGTACGACCTCAACATTCCCGACATCGCCGAGGTCTGGCGTCGCGGCAGCGTGGTCGCATCATGGCTGCTCGACCTCACCTCAACCGCACTCACTGAGTCGCCAGACCTCAGCGATTACGGTGGACGCGTCTCGGACTCCGGTGAAGGCCGCTGGACTACGATCGCCGCCATTGATGAAGGCGTTCCCGCTGACGTTCTGAGCGCAGCGCTCTTCTCTCGATTCAGTTCGCAAGGTAACGCCGTATACGCGAACAAGCTGCTATCGGCAATGCGCTTTCAGTTCGGTGGGCACAAGGAAAAGAAAGCCTAGCAACCACAGACGCACTTCGTCGCAGGAAGACGGCAGCCGCATATGGCTGCCGTTGCTCTTTGCATCTTCGGAGCGGCTTGGGACTGGTACGATTCTTGCTTAGCATTTGCAGGAGTTCACCGAATGGCCACGCTCGCCTCCGCACCATCGACCAGCCTCAGAGACACAAGTATTCGCACGATTTCGCACTGGATCAATGGCAAGACATCGCCCTCCACCTCCGGCCGTTTTGGAGAGGTCTTTAATCCGGCCACCGGAGCGGTACAGGCACACGTTTCTCTCGCAACTGTCGAAGAAGTAGACCAAGCAGTGAAGTCGGCACACGCCGCCTTCACATCCTGGTCGCAACAGCCGCCACTACGCCGCGCTCGCGTGCTTTTTCGCTTCCGAGAGATCTTTGAACAGCGGCTGGACGAAGTAGCCGCCATCCTCACAAGCGAGCATGGCAAAGTCCTGAGCGACGCGAAGGCAGAAGCCACGCGCGGCTTGGAAGTAGTGGAGTTCGCAACCGGCGTTCCGCAACTGCTCAAGGGAGAGTTCACGGAGCAGGTTGGCGTTGGCATTGACTCGTGGAGTGTGCGTCAGCCACTTGGCGTGGTCGCAGGTATCACTCCTTTCAACTTCCCGGCGATGGTGCCCATGTGGATGTTCCCTCTCGCAATCGCTTGCGGAAACACCTTCATCCTCAAGCCAAGCGAGCGCGATCCAAGCGCCTCTCTCCTGATCGCGGAAATGCTGAAAGAAGCCGGCCTACCGGATGGCGTATTCAACGTGGTGCATGGCGACAAGGTTGCCGTTGACGCGCTGCTGCAACACAAGACCGTACAGGCTGTCAGCTTCGTCGGTTCGACCGCGATTGCGGAATACGTTTACGCCGAAGGAACAAAACATGGCAAGCGCGTGCAGGCACTCGGCGGCGCGAAGAACCACCTGATCGTGATGCCCGACGCCGATCTGGATCAGGCCGCAGACGCGCTTGTAGGCGCGGCATACGGTTCAGCCGGCGAGCGCTGCATGGCGATAACTGTTGCCGTCACTGTTGGCAACGGAACAGCCGAAGCGCTCACAACCAAGCTGCGCGAGCGCATCGCCAGGCTTACTGTCGCTAGCGGCACGGAAGCGAATGCGGACATGGGCCCACTTGTCACAAAGCAGCACCTCGACCGCGTAAGCGGCTATGTACAGACGGGCGAGTCGGAAGGCGCGGAGTTGGTCATCGACGGCCGCAAGGCAGCGCTGCCGCAAGGCGAAGGCTTCTTCCTCGGTCCGTGCCTCTTCGATCACGTGAAGCCGGAGATGCGCATCTACACCGACGAGATCTTTGGCCCCGTACTCGGCATCGTCCGCACCAACAGCTTCGACACCGCTCTTGATCTCATCAACGAGCACGAATACGGCAACGGCGTTTCGCTCTTCACTCGCGATGGCGACACGGCCCGCGACTTCGCCCATCGCGTGCAGGCCGGCATGGTCGGCATCAACGTCCCCGTCCCCGTGCCGATGGCGTTCCACAGCTTCGGCGGATGGAAGCGGTCGCTCTTCGGTGACCACCACGTGCACGGTCCTGAAGGTGTTCGCTTCTACACAAGACTGAAGACCATCACATCGCGCTGGCCGAGAGGCCTGCGTGCAGGTGTGGACACCACAATGCCAACGCTTGGCTAGAAATAGCTACTAGCATCTTCAAGCCGTCATCCTGAGCGAAGTGAAGGACCTCAGTAGTTCTGTCCCGGCCACCGAAGCCAGGCACCAACCGCGGCCACACCACGACTACCGAGGGCTTCACCGCCCAGCCCTAATAACAAACTTCGAGTGGGTTCTTGGCTCAGGACTGAGGATGAAGGCGTGAGGCAGTACTCCGCTTCATCTGTGGCGAAGGATGACAGAGTTCCGGGGTGGGCGGCCTGGGCTTAGGCCGCGCAGTCTAATCGGCGTGGGTGGCAAACCAA
>CAJCIP010000106.1 GCA_903970445.1 Verrucomicrobia bacterium Tous-C9LFEB | reverse complement strand
CGCGCGTCAAGGCGACCGTCAGCCGCACCGACGAGCTGGTCAAGCACCAGAAGAAGGCGGCTGATTTCTTTGAGAAGTCAGAGAATCCGCAGGGCAAGGACGCGAAGGCCAAGGCCAAGTTCGCGCGCAAGAACATCTGGCTGGCCGGGCGCGAGAACGTGTTCGTCAGCCGCATCGTCCGCGAGTTCAAGTACACCAACGGCGAGAAGAAGCGGCTGCTGGACAAGGTGAACAAGACGGTCGACTCGATGCGGACGCTCGAGCGGCAGATCCGGTCGCTGGAGAACAAGTTCGAGGCTTCGCGCTCGGAAGAGCTGAAGAAGGAGTACAAGCGGCAGCAGAAGAACTGCCGCGTCGATCTGGAACGCGTTGAGGCTGACGCGGGGATTTCGCTGGAGACGCTGAAGCGTACGCAGCGCGAGATCATCCAGGGCGATATGGACGCCGAGAAGGCGAAGCGTGAGCTGATCGAAGCCAACTTGCGTCTCGTGGTGTCGATTGCGAAGAAGTACACCAACCGCGGGCTGCAGTTCCTCGACCTGATTCAGGAAGGCAACATCGGCCTGATGAAGGCGGTGGACAAGTTCGAGTACCGGCGTGGGTATAAGTTCTCGACGTACGCGACGTGGTGGATTCGGCAGGCGATTACGCGGGCGATTGCCGATCAGGCGCGCACGATTCGCATTCCGGTACACATGATCGAGACGATCAACAAGCTGATTCGCACGTCGCGTCAGCTGGTGCAGGAGCTGGGGCGCGAGGCGTCGTCGGAAGAGATTGCCAAGCGCATGGATATCCCGGTGGCGAAGGTGCGCAAGGTGCTGAAGATTGCGCAGGAGCCGATCTCGCTGGAAACGCCGATTGGTGAAGAGGAAGATTCGCATCTTGGCGACTTCATCGAAGACCGCATGGCTGTGTCGCCGAGCGATGCTGTCATCTCGGTGAACCTGAAGGAGTACACGTCGCAAGTGCTGCGCACGTTGACGCCGCGGGAAGAGCGCGTCATCAAGATGCGGTTCGGGCTTGAAGACGGCTCCGAGCACACGCTGGAAGAAGTAGGGCAGAGCTTCCAGGTGACTCGCGAGCGGATACGCCAGATTGAGGCGAAGGCGCTGCGGAAGCTGCGGCATCCGAGCCGCAGCCGCAAGCTGAAGGCGTTTGTGGATGGCGTGAAGGAGATGTAGATTTCCGCTTAACTATATTAATGACCGTCTGCGGCTCTGTGCTGCAGACGGTTTTTCTTGCGGGTGGGAATCGGCCCTTCTGTACTTGGGGCGCAGAGCTTTCGGTGAACTGCCGACAACATGGCGGCGTTGTGGACCCAAAATCATGCCCTCTGCCCCGCATTCGTGGCCAGCACCCGCGAGGCGTCAGGCCGGCTCAGATCTATTGGTAGAGCGCCCGACCTAAGCGAAGCGCTAAGTGGGTACTTTAGCGCACAGTAAAGAAGCAGGATAAGCGCAAGGCATTTGAACTGGGCTTCGACTCTGCGATGATCCATGACCCAGAAGCTCTGATAGGAAAGTAGATATGCATAGCAGAGCATGATGACCCGCAGACCGGGAATGCTAACTTGCTGACGATAGGCGCTGATCGCGAGGAAACAGCAAAGTGCGAAGGAGTAATACAGATGAATGAGTGTTCCGTCACCGGAAAATGGCGTGAATAAGATGGAGATGATGGAGAACGCCATCAACTGGTTGAGCAAGGGCAGCTTTCGTATGCGCACTGCATACAAAATGAGGCCAATCAGTGCCATGCAAGGTATGTAAAAGTTCGCTACCTCGCGCAGATGGGCACCATAATTCTTTCTTTGTACGACGACGATCGCTGTCTTTATCAGGCCCATCAACGAGTGATCCAAACCTGTGAGATCCATGCTGTAGACGACCATGTAGTCGTCATGGAACATAGCTAATCCCGTTGAGATACCGTGGTAAGCAATGGGTATTGTCGGGCCTAAAATCGCGAGCGACAGGACAGTTACTGCCCCGAAAACGCAGGCTCCTGCGACAAGTTTTGGCCAGCCCCGCCGAGTGAGAAAAAGAGTAAGAAAGACGAACGGAAAAAGCTTGAGCGAGGCAGCGACTGCAAATAAAGAAGCGGCAAGCCATTCGCGCCCAGTTACGTAAGCCCAGACGCCGACGAGCAAAGATATCCAAACGAAGATTTCTACGTTTGCGCGATCGACAAGTAGGCCGGCGGGCCAGGATGTCACAAGCACGATAGCGACGAAAAGTGCCGCGGACTTCCATTTAAGCCCGGCGCGGACCAGCGCCCGGCTCCAAAGAGCGCCGGGAATGAGAAAAGCGAGACAAGCAATCAGCAGGAAAACTCTTAGTGGATGCGCTGCCGATAGCGAGAAGATCACTTCATAGAGGAGCGCCATTAGCGCTGGGTAGGTAAACGGATATCCGACTTTGAAGAAGGCCGACTGATGGAAGAAGGCGAACTTAGCGTGATAGATTGTAAAATCTGTAAATTCCTGGTGGTGATAGAAAAACGGCGAGTTATATGGATAGTGCAGGTGAAAACCAAGGTATGCAACCGCGCAGTAAGCCACCGACGCAATAGTTAGGCCTGAAACGATCCACGCAAATTCTTGAACGAATGAACGCGTTGTCGCCAGGATTTTCTGAGCCGTGCGCTCTGTTGCCATCGTCATGACGAACCTCACTTTCATGCCTTGAAATGGCAGCGCCGCACTTCATCACGGTTTCTTCAAACCACTTGATAATCTAAGGATCGTGAGTCTGCTTCTATGCTATTTTTAGCTTCCTCAATCGGATAGCGGAGCGCCAGAAAGAATAAAGCACAAACCAGTATGGCCTTGAGCGGACCTTCTATGCGTGCGCCGTAAAATTGAATCTCTGCCAAATTAGAGAAGATCGCCGCGAAGCAAATGAACATGGCTGACATGCCGCGTGGACTGACAAGGTCACGAGACCACAGATCTGCCGAAATTACTACAAGGACAACCCACGGCGCATAGAGCTGGAGTAATGTGTATTCAAATGAAGTTGGTGGCACAACGACCGCTGCACAGGTGAAGCATATTGCCTGATTAATAAATGGAAGGTAACGCATGCGCTTGAAATAAAGCCACAGCAATCCTATTGCCAGCACAAGCATATAGATTCCGAGGATCTTCTGCCCTCTAGCATGTGAGGTCGATCCGAAAGTGTTCTCTACTGCTGTTTTGGAAACAGCTGAAAAGGCCTGCTTTATCAATCCGAAGAGCGAATGATCGGCACCGGCTGTGATCGGCTCGAATGTTAGTGCATAAGTTCCTGTAAAAATGCGCAGACCGCGCCTAATACCATCGACGGAAAGCCTCAGATTGGGGCATATCGCCCATAATGATGCGAGTGTAGAAGCTCCGCACACTATAAGCCCAAGGATGAACTCACGATAGCGGCGGCGTCGAAACAAGAGGCCCAAAAAAATCAGTGGATAAAGCTTCATTGCACCTGCGACGCCGAAGCAAATTGCGGCAGGGATAGGGCGATCTTTATATGCCGTGTACATTCCTGCGATGCATAGGGAAGAAAGAGCAATTTCAACATTGGCGCGGCTGATTTCAAAAATCAGAACATAGGAGCAAGTCAGGCACAGGCCGATGAACAAAACCGCGGATGTACGACTGAAGTCCAGGCGTCGAAGCGTCTTACCGAACCAACCGGCAAACGATAAAATCAAAATCAGAGTCGACGCAAGAAACGCAATCAGCGCACGGTGCGCTAAGTAAAGAATTTCGTAGAATGGAGCGACCGTGGGCGGGTATAGGTATAGTCCCGCGAGATTAGCGTCAAAGAATCGCGGGCTATGGAAGTACCTGAATCGTCCGACGTAAAGAACAATGTCAGCAAACGGTTCACCCGGAAGAAGCAAGTAACCATCTGGATAATTCGTTCGATGAAGAACAAAGTGTCTGAAGTACAAAGTCGCAAAGGCCGCAGAGGTAAGAAGAAGGCTACAAACGAGAAAGGAAATGAGTGGCGACGGAAGAAGCTTTGACCTTGTATCGAGGCTTATTGAAGCAGATCCGTTTTCAGAGTTCACGAGGTTCCAGTCATAAGCTTGGGCGAAGTCGAAACGAACGGTTTGTGCTTGCTCTCGATACTCTCACGTGTTCGAGGCCAGGTGCTATCGCGACTCCCAGGTGATGGTGTCTTCGATGCCTTGTTCTTTGGGCGTCTTTGGGGACCAGCGGATGAGGTTGTGGGCTTTGGTGTTGTCGGCTACGAAGAATTTCTGGTCGGACTGGCGCCAGGGCAGGTGGGTGTAGTTGAGCTTGATCGCGAGGCGTTGTTCGAGATGGAGCAGGAGCTCGAGGAGGCTCATGCTGTTGTCGATGCCTCCGCCGATGTTGAAGGCCTGGCCGCGGGCGGTGGCTATGTTTTCGTAGGCCATGACGTAGGCGTTGACGGCGTCGGAGACGTGGAGGAGGTCGCGGACCTGTTTGCCGTCGCCAGAGACGGTGAAGGGTGGGCGCGAGGGAGCTGTTTCCGAGCTCAGGGCTGCCTTCGATTCGATAGCTTGGCGGCAGAACCAGCCCACCCAGCCCTGGTCGTAGGTGGCGAACTGGCGTCCGCCGTAGATGGTGGAGTGGCGGAAGACGACGGTGTTGAGGCCGAAGCCGCGCGCGTAGTCGAGCATGTACTGGTCGGCGGCGCCTTTGGAGCAGCCGTAGGGTGTGTGGAACTCGATGGCGGTGGATTCGTCGACGCCGTTTTGCATGGTGCGCGGCTGCCAGCGCGTCGGGGCTTCGACGAGGTCGAGGTGGTCGAGGTTTCCGTAGACCTTGTTTGACGAGGCGTAGATGATGGCGGTCTGCGGGGTGTATTGGCGGACGGCTTCGAGCACGTTGATGGAGCCGAGCACGTTGATTTCGAAGTCGCGGCGCGGGCTCTGCATGCTGGTGGTCATGGCGACCTGGCCGGCGA
Source organism: Verrucomicrobia bacterium Tous-C9LFEB (assembly GCA_903970445.1). Taxonomy (GTDB): domain Bacteria; phylum Acidobacteriota; class Terriglobia; order Terriglobales; family Acidobacteriaceae; genus Granulicella. Next base: position 32,127 of record CAJCIP010000106.1, on the reverse strand, counting down.
GGTGGAAGATGACGTCGGGTGCGATTCGCTTTATGGTCTGCTCGACATCGAAGGCGTTGCGAATGTCGCCGTGGATGAATTCGAAGTCGCCAAGTGAGCGGAGCCAGGCGAGGTTTTCGGATGCGCCGTGGCGGGCGAGCGAGTCGAAGACGATGATTTGGGCTGCCGGGTCGCGGCGCGACATGAGGAAGGCGGCGAGGTTTGAGCCGACAAAGCCGGCGCCGCCGGTAATGAGTGCATTCATTTCTTCTTTAGCTCCTCGCGCTCTGCGGCGGCGAACGCGCGCAGGCGTTTCAACGTCTTGACGTACCCGAAAGCGAATTGTGCCAGTTTCCGCTTTGACTCGCCGGCTTTGCGACGCTCGAAAGTAACCGGAACCTCACCGATGCGAAGGTTCGGATCACGAATGACAGCCTTGATGAGTATCTCCTCAAGGATATCGAAGTCGTTTGAATCGAGGTGAAGAGGAGTAAGCACGCTCCGGCGGTATAAGCGAAAACTATTTGTCACATCCTTCGCCTTGATCTTGAAGGCCACGCGGAACGTGAGATTGACGATGTAGCTCATCCAGATGAGGACTGCCGGGTTTTCTGTGTGGCCCCCGGGAGCGTAGCGCGAACCGATGGTGATGTCGTTGTGCTCGCGTTCAGCCCACATGCGTGCAAAGTAGACCGGATTGTGGGAGCCATCGGCGTCCATGTTGAGCATGTAGGTGCCGCGGGCCTCGGCGATGATGGTTCGTTGCGCGTCGCCGTAGGAGTTGCCGCCGCGACGGAAGACGTGGCGGACGCCGTTCGCGGCGCAGACCTCCGAGGTGTTGTCCATCGGCTCCTGTGTGTCGACGATGAGGACTTCGTAGCTCGGCGTCAACGCTGCGGCGGCATCCTTGATCTTTGGCAGCATGACGGCAAGGTTTTCGGCCTCTTTGTAGCAGGGGATCACGATGCTCAGCTCAGGCCCGGTGCTCGCGGTTACAGCTTCACTCATGCAAACTCTCGAAATTGCTTAGGTTCCGTTACTTGAAGTTGGGGGAACGCGGCACGGGCTAACTGCCAAACCGCATATGCCAGATTGATTCTTGGATGCCATCCCAGGGCCTGCGTGCGGGAAAGATCCGCGATAAGCTGTGGCGGCTCAAGTGGGTGGAAGGGTCGCGCCCCAAATTGGATTTCGACATCGAGAGATAGTTGGGTGGCAACCTGATGCACGATTCGTCCCAGGGATATGGAGAGGCCGCTGCCGACGTTGAAGATGTCGCGGCCGGGATGGTCGCCCTGCTCCAGAATGAGCTGGATGGCGTCGGCGACGTCCTGCACGGCGCAGAAGTCGCGCTGCTGCGTGCCGGGGGACATGGCGAAGGGTTTGCCTTCGAGCGCGGCGCGGAGCAGCGAGGGGAAGAGGCGGTCGCCGCCGTCGTGCAGGCCGGTGAAGGAGAAGGGGCGGACGATGGTGAGCTGGCGGTTGAGGCGCTCGGCGGCGGCGCGGAGAACGCAGTCGGCGGCGGCTTTGGTGGCGCCGTAGGGATGCAGTGTGTTGACGGCGTCGGTCTCGCGGCAGGGGCGGTCCTGCTGTCCGTAGACCAAGCCGGTGCTGATGTGAATAAAGTGGCAATCCGGGATGTCGCAGGCCGCGCGGAAAAGGTGCAGCGTTGCAGAGACGTTCAGGTTGACGAGGTCGAAATAGCCGATGGCGGAAGGACGGACACCGCTGGCGGCGCAGTGGATGATCGCGTTCGGCTGGAACGCTTTGACGGCCGAGGAAACGCCGTCGGTGTCGAGCATATCGACCTGTTGGGCGGTGACGTTCGCGAGGTCGCCGAAGAGCGAAGGATTCAGCGTGCGCATGAGAACGTGCAGACGGGTTTCAGGATGTGCGGCGCTGAGCTGACGGACAACGTTGTAACCGAGGGTGCCGGAGGCGCCGGTGATCAGGACACGTTCTAGGTGGGGCTTCGGCACGGAAGAGAACGGCTCCTGAAGACGCACGGGAATTCGTCTTGGTTGGGGCTGGCGATGAACTCAGTGGGTCTGGATAAGAGTAGCAAAGGTGGTGCATTGAGGCCCTTGGAAAGAGCATGGCTGACTGATTGCCCGCGAAGATTTTTGCTCGCCTAGCGACCAGCGAATGCGCAACGGTTTTGGGATATTCCGGTTGAAATGGGGAAGCGATTGAGTTGAAGAAACTTCCTCGGGGTCCTTCGACTGCGTCCGGCGCAAGAACGCGCCTGACTTCGCTCAGGATGACAAATTCTCTTGCTTCAAAAATGACTCAGAATGTATCGCATTCAGAAAGCGACCTATGTCGATGGCCCTTGGTTCCGTAGCGGCTCTACTTCCGTAGCGGCTCTACTTCGAGCGCTTCAACGCGACGTACTCGCGGCCGAGATAGATCTTGAACTCGCCATCTGTGCTACCCGCGATGACCTGCAGTGGGCGAGGGCGCTTGAACATGGAGTCGGTCGTGGTGGTGCTTTGGAGCAGGTCGCCGCCGCCGATGTCCATGAGCAGGAACTTGCCGCCGACGAAGCCGCATCCGTACGCGCCGGGGGCGATGTGCTTGCCGCCCGCGTCCAAAGCGGCTTCGGTGATGAGATAGAACTGGTACTTTTCGCGCACGCCAGTGGAGTAGCCACCGGTGTCGACGAGTCCCGCGAGCGCGAGCTTGCCGTCGGCGAATCGAATGCCGGCGCTGTTGCGGATTTGCACTGTTGCACTCTGTCCAGCGAAGAAGACCGATGGCGGCATGAGCTGCTGGACGGAGGCTGCGGCAAGAATGCCGGGCGCTTTGTCAGAAGCCGGGGCGGGCGTAGTTTGCGCGACAAGCGGAAAAGCAAAGAGGCAGAGAAATGAGGCAAGAAGGTGTTTCAAGTTCGTTCTCCTATCCGCAGAACATGTTTACAGAAGGGCATGGTTACCGTCCATAGATGTCGCACGCTCCAGATAGGGTTGCGACTCGGACGCTAATACGAAGGTCCTTCGCTGCGCTCAGGATGACGACTTTAAAGGCATGATGCGCTTCGGTCGAAATGACCGGATCGTTGCGGCGCACGCTTTTCTATAGAACGCTGCGGCCGCCGTCCACGATAAGATTCTGGCCTGTCATGTACGAGCTGGCGTCCGAGCAGAGGAACAGCACCGCACCCTGGTACTCGTCTTTGTGCGCCATGCGGGCCATCGGGATGAGAGCGTGCAGCTTCGCGGTGAACTCGTCCGGCTGGCCGTTGAAGACGCCACCGGGGGAGATAGCATTGACGCGCACGCCTTGCGCGACCCAGTAGGTGGAAAGGTAGCGTGTGAGGCCGAGTAGCGCGGTCTTTACGACGGAATACGTTACCGGCTTTACGGGCTGCTGATCATCGGGCAGGCCTTCCTGGCGGTAGAGGCGCTGGTCCGGGGCGATGACGGCGAGATCGGAGGCGACGTTAAGGATGACGCCGGAGCCGCGTTTCACCATCTCGTGGCCGAAAATGCGCGAGCACAGGAACGCGCCGGTGAGCCCTACGGCGATGTCGGCGTTCCATGTTGCCAGGGGAAAGTTTTCCAAGCGCGACCATGGCTGGCCGGGCTTCTGATCTTCGACCTTCGGGTTGTTGGCTGCGTTGTTGATCAGGATGTCGATGCGACCGAACTTCTCTAGGAGGGCATCGCGTGCGGATTCGAGCGAGGCTTCGTCGGTGATGTCGACGGCGAGGCCGAGGCACTCGGGGCCGTGTTCTTTCGTGAGCTGCTCAGCACGCATCTGTGGGTTGGCGACGGCGAGATCCAGCAGGACGACATGTGCGCCTGCGGCGGCGAGGATTGCCCCGTGGTGGTAGCCGAGCAGGCCAGCGCCGCCGGTGACGAGGGCTACGCGGCCGGTGAGATCGAAGAGGGATTGTGCGCGGTTGGGTGGGGTAACCATGGCTTGTTTAAGTATCGCAGGTGACGGAGACTGCCTCTGCCGCGAGGCTCCTGAGCTTCTCACGATAACGGCGTTTGTCAGGACTGATCTCATTGGCCGTTCCGTGGAAGAATGAAGGCGCTATGAACGAGATCACTGTGACGTACGAAGGTTCCTTGCATTGCACAGCCACGCACGAATCTGGAACTGTCATTACAACCGACGCTCCACGCGACAGTCAGGGGCAATGGCGAGAGCTTCTCTCCTAGTGAACTTCTATCCGTTTCCCTCGGCAGTTGCATTCTCAGCATCATGGGGATTGCAGCGCGTTCTTTGGGAGTAGACATCTCTGGTGCAACAGCACACGTTGAGAAAGAAATGGCAAACGCGCCTCGCCGCATCAGCAAGATCGCAGTGAGAGTTCACGTTCCGGGCGCACTTGATGAACGGCAACGTCGAAAGCTGGAAGAAGCCGCTCACTCCTGTCCTGTGCACAACGTGCTCAAAGTGGATGCGCCGATAGTCTTTGATTGGGATTGAGCATGGAGCGAGAACCCCTTTTCAGAGTGATACGCATTTGGCCGTCACTTCTGAGACCGCGTTAATCGTTACTTGGTCCTGTTGAGTGAAGATCAAAATCATGAATTGTCCGAAGTTGCTCAGCGATGCGATTGACGGCCTTTACGCGGCTTTTTCACCCTACCCATTGCCTCGCGAAACATTCCCGTGTCCGTGTTGTCATTCGGAGGACGCTAACGGTCTACTTCATGCAGCGCCTCTTCGGGAACTCCAATGGGAGCATCTTGCCGAATATTCCACCGAGGCTCTCATGGTCTGGGGAGACCTCGGCTGCTACAAGCATTTTCTTCCACGTATTTTTGAACTGGTGCTGACTGCTGGAGCGTTAGAAACGCCGAATCCCGAATTGGTCTTTGGCATTTTGCGATACGGCAAATGGCGGACATGGTCCGAACAAGAACAGAAGCTATCGAGCGAATGCTTGAAGCAGTGTGGGACGCCGTTCGCTCTAATCCTCCCATAGAAGGCGGTTATCTAGATGTGAATCAATGGCTGTGTTGCATCAGCCAGTGCGAAGATGATCTTGGTTCTTACCTAGATCAGTGGGCTGATGACGAACGTTTGTCTGCCAGTTGGGCGCTGTCTTCGCTGATCCTCGGCAGCGAGATTGCTTACACGGACCAAAACACCGTCCACGAGCGTCCGGTATGGGACGGAGAAGATTCGAGAATCAGGATTGAGGAGTGGTTCGAACTTCCCCACCGCGGGCCATTTTGGAACCGTTGTGCTGCCCAATATGCTCAACTTGAGCGCTGGATTAAGTCGCCGGCCGCGCTTGAAAAACTGCGCCACGCCGAGATCAGTTGTAGGGATAGTGAGATGGAGCGCGAATTCAGGGCCGCACAACTGTGCATCATAGAAGCAGGATCGACGAAGTTTGAAAGAGTCTATCGAAAGCGCAGATTTCAGACGGCCTACTGGGAATCTCCAACCCACCGACTCTGTTGAACGAAGTTCCTGCATTGCCCGATCTCACGATGCTTAGTCGTTCCTCATAACCATCATCCACGTGGTTGGCAAGCAAGGTATTGAAAACGGATATCGATGAGCACTCATGAGTCGGCATCTTGGAAGTCACACATCGATGACGATAACGGCGTTTATGAGGAGCAATGATCAGGCTTGGTGGAACAGCTTCATGACCTCATACCTGCGACAAACCTCTCCCACCAAGTGGTGGGGCGAATGAAGATGACGAGTTCTCCGGCCTTTGCTGCTTCGCTCACCTTGCCGCATCTGTTTTTGGTCACCATGCCCGAATTCATAATCGCGGAGACCGGATAGAGGTACTCGCTTCCGTAAGTCCGCGAAGTGCTGTCATAAAACTTCTGATTTGAGCAAGTCGTCCACATTCTATCTCTGCCCATACCGTTGAACACGATGACACCTTGTACGTCTGGAGTCGCTATGTACAAGTCGCCAACCGCTGAGGTTGTAACGAACTTTCTGCCGTTAAGGTCGTCGTGGTCTACTCCGCTTTTGCCGTTGTGATAGTCCACTAACGCCAACTTCATTCCTGACAGGGAGGCTCCTGTGCGCCCATCTACGACGCGAACGTGGATCGTCGTAGTCTGTGCGGTGAGGAGGATCGGAGCGACAAGTTGAAGTGTCGAAAAAACTGAAATCTTCATCGCCAAAAGTCCGAAACGAATACAGTCCATCATTGGTCCTTTTAGAGATCACATTAGCGTCACCATGATATTCCCGGATCCGAGAAACATTGGCTTCGGTTAGTACCGATAAGTCGGCTTATCGTCATTGAAGCGTTCGCAATAGACCACAGCGGGACAACCACTATGCGGTAAAGTCGTTGTGATTGAACGATATGCCGGATGCGAAGTGGAACGAAGAATCAGACGATGCGGCAATTCGTCGCGCACGTGCGCACTCTAACCGTTCGATTGCGAAGCACAATCTGCTTGGCGTGGCAGACTCCCTAAGCGAGGACTATGTTGGCGTCATTGGCGATGGCACCTTCGTTTCCTCCCGTGCCGAGTATCTTCGTTTGTTTAAAGAAGGCTTTGACCACCCGAAGAACAGCATGACCCATGTGCGCACGCCTGAGATGGTGAAGGTTGCAGCGGACCGGAGCCTTGCCGCTGAGAACGGCAGTTGGATTGCGACACTTCCTTCCGGAGCCGTCGCATTTACCGGCTCCTACGCCGCGATGTGGCGCCATACAGCGGAAGGCTGGAAGATCCGGTCAGAAATCTTTGTGACGCTGCAGAGTTAGAGCCATGCAGACGTTCTGGACACACGATGTAGGGTACCGTTTCATGTTTTCCAAAGTGGGATAAGCGCAGGTGATCTTAGACACTACGCGTCTGGCCGCCATCCACCACGAAACATGCGCCGGTTGAGAAGTTTGCCTGCGGTGAGCAGAGCCATGTCGCGAGTGAGGCGATCTCTTCGGGTTTGCCGAAGCGTTGTTGGGGCACATCGGTTTGCAGCATTTGTTCGACCTGCTCGCGGCGGTTGGCGAGGTGGCGCTCCCAGGAGCCGCCCTCGAAGTAGATGTTTCCGGGCGCGATGGTGTTTACGCGGATCTTTTGAGGACCAAGTTGCCGAGCAAGGTTTTTTGAGTAGTTGTTGAGAGCGGCTTTGGCTGCGGAATAGGGTAGCGGAGCGGGTGTGGCTTCGACAGCGACGATGGAGGAAATGTAGAGAATGCTTCCGCCGTTCTCGTTCTTGAGCAGATAGGGAAGTGCCGCTTGCGTGAGGCGGACGGAACCGAAGAAGTTGAGTTCGAAGAGGCGTTGCCATTCTCCCGGCGATTGGTTCCATCCGGGTTTGCCGCTGCCGGTGCCGAGGTTGGCGATGAGGTGGTCGATCTTCCCGAAGCGGGCGATGGTCTGGTCGAAGGCTGATGCGATGGTTTCAGCATTCGTGAAGTCGCCCGTAACGCTGAGAACGCGCTCGGGTGCGTCGAGTGCTCTTTCAGTTTCACGTAGCGATGCTTCGTCGCGTCCCGTGAGGACGACGCTTGCGCCTTCCGCAAGCAGTGCGGCGGCGATGGCGCGGCCGATGCCGCGGGAAGAGCCGGCGACGAATGCGACGGATTCGTTGAGTTGAAGATCCATGGTGTGAGTTTAGTGCCGGCGGTTGCGGGCGAATAGATACCTGCCGCCTGCGGAAGGCTTACAGCATAGGAAAGGGCGACCAGTCACTCGTGTCAACGTCCTGCTAAAGATACAGGGGTCTCTCCACTTCGCTACGCTTCGGTCGAGATGACAACGCGAGGAGGGGCATATTCACGTTACACAGCCGTCCAGCCGCCATCGACGATGATGTTCTGCCCGGTGACGTAGGTGCTGGCGTCGGAGGCGAGGAAGAGCAGCGCGCCGCAGAGTTCGATGGGGCGGCCGATGCGGTTGAGCACGGTGTAGCTCTTCAGCTTCTGTACGAATGGTGAATCTTCCGCGACGGCATTCTGGCCGGCGACGTCTTCGGTGTTGGAGAAGGGCCCGGGGGAGATGCAGTTGGCGCGCACGCCTTCGCGTCCCCAGAAGCTCGCGGTGTAACGGGTGAATGCGGCGAGGGCGGCTTTCGATGCGGAGTAGCCGGGCGGGTTGAGCGAGCTGGTGCCTTCGTAAAGCTGTGGGCGGGGAGCGACGGTGGCGTACATCGTTGCGATGTTGATGATGGAACCGCGGCCCTGCTCTTTCATTCGTAGGCCGAGCGTCTGCGTCGTTTGCACGGCCCAGTAGACGCCGCCCTGCAGGTTGCGCTGCCACTGATCGAAGGTGCTGTTTTCCAGCGAGCCTTCGGGAACGTTGAAGCCAGTGGCGGCGCCGAGTTCGTGCGCGTTGTTGATCAGGACATCGATGCTCTTCTCGCTAGCGGCGACTTCCTTGCATAAGGCATCGAGCGCGGGGACGTCGTACATATCGATCTGCTTGACGGCAATCTTGTCCGAGCCGAACTCGTTGGCCCAGTTCTTCGCTTCGGTCTGCAGCCGCTCGCTGCGGCCAAGCGCGATGACGCGCGCTCCATTGGCGAGTAGGGCAAGCGCGAAGGTGCGGCCGAGGAAGCCGCTGGCTCCGGTGAGGACGGCGGTCTTGCCTTCGAGCGAGAAGAGAGTTTGACGCGCGAGATCGGCAGCGGAGCTTGGCATTCTGGATTTCCTAGAAATTGAGTTGGCTGTGGCTTCCCAGCCGCGCGAGGAGAAGTTCGTCTTCCGTTATCTGGTAGATGAGGACCAGATCAGGCTTGATGTGGCAATCACCAAAGCCAAGCCAGTCTCCTGTTAGCGCGTGATCGCGAAGAAAAGGAGCAAGCGGCTCGTCATCAGCGAGGGCGGAAAGGATTGCAGGTAGATCGTCACTTAGCACCTTCCGGTAGCGTCCACGAAGTTCTCGTTTCAGATCTTTCGCGAACCGTTTGGACTGCCTAATCGTCCGCATGCAGACTGGCCATCAACGCTTCCACGGTCTCGAACTTTTCACCGCCGCCATTTCTCAGTTCTTCCATAGCTTCCAGCGTTTCCACGTTGGGGGCGAACAGATCAATGGGAATGTGCTGGCCCTCGACCGTTCGAAGAAGCAGGTTTCGGTAGACTTCTGCCGCGGTGCGGCCTTCCTTTGCGAAGATACTTTCGGCCTCGGTCTGAAGATGCTCGTCGATTCCGGACAGTGAAACGGTGTTCGTAGCCATGGTGCCTCCGTAAACAGTTTACGAAACGTGCCTTCTCAAGAACTCGAGCTGTGTCTTGATGAATTTGACTTCGTCGCCGGGATCTCCGCGTGCGACCTGCAGCGTGTAGCCGCCTTTGTAGTCAATGGAGCGAATGGCGCGGAAGACATCGTCGAAGTCGGCGGAGCCGGTTCCGAGTGGGCGGGTTTCGACGCCACCTTCGGGCTTTTTGTAGCGGTCCTTGATGTGCACGGAGCCGATGCGGTGGCCGTAGGCCGCGAACTCATCGGTAGCGACATAGCCGAGGCCGGAAGAGTTGCCGGAGTCCCAGTTCACCTTCAACAAAGGGTGTTCGATACGTGACAGAAATGTGGCGAAATCCTGCGGATTGAAGTCGGCTTCAAGGTGGAGCTCTATGCCTTCGCGTTCTGCCATCGAAAGCGCACGGCGAAGTACATCCACGACCTGCGACTTTTCTTCTTCTGTCTTGATGCTGGACTGATCGACGAAGGGAAGCACCATGTGGTGCGCGCCGATGCGTTTTGCGATCGGGATCAGCTCGTGCAGGTGATGTTCACGTGCGGCGAGTTCTTCGGTGGTACAGCGGATGAGCGGGAAATCCATGAACCAGTCGCCGCAAAGTGCTGGTGTAGCGATGCTGTACTGCTGTTTGAGCGCGTCGAACTCACCGAGACGATCCGCCGAGAAGATGGGGTTTGCCGTGCGTCCGTACTCATCATGAATCCACTCGAGGTAGCGGAGTCCGGCTTGTTTTGCGCGCGGGAATTCTTCGCGCCAGCTTTCGCGTGGAAACGATTGAAAACGGCCGTCTTCCGGTGGTGAGAGACGGCCTTGCATGATGCCGAAGACGGGTGCTGAGCCGGTGGAGGGAAAGTCCATTGCAGGTATGAGGATATCGCGTATGGCTTTCGTTGAGACCATCAGTGCGAGCCCGAGGCTGAAGCCTCTGAGTTTGGTGCGGTTCGTTGCGGGAGCTGAAGCTCGCGCCTACTCCTCGCATTTCCGTAGGCTCGCGCCTATCCCTTGGGTTCCCGCAGGCTCGCGCCTACTGATCAGAAGGTGCGCCTAGCAGTTGCCAGGCAGCCGACGCTTTCTCGGCGACCTGCTGCGCGGTTTCGTGGTAGCCGTGGGCGATTTCGAGAATGCCGCGAACGGGCTGCGCCACATGCGCGAGGCATGCACGCACGAGGCCCCAGTCCACGCCGTTCGACGGTGCTTCGCCGGGCCAGCAGTGTTCGTCGCGAGCGCCGCCGTTGTCATGCAGGTGCAGCTCGACGAGCTTCGCGCCGAAAACTTCGAAGGCTTCCACGATGCCGTCATTGAGCTGCACATTTTCGCCGAACTTCTCCTGCAGGCGTGAGCGATAAGACGTCATCCATTCCGGTGAGAGCTCCGCGAGATGCGCGTGGCCGGTGTCGAGGCAGAAGCCGACGCCGTTAAAGTGGCCCACTTGCACGATCTCGACAAGGTGCGCGGGCGTGGCGAAGTCGTTGGAGAGATTTTCCAGCAGCAACTGGATGCCCAGCGGACCGGCGAAAGCCTTCAGGTGCTCGATGGCGGTGAGCGAGTCATCGAGGGTGCGGGTGCACCACTTGTCGTCCTTCTGACCGAGGTGCAGAACGCAGGAGCGAAATGGGATTTGTTCTGCGGCTTCGAGTGCGCGCTTCACCTCATCCATTGCCTCGATGCGCGTTGATTTGTTGCTGTCGATCAGATTGATCGTGGGCGCGGTGTGTCGGCTCCATTGCGACTCTTCCTCCACGTTGAACAGCGGCATATGCATGGTCGCGAGCACGTCGTTCGAGCGGAACCAGGTGGCGATCTCGTTTACGGCGGAGCGATTGGCATAGTCGAAATGATGCCGCGACGCGAAGACCTCAATGCACTGCGCACCTGCGCCTGAGAGCGTTTCGAGCATGCCTGGCGTGAGGCGCTGCTGCAGAAAGAGGTGCGTGGAGATGGCTGGCTGCATGGCTTAACTACGGTAGCTCAGCGGACGCGTTTGTATGTGAAGAACATTTGCACAAAGAGGATTGCCGCGGTTTGCGCAGGTACATTACACTGGCGGTCGCAAGAGGCGGACTATGAGCGAATCAGGCAATCGTGGCAAGACGTTTCTGCTCGGCGAAGCGCTCAAGGCGCAACAGGCATTGCGGCATGCTGCGGGTCTCGGTGCCGAGCACTTTCCGGTGGAAGCCTTCGTCGGCATGATCAGCGATGAAGTGCAGGCGCTGCGCGAGAAGGGCTGGAGCAACGATCAAATCGCCGAGCACGTGCGCGAAAGCTCGACGATCGATATCACCGGCAAAGAGATCGCGGAGAACTACGCGGAGCCCGAAGAGCGGCATCACGGGTAGTGGCAGCTGGTTCTAAATGGAGAGCCCGGCATCTCGACGGAAGCAGATGGTTTCGTGTCCTGCGTCGGCTCCGCCTTCGGTCGAGATGACAAGCCTCACAAAGCCGAAGCAGAAGAGCGCGAGAAGATACCGACTCGCTAATACCCAGCTGCTTTGCCGAAGTGGTGGCGCTTGTCCTGGCCGCCGGTGAGCTCGCCGGTTTTCGGGTCCACAGCAATCAACTCGCTGTCACCCCATACGCCTGCGGATTTTTCGTCGAACTCGGCTTCGCGTTTTGTTGTGTAGCCTGCGGCTTTCATGGCGTTCACGGTGTCCAGCGGGAAGGCTTTCTCGAACTGCAGGACATCGGGGAGGTACTGGTGGTGGAAGCGGGGCGCGTCGGCAGCAGCCTGGATGTCGAGGCCGTTGTCGACGACGCTGATGAGATCGTTGGCGACGGTGGTGATGATGGTCGAGCCGCCGGGCGTGCCGAGGACGAGACGCAGCTTGCCGGACTTGTTGCCGGATGGCAGCTCGCTGACGATCGTCGGCGTCATGGAGCTCAAGGGGCGCTTGCCGGGGGCGATGGCGTTCGCCGGCCCCTGGATAAGGCCGAAGCCGTTGGGCACGCCCATCTTCGAAGTGAAGTCATCCATCTCGTCATTAAGCAGAAAGCCGAGACCTTCGACGGTCATGCCGTTGCCGAAACCGAAGTTCAGGGTGTAGGTGCTGGCGACCGCGTTGCCGTCTTCGTCGACAACGGAGAAGTGCGTGGTCTGTGGTGACTCGTGCGGAGCGGCGGTTTGCTTCGGTGGCTCGGGCATGAAACCTGCAGGACGAGCAAGCGTTGCCGATGGCGTAGGCTTGGTCGGATCGATGGTCTTGCGCCATGCGGCCGCGTAGACGGGGTCGGCCATTTGCTTGAGCGGCATGGTGTTGAAGTCGGGGTCGCCGAGGAAATCGCCGCGATCCATGTAGGCGCGGCGAAAGGCTTCAGCGATGTAATGCACTTGCGCGGGCGAGCGATCGCTCCCGAGCTTTGGCAGGTCGTAGCCACTGAGGATATTCAATGTCTCCAGCAGGACAATGCCGCCGGAGCTTGGCGGAGGCGATGTCAGTACCTCGAGACCGTGATACGTGCCGGTGAGCGGCGTACGTTCCCTTACCTGGTAGCCGGCGAGGTCGGCTCCGGTGATGAGGCCGCCGACCTTTCGCTCATAGGCTGCGATCTCCCCAGCCATTTTCCCCTTGTAAAAATCTTCGGGATCCTTCGCAATGCGCAGCAGCGTGCGTGCGAGTTCGCGCTGCTGGAAGCGGTCGCCTGCGGCGTAGAAGCTTCCGTCGCGCTGGAAGATGCGCCTGGAGTCGGTAAATTGGGTGAGCAGCGAAGAATGCATGGTGCGTGCTTCTTCTTCGCTGAGAATAAAACCCTCGCTCGCGAGACGAATTGCCGGTTCCATCACCTTGGCAAGGCCGAGGCGACCGTAGTGTTTCTCCGCGTATGCCAAACCGGCGACTGTGCCGGGAACGCCGCAGGCCTTTGCGCCAACCGTGGACATCTTCGGGACCACGTTCCCCTGGGCATCGAGATACATGTTCGCGCTTGCGGCGGCAGGCGCCTTTTCGCGGTAGTCGAGGAAGTGCGGCTCGCCGTGCGCCAGCTTGCGCGACGAAGGACGGATCAACATGAATCCGCCGCCGCCGATGTTGCCGGCAATAGGATGAACCACCGCCAGGGCGAAGCCGACAGCCACGGCTGCGTCGACGGCGTTGCCGCCTTCGCGGAGGACTTCCACGCCGGCGTCCGTTGCATCGTGATGGATGCTGACAACCATCGCGTGCTGCGTATGAACCGGACCCATTGGAGCGGAAGGCGCAGAGGTTTGCGCGGCGGCAGTGTGTGCAGCCAGTGGCGCGGCAAGCGCGATGAGCAGGAGTGAAGCGCGATGGGCGGTGTTCATGGGCGTCCCTCCTTTGTAGCAGCCGAGCCGAGTCCATGCACCCGCACAACACATTCTTCCCGCAAATAGCTTCCCCAAATTGCGCCGAGTTACGAAGTGTTTGCCAATGGAAGAGGCTTGGGAACCCGCGGTCAGATAAGAACCTAGCCGCTGCCGACCCGGTGCAGGCCGCAGCTCCGGGCTTTACCAAGTGCAAGCGATGGTCAACCGATCACGGTTGCTACCCGCGTCTTCGGGCAGAATGACGACCTGACGGTCGTGACTGCGGCATTTGGCGTGTAGCCACAGCGAATGGTCGGCAAGGCGCTATAGTGGAGGTCTCCCGTTCCGGCTTTGCGCCGAGATCAATTTGCGAGGAAACTCCGCCGTGCGCTTCTTTCGGTGCTGTGTCCGCTCCATTGCTTTTCGCCCTGTCGCATTGCTTCTCTTCGCGTCACTCGCGGTTGCCGCGCGAGCGCAAATGCCGAGCATGCCTTCAACGCCTTCGGTCCCAAGCGTGCCCACGGTGCCGACGTCGCCTAGCGCACCGTCCGTGCCAGGGGCCGACCAGGTAGACGCTGTGAAGCAGGACGCCGCAGCCGCGAAGAAAGCCAAAGAAGCGATGAAGTCGCAGCCTACGTCGTTTACAGGAACGACGGGTGAGGTGCTGACGAAGTTGATGCAGGACGTGACCGCTGCGGTGAACACTGCCGCTGCAAACCGCAAGCCTGCGGCGATGGAAGCTGGACGCGATCTCGCGCTGGCAATCAGCAGCACGCAGAACGTCTATGACGAAGACCTGAAGAAGCCCGTGGCAAAGGGCAGCAATGCGCTAAAGACAACACTGGACCAACTGCAGGCGGCCATCAAGCAATTGAAGACGATGACGCCGGAGTCGGTACAGGTTGCGTCCACCGGAGCAGAGCAGGTTTCGAATTCTTTGCCCTATCGAGAGAAGGAACCGAAGCTGAGCAAGTTCACACCGCGCTTCCTGGTACCCTCGTCCGATCCGTATCTTGTGAAGATGAATTTCACAGGAACGTTCGACTTCTCCACGAAGCCGGAGTTCTTCCCGGTTCTCACCGTCAACGGGCACACCTACAAAGCCGTTGCCAGCACGATGGCGAGCGCTGAATTTGCGGTGCCTATCACGGACATCCTTGCGCCGGGAACGGCGGGTAGTGCCCTGCTTGCAGTGCCCGGAACACTCAAGGTGCCCTGGCAAACATCCTCCATGATGGGCCGAAAGCACTCTACGAGAGACGATGAATTTCATTTGCTGCTGTTCGGCTTGCCGTCCGGCCCGGGCACGGTGAAGTTCATGAGCAAGAGCACGCGCCTGGCCATGGGCGAACCGCAGCGGCACACGGGACAGCAGTTCTATCAATGCTCAGGCCGGTCCTGCGGCAAGGGCGACGACATCAATCACGTGTGGACTGAACCGCACGGCGAAAACTGCGCGATTGTTCCCGGCAGCTCTACCTTCGACGTCAGCAGTTCCACCGGCGCGTACACCAAGCAGTTTCTGGGCGATGGCGGTGACGGCGTCAGCTATAGTGTGTCGACGCAGCGCAAAGGCACGGGAACTTCGAAGGTGACCTTCAGCATCAGCTTCATGGAAACGTGCGGCAAAGAAGTGCCGAACAATGTTGGCGATGATGTTCCTCTGAAGTGGGGTGAGACGAAGACGTTCAATGCAGCGGCGGGCACGTGGCGCGTTTCGATGGACGCTTTCGATGGCACGCATGGCGAGTTCACGCAGGCGGACAGCAGCAATCCGCTGCTGAAAGTAGCGGCGACTCCCGACGCGGTGACGATCAGTGCGCCAAGTCCGGCTTCTGTTGTTTGGCCTGCGCCGCAATAGCAGTGGTGTTCGCCGCGATGTATCGAGGCAGATGACCTGCAGCGAGTTCTCGCCGGGTTGTAAGCGTGCTGCAACATGTGAGGGATAGCGTGTTGCGTATGCTGATGAGTTTTGTGGTTCCGGCGTACAACGAAGAGGCGTACCTGGCTGAGTGCATCGAGTCGATACTGCGGGAGACCGCCGGGCTCGAAGATCTGACCGAGATCATCGTCGTCAATAACGCGAGCACCGACGGTACGCGAGCCGTTGCAGAGCGTTATCCGGGCGTGTACGTTGTCGATGAGCCGCGCAAGGGACTGACCCACGCGCGCCAGGCAGGATTCCTCGCGAGCTCCGGCACGCTGATTGCGAATGTGGACTCCGACTCCCGCCTGCCGCCCTGGTGGGTGGAGCGCGTGCTTCGCGAGTTCCGGCGTGACCGCGAGCTCGTCGCGCTTTCCGGCCCATTGCACTATTACGATCTTTCGCCAAAACAGCGTAGGGCGGTGTGGGTGTTCTATGGCCTGGCCTGGGTTACGTACGCGGTGAACCGTTACGTGCTGCGCGTCGGATCCATGGTGCAGGGCGGCAACTTCGTCGTCACGCGCGCGGCCCTGGAAAGGATTGGAGGCTTCAATCTCGACATCAGCTTCTATGGCGAAGACACAGACATCGCGCGCCGCATGCACCAGGTCGGCAAGGTGTTGTTCACGTTTGATCTGAAGATGCATTCCTCGGCGCGGCGATTGAAGCACGAAGGTATGGTGCGGATGGCGGCTAAGTATTCGGTGAACTACCTATGGACGACGTTCTTCAAGCGGCCGTATACGGCAGAGCACATCGACATACGGGAATCTGTGGCAGCGCAGCATGCGCACGAGAAAGCTTGAGTTGGCAAGTCGTACGTGACCAGTCGAGATGACCACATAGCTCGACAAGGTTCGCCTCATAGCAGCTCCATTTCGGCCAGCGCATCGCCGGATCCCGTAAACGCCATACTGAACGTTTTTGTGAATGTGCGGCTGCGGCCCAAGCGCACGAACTCAATGGCGGCACGAAGTGGTAACGGTGCGTGACCATGCATCCAGAGTTCGCTTAGGGGGCGCATGATCCCATCACGATCCGGGTGAAAGCAGCGATCGTCCCAGCGTCGCCAGCCTTTGGTGAACTCAGGGAAATCGGTCACGGCATCGAGCGTGGAGTGCAGGATGCGCGCCTCCCAGGACTTTGCATATTGCTCCATGAAGAGGATGTGGCTGCGGCGCTCGATGCGAATCTCTTCAACAAACTCGCGGAAGTTCGTGGCGTGTGAAAGATTGATGCAGGCGTTTGGCTCAAGGCTGTGGCGATCGCCGCCGGAGATAAGCAGGTGGCCGGTATCGCGCGCCAACTGTGCTACGCGGCGGTTCTCGCGCACGTGGCGCAGTCCGTTGAGCTCAAGCGCATGGATGGAAAACCCCGCAAGACTCATGAACCGCAACAGTTCCCGCTCGTGGTGTTCGCGACCAACTTTGTACAAGTCCCACAACGGGTGGTTGAGAACGATCAGGACGCCCGGCATCTCGTGCATCTCGTGCAGGATGGCGAAGAGAACCTCCTCGTTGGGTGCTTCTGTGTAGTTCGCAAAGCGTTTCAGCCAGGCTGTTCCTTCCGCTACCGGAAGGTTGTGGATGCCGATGTGAAATTCAGTGCCTGCGAACGGGACCGTCCACTCCACAGAAACAGGAATACCGCGCGAGCTGGGCACGGTGCGCAAGAGCATCGGCGCTTCCATGTTGTCGTGATCCGTGAGAGAAACGATGGCCTGAAGACCAAGAGCGAGGATCTGATTGGCTTCCAGGTCATAGGCCATGCGCGGCACCAGCGGCGGACGCCAATGCGCGCGGACGAAATCCAGCTGGAAATCGTAGCGCCGGCTCTGGCGCTCGTAGTGCGCGAACACTGAGCTGAGTCCCGGCAGGTACGCGAACATTTTGTGAATGAAGGTGAGCGTTTCCTCCGACATGCTGGTGTGGCTGTGAAGGGAAAGGCCTGAATGATATGGGTGTGAAGCAGAGCCGTTTTTCCAGGCGCACGAAACGGTCGTTCTCGGCTGCATTGGTTCTCCTGAATTCGCCAACTGCACAAATTCTGGAGCACGGATGAGAACCCGCGATGAAAGTGGAAAGAACGCAGTGCGAATCATGGTCATGAATCAGCAAAGACAACAGAGCATTCACGCAGGACGGCAAAGACGCTACCGCGAAGGCTGTTCAGACCCGAAGAGAAGCATGGTTGCAGGCTCACGCAAGGGTTCTCCCGGCGCGCCGTTCTGGCATGCAGGGCAGAGTCGCGCTTTGATGTCGAGACCGTTGCAGCCATACTCGTGGGCGCAGAGACCGCAGCGCAGATGGTAGATCGCCTGATTGTTGCGCGTGGTGGAGGCAGCGCCCGTCGAGGCAATCACCTTCTGCCTGTTGGGATTGACGAAGCCGGGCTCCGTGGTGAGCGCACGCGTTGCAGATCGTTGTGCGGAGCGGCGAGCAGGGCCGGATGGGCTGGTGAGCTTCAAGGCACGACCTACAGCTGCTTTGCGAAAACGGAGTCGCAGCAGGTCTGCGCGCCAACCCTGAAGGTGCGCGTGCCGATCTTCTCGAAGCCGTTCCGAAGATAGAAAGCGATCGCACGCAGGTTGCCGTCGTGCGTGCCGAGTAAGAGTCGCGCGCGGTTCATCGCACGTGCGTTAGCAACTGCGCTTTCCATCAGCGCGGGACCCGCACGCAGACCGTCCACAACCTCACCGTCTGCGTCGAGAACAGGTGTTCTCAGGGAGCGGAAGCGTGAGAGCAGGTAGATGCGCTTCAGCTCGATGTCGGACGGATGCACGTCAATCGTCGGCAGATCAGGCGTGGTGAGCATGTCGTAGCCAATGGGAGCACCGGTGATCGTCTCGGCTAGGGTGATGCGCGTGTCAGCCTGATCGAGATAGCGCGCGTAAGCGTCTACAGTGTGGTTCTTTGCGCAGAAATCGATGATGTCTTCGCCGGGAAGCATCCATGTGAATGCTTCCAGAAAGGCCGCTCCCCCGATCAACGCCAAGGCTTGCGCGTCAGCTTGTGTAGCGCTGCGGAGCCGGATGTGCTCTGTTGCGCCTTCGCTGAGCCCGGTGGGGGTCGCGGGTTGATTGTTTGCCGTATTGCAGGACATCGTGTGTGCTCTCGATTCCATCGTATCGGCTCCATCATGCGAGCGATGTTTGCCGGCACTTTTGCATCGGATGGAACAGTGGAAATCTTATGGCGAAGACAACAGTAAAGAAAGCAGCGCGCACGGCGTCGGCGAAGAAGCCTGCGGTGAAAGATGTCGAACTCACCGCGGCGCAGCAACGCGATGCAGGCTATGCGCGGATTGCAGAAGAGTTGCAAGCCGACGCAGCTGTTCCGGCTGCGCTGAAGACGTTAGCAGACGATCGGCGCGTAACCGTGCGGCGGGGCGGCGCGCCTGCTTCGGAAGGCAAGTGCATTGTGTACTGGATGCAGCGCGCGGAACGCGGCCTGGACAATCACGCACTCGATAAAGCGGTGGCGATAGGAAACGCACTGGGTCTGCCAGTTGTGGCCTATTTCGCGGGCATCAAGAACTTTCCGCATGCAAATCTACGGCACTATCGCTTCCTCAACGAAGGTTTGCCGGACATTGAAGAGGACTGCGCGGAACGCGGCATTGGCTTCGTTATGCGGCGCGCGCCGCATGAGGATCACGAGCGGTTCTTCGCAGATGTGAAAGCTGCAATGGTCGTTGGCGATGAAAATCCCATGCGCGTGCCGGAAAGCTGGCGTGTGCGGTTGGCTGAGCAGCTGAAGGTGCCGTTCTGGACGGTGGACGCAGATGTGATCGTGCCGTCGAAGCTGCTCTTGAAGGCGCAGTATTCAGGGGCGATTGTGAGGCCACGCATTGCGCGCCTGATGCCGGAGTTTTTGCAGCCTTTTGAAAACGCTGCCGCGGAAAAACGCTGGCGCATGCCGAAAGGCCTGATGAAAGATGATGTGCGCGCGGACATGACGCAAGGATGGAAGGAATTCGACCGAAGCGTTTCCCCTGTCGAGGCGTGGAAGGGCGGACGCAAAGAGGCGTCGCGGCGGCTACAGGAGTTCATCACCAAGAAGCTCGGCAAGTATGCAGATGACCGCAACCATCCTGAGCGCGAAGCGACCAGCCGGCTCAGCCCGTATCTTCATTTCGGGCACATTGGGCCACTCACGGTTGCGCTCGCATTGAATGAAGCCGTGGAGAAGGACAGGAGCCTTGCGGGGGCGCGCGACAGTTACTTCAATGAAGTCATCACCTGGCGCGAGCTGAGTGTGAACTTTGTGCGCTACCAGCCGGATTATGACAACACGGGCTGTGCCGATAAGTGGGCGCGCGAAACGATCGCCAAGCACGACGGCGACAAGCGAGAAGTGCTGTACACGCTCGAGCAGCTTGAGACTTCGCAGACGTACGACGATCTTTGGAACGCCGCGCAGACACAGATGGTGCATCACGGATGGATGCCGAACTATATGCGCATGCTGTGGGGCAAGAAGATCGTGGAGTGGACTCCGAACGCGGAGACCGCGATAAAGTGGATGATCCATTTAAACGACAAGTATTTTCTCGATGGGCGCGACCCCAATGGCTACTCAGGCATTGCATGGACCGTGCTGGGCAAATTCGACAGACCGTGGCAGGAGCGCAAGATTTTCGGCAAGCGGCGCTACATGTCGAGCGATAGCGCGAAGAGGAAGTTTGACGCAACGAGCTACATCCAGATGGCACAGGATCTTCCAAGGTAGCTGTGCACGATCTCACGGCTCATCTCCCTTCAGGTGTGGTGGCGCTGCAAGACGCAGATTCCCTGCGGGAATGACAAACAAAAGTAAAGCCGAAGCAAGGCCTAGACCTTGAGGGGAACAGCTGTAGGCTGAATGGATGAGGTTCCGTTTTCTCGATCTGTGTTGTTACGCGTTCATAATCTTCGCGACACCTCTGTTCGCGCAGAACAAGGTTGGAACGACGACGCGCGTCTTCCATCCGGAAGCACGTCGGAACTGGCGCGGCGCGGAACATAAGGAGCTTCATGTCACGATCTGGTACCCGGCGGTAGATAGCACCGTCGAGGCGCCACAGTTTATCGGGCCGCCGGACGCACCGCTGTTTCAGCTTGGATTGTCTGCGCCGAACGCGCAGTTTGCGCCCGCGCTGCGGAAGTTCCCGCTGATTTTGCTTTCGCATGGAACGGGTGGCAGCGCCGCACAGCTCGCATGGTTGGCGACAGCGCTTGCACGCGCGGGATTCATTGCGGCAGCAGTCGATCATCCCGGCAACAACAGTACGGAGTCGTATACCGCAGAGGGATTCCTGCTGTGGTGGGAACGCGCTACGGACATCAGCGAAGTGCTCGACGGCGTGCTGAAGGATCCAGAGCTTGGCCCGAAGATTGACGTCACGCGCGTCGGGGCCGCAGGATTTTCGCTGGGTGGATACACCGTGATGGAACTTGCCGGCGCGGAGACGGATGTGAGTCCCGTGTTCGATAAATGCCGTGTCGCTCCGCGTTCGCCGGACTGCTTCGTGCCGGAGATGCGCAAGCTCGACCCGCCGGTGCAAGGTGGTGATGAGTTGTTAGCGCGCGTGCGCAAGACGAGCGGTGAATCGCTGGCGCGCTCTGCCGAAAGCTACCGAGACCCGCGCATCACTGCTGTGTTCGCGATTGCTCCGGCGCTCGGCCAGGTACTCACGACAGAAAGCCTTCGCGCGATTCGTACGCCGGTCTCTATTGTTGTCGGAGCTGCGGATCCCATCGCGCCCGCAAACGAAAATGCTGATATTCTGCGGGCGAATGTACATGGCGCTCGTGAGGTTGTGCTGCCCGGCCAGGTAGCCCACTACACGTTTCTTGATACCTGCACGGAACTTGGGAAGAAACAGCTTGCTGTCTATTGCATCGACGCGCCCGGCGTTGATCGCGACGCCGTCCACGCGCAGGTGAGCGCCATGGCTGTGCAATTCTTTGTGAAAACTTTCAGGATGAAGTAGGGGCTCACGGAGGATACAGCGGTTACCTGCCGGCCCGCAGCCGCGTTCTATGTCGCGCCTTCAGCGCTTGGCGTTCGATCGCTGCCTAATCCGGGGCGTTGGCTCAGGCTTGCATGTTGCGCCTTCAGCGCGAGTACACCATGGCTCCATCTGGACTCTCGACTACACCTGAAAGAAAGATGCTCTAGCGAAACTTCTCGCTCGTGTGGCGTTCCAAACGCAGCAGCAAGCTGCCGTAGCCGAAGGGTTTGTACTCGCGCAAGGCGGGGAGGTGCCAAGCCGTCGCGTAGCCGAAGAGCAGAACTATGACCAGGGCTCGGCTGCGACCGGCTTGCTTTGCATGTCGCAGAATAGGCACTCCTGTCGCGCGTCTGTGTTCAACCGCGGACAACAGCACAAGCAGCAGACACACAAGGTGTATATAGATCCAGCGTGTCCAATCCTGTGCCTCAAGAAACAGCACAAGCGAGGCTGTAGCAGACAGCGCACAGGCAAGTGGCAATACAAGTCGTGTCTCTCGGGATACGGGCCTATGCCAGAGGTCAGCTAAGCCGGCCACGACGGGAAGCAGCGCTAATGTTGTAGTGATGCCGAATGCGATCATCGTGCGAGTGTCGTGAAGCATCAGACGCACCTCGGCTTCGTACACGCCGCGCGACACTCCAAGGTAATAGATCGGTCCGGTGCAGAGACCGGTCGTAGGACCGCCAACCGAGCGACATATCAGATCAGCCGTCGTGCCGTTTCCGGTGTAGCGCGCTGCAATTATCACGGAGATCAGGCTAAGAGCCGCGGGAACGGCGCAGATGTACGCCGCCCGTCGCACGCTCCGCCGCTTCAGACATACAAGGGCAAACATGTATGGCGTGTAACAGATGAGTCCTTCATGAGAGAGCAACAGAAGAGGGCAGCCCAGGGCTAAGTAAAGCGTGACGAGCGTATCCGACGCGCCGGCTTCGCGGTGGAGCAGAAGCACGAGCACGCCGAGTATCGCGAACAAGGCGACTTCTTTACGAAGGATGAACACCGGGTCGAACCAGAAGAAGGCCAGTGTTGCGGGTGAGAGCAGAAGAGCCTTTGGCCAGATTGGCGTGGATGTGCGGAAGACACGCCCTACGAGCCACCATAACGAAATGGCAAAACAAAGAAGGCAGACTATCTGCAGGGCAGCGACCGTCCACACGAGGGGTATGTGCGTCAGCCCGGAAAATTTTATAAGGATTTCGCCCGGCAAGCCCCGGCGCACAAATCCACCTTCGTAGTTTGTGAGCCAATCGCTGAGCGGCCACGGTGCACGCCGCAGCGAAAAAACTACGGCATAAGAAATCCCGACGAGCCCGGCGAAACACACGTAAGCCCGCGCCCAGCGCACACCGTTGCGCGAGATTCGCCGGTGTAGGCTAATGTCTGATTGGCCGGGGAAGAGATTGCCTGCACTTCGCAAATGGATACTGTACTCCACGGTAGCGGGAGCGTTCTGCAACCGCTTTTTGATCGTTGTGGGAGGCGTCAATCTCTTCTACTTCTACTTTGTCATCGCCTTCAATTTTGCCCTGCTTATCCTCACGGGGTATCGATGGTTTCCGAAGAGACTGGGCTGGTTTTTAGCCTACCTGTTTGGCAGCGGGATCTTCGGTCTGGTGCTCGGAACCAATTCAACAGGCGGCTTTTTCAAAGCAATGATGGGAATCAGCGTATTCGCCTGTTACAGCGCCACGTTCATGCGCTTCAACCGCTTTGACGCTGTCCGAGTGTTTCGGCTTTACGCGCAATTTGCCTTGTATTCCGCCTGGATCGGGTTTTTACTCTTGCCGTTCCAAGGGTACCCGAAGGGACGTGTCACGGGCATTTTTCTAGAGCCCAGTGGGTTCGCGATTGTGTGCGTGCCTGCCGTCTTCTATTACGCGGATCAGTGGCAGCGCAATCGCCGCTACGGGATACGTTTGCTGACGCTGCTGGCTGCCTGCGTCATGACACTTTCTTCGGTCGGCTATATCGGGATGATGCTCGGCATCTTTCTTTTCGGTCTGCGTTACCGGTTCGGGAGGGTATTTGTCCCGCCGGTCCTCGTCATTGTCTTTGCGCTCGCTTGGACTTTCTCGCCACTCTTTCAGGCCAGGATGGGCGACCTGTTCATCGGCCTGAGCACGGGAGACATCAACAACATCAATGAAAGCAGCTTCGGGGTGGTCGCGAATACGTTCATCACGGAAAAGCAGTTTGCGGAACACCCGATAGTTGGTGGCGGCCTGGGGTCTCACGTTATTGCACACGAGCGATTCCTTGACCTTGTGCCTGGCGCTTTCTTCCTGCCGGACAATCTTCGCACTCTGGGCCAATGGGATGCGTCGTCGCTGATGCTGCGGATCATTTCTGAGCTGGGCCTGGTGGGCGTGATCGGTGCGTTCTGGTATCTATGGCACTATTTTCCGCGCGGCGGATCGGCTGAGGAACGCGCCATTGCGATGTCCCTGCTGTGCTATGTGTTGATGAAATTCTGCCGGTCCGGTGAATATTTCGGCGCGGAGCAGTTCCTGTTTTTTGCCGTCTACACAATCATCGGCGTGAAAGCCAGGCTGCGCAGTCAAGCCAAGCAAGCAACGATTCCGGCTCGTACAAGCGATGCTATCCGGGCCGTCGCCGATGGTGGTTCCGGGATCGCCGCGAACCCGGCGTGATCCTTGCAGGACGACTACTCGCCTGCGACTTTAGCTCACCCTGCAGATGAGGCATTTCAGGTAGCGCGTTTCAGGCAGGGTCAGCACTTCGGGGTGGTCGGGAGCAGCGGCGCGGATGCCGAGCAACTGGACGCGTCTGTGTGAGTCTGCCGCGGCGGCGGTGACGATCCCTGTGAAGTCTTCCAGCGAGACGTGGTGTGAACACGAGCAGGTAATGAGCGTGCCGCCCGGCGCGAGCAGACGCATCGCGCGCAGGTTCAGTTCTTTGTAGCCGCGCAAAGCGCCCTCTGCTGCGCGCTTCGATTTTGCGAAGGCGGGTGGGTCAAGCACGATAGCGTCGAATGCCGGGGTCGCTGCAATTGGAAGAGATTGCTTGGCAGCGGATGTAGAGCGCGAGGCGTCGTCCAACGCTCGCAGCATCTCGAATGCATCTGCTTCCACCCAGTCCACCTTGGCCCTGAGCTTCGGGTTCAGCGCCAGATTGCGGTCTGCTGCTTCGAGCGCGCTCATGGATTGATCCACACCTGTCACTCGCTCGCACACCTGCGCGAGGTGCAGCGCGAAGCCGCCCTGGTAGGTGCATACGTCCAGCGCTCGGCCTGCGCGGCCGGAGGCTGCCATCCTGCGAGCGGCTGCGGCATAGTTCAGGCGCTGGTCTAGAAACGCTCCGGTCTTTTGTCCGGCGGAGACGTCGTAGCCGAAGCGCAGCCCGTTGAGTGTGAACACTGTCTTCGCCGGCGCGGCTTCCGAAAGCGTGCTGAACAATGGCTCGCTTCCAGCGGGTGCGAGCTCTTCCAACTCGCGGATGCGAGGATCCTGCCGCTCCCAAATCGTGAGTGGCTCGCCGTTTGCAGCTAGCTCGTTGCGAAGCGCGTTAGTGACAGCCGCACGTACATCATCCTGCGCTGTGCCTTGTATCAGCAATTGCAGAACGATCAGATCGTTGTAGCGATCCGCCACGACGCCCGTGAGATCGTCGGCTTCAGAGAAGATGAGGCGTTGTGCATTGTTCTCTGCTGTCGTCGGAGCAATCTCGCGGCGCAGTCTTAGTGCTTGATGCACGCGCTCGCGAACATCAGCAAGGTATTGCTCGCGGGTTAGTTGAGCTGACCGCGAAACCAGGCGTGCGCCGATTTGCGATGAAGAGGAGTAGAGGGCTGTTCCCATGGGTGTGTTGCGGCTGTCCACAATGGATACAAGGGTGCCCGCGCCCGGCTCGCTGTCCGCCGATTCGATGTCGCTGCGATAGACCCACAGATGGTCCGCGCGCAGGCGGTCGGCGGCGCGGCGGCTGATGCGAAGCTGTGACATAGCAGGTCTGAGTGTAGCGTTTCGTCCGTGAAGATCGCGCTCGAGATGCGCTCAGCATCCAGGTCTGAGCTGGTGGTGCGACGCGAACATTGAAGACCGCCGGTAGAGGAAACCGGGCAATTAACGCGGCGCGGCGAGAGATGCCACTAGAATCGAGCCGTATCCAGGAGAACACGTGCACGCACCGGCTTCGGCTGTCCTCCACGATGACACGGGCGAGCAAGGGTACGGCTTGCTTGCGGCTGCTGTCATCGTTCTTACAACGGTAAGCTCCCTCCTTCTGTCGCATGTTCGCATGATGTGGGCGGACGAGTTTCTCTCCTACTGGGGAGACAAGCTGCCGACAGCGACCGATGTTGTTCGCGTACAGCTGCACTATCCGATTTCGCTTGATCCACCGCTGTATCATCTGCTGGCCCACTGGTCGATGCGGGTGTTCGGTGCGAATGCACTGGGCATGCGCGCGCCTGCGCTGCTGGGCGTGATTCTGTCGCAGGTTGCGCTGTTCTTTCTCGTGCGCAGACTCGCGGGAAGTCGCGCTGCCGTACTAGCCGCTGCGTTACCCGCCGTCTTCGGGCCGTTCTGGTATTCCGCAGAGGGAAGGCCTTACGGTTGGCTGCTTGGCATGTACGCGCTGGCTATGCTGTGCTGGGTGCTGGCGACAAGCGATGCTGTAGACCGCTCGCGTACGCTGCCGCTGGTGGGTCTTGCGTTGTCGATCGCAGGCGCGATCACGTGTCACTATTTCGGTGTGTTGATTCTGCTTCCACTCGCGGCTGGCGAGCTCGTCCGCACGGTGGATCGCAAGCGTATTGACTGGCTCGTTGCTGCAGTCATCGTAGTCGGCGCGGCATCGCTCGCGCTCATTCTGCCGTTCCAGCACGCGCTGCTCGCGTTCAAGCTGCACTATTACAACCGGCACGTGACCAGTGAAGCGATCACGCTAGGCTACAAAAACTCCGTTTCGCAAAGCGCTCTTGTTACTCGCATCTTCCTGCTCGTGATTGCAGTTGTTGGGGTTCGCCGGTTTTTGAAACGTGGACCAGCAGAGTCGCGCGGGCTTTGGGCGATGCTTCTTGTGCTGGCGCTCATGCCGCTCTGGTGCTTCCTGTTTGAGCGGTTTGTAACCCATTCGATGGAAGGACGCTATGCGATTCCGGCTTCCTTGGCGTTCGTTACTGTTCTGGCACTTGCGTTTGAAGCATTCTTGCAAAGGAAGACAGCGTTCTACGGCACGCTTCTTGCTGTCGTTCTCTTGGGTCTGGCGAGTATCGGTGTGAAGGTTCGGCGCGAGCAGCTATTTCGGCGCGACTTCATGAGCGATATCGCGCTTCCGCCAGGCGTTGATCTGGCGGGTTCGCGGTACATCTACATCAACAGCTTTGGAAACTTCCTGCAGGACCAGTACTATGCTCCGCCGGAGATTCAGTCGCGACTCGCGTACGTCTACGATGCGGAAGAAGAAATCAAGTACAAGGGTCGCGACACGCACTCCATCTCTGCGGATAACGTGCGGAAGTACGCGCCGTTGCAGCTCATTCCGTATAAAGCCTTCCTGCAGGATGCCAACCCCGTGTTCATCAACTATGGGGTTGAAGACTGGGAGTGGCTTCCGCAGGATCTTGATGCGCGAGAGATTCCTGTGCAGCCGCTTGGAACGCTGATGCTGGGCCGGTTGGAGCAGGCGAACACGCACGCAAGTGGTATGGCTGGTCCGGCTATGTCGCGCTAGGTTCTACATTGGGTGAACTCTGAGGCCGCAGTGATCGTCGCCGCAACACAACACGTCAGTTTCGGGGAGCGCGTCAAGGCGCACGTTCGGATAGCTCGGCTCGATCATTCCATCAAGAACCTGTTTGTGCTGCCGGGCATCATTATTCCGCTCAGTGTTGACCGCTCGCTGCTGGACCATGCGCTCATCATCCGCATCGTGTGGGCGTTTGTTTCGTTGACGCTCGTAGCGTGCAGCAACTATGTCATCAACGAGGTCCTGGACGCACCGTTCGACCGTTTGCATCCGACGAAGCGTCTGCGGCCCGCAGCGCTTGGCCTGGTGCATACCGGCGCGGCGTACGCGCAGTGGCTGCTGATGATGATCGTGGGTGTAGCCATCGGTTATTTCGCGGTCGGCAGGCTCTTTGCGGTGACGGCTATTGTGCTTTGGATCATGGGCTGCCTGTATAACTTCCCGCCCATTCGCACGAAGGACGTGCCGTATATCGATGTCCTCACCGAGTCCGTCAACAACCCTCTGCGGATGTTGCTGGGCTGGTATGCCGTGACGGAATTCATCACGCCGCCGGTGTCGCTGCTGCTGTCTTACTGGTTCATCGGTTGCTATTTCATGGCTTTGAAGCGCTTCAGCGAGATGTCCGAGATCGGCGATAAAGCTGTCTCGGGCGCGTATCGCAGATCGTTTCGCTACTACACGGCGGAGTCATTGCTGGTGTCCGTGGTGTTTTATGCTTCGGCATCGATGTTGTTCTTTGGCGCCTTTACGATTCGCTACCGTCTGGAGCTGCTGCTCGCCTATCCGCTGGTGGCGATTACGATGGCCATCTATTTCAGGCTGTCCTTCCAGAAGGGCAGCTCGGTGCAGAACCCCGAGAAGCTTTACCGCGAGCCACTGCTGATGGGCTCGTTCGTCGCCACGGCTGTGCTGATGCTGCTTCTGCTCTTTGTCGATCTGCCGAAGCTGTCGAACTTCTTTCTGCCGACGCTTCCAATCACGCCCACGCAGACCGCGCCCGTACGCGTGCGGTAGAAGCACGAAGACGGCCACCTAAGCGGCCGTACGTCGAGCAGTTTCCGAGTCAGATGTCGAGATCGTGGAGTGTTTGGCCGGCGGCCTGCGCCACCTTCCCGGCTGCATCCTTGAGTTTGCCTGCGACCTGATCGCCCTGACCTTCGCCCGCCAGCTGATCGTCACCGGTGAAGTTGCCGATGCCTTCCTTTACCTTGCCCGCAAGGTCCGTTCCGGCACCTTTTACCCGCTGCTTCGAACCCCATCGGGCAGTGTCGCGGGCCGCGCCCTCGACGGTGTCGCTTCCGGTGGAGTATTCCGGTGCGGTGAGAATGAGATAAGCGGCAAGTCCAAAGCCAAGTCCGCCGGCCAGCCAGAGAAAAGTTTTCATCGTGTCTACCTCGCCTACATTGGATGCGCCTAGCCGCACGCGCAGCAACAATTCCTCAAGACCGGCTCAATTTTCCGGCGTACTATGTCCCTGAACATTCAGCCATAGAAGCTGTGAGGGATTTGCGATGAGCAAACGCATTGCCTTGTGCGCAGACGGCACATGGAACACGCCGCATGGCCCCGCCGACCAGCCGGGCAACACGAACGTGCGCCGCATCTACGACTGCATGGTCGATGACGACTCGCAGTTGAAGTACTACGACAGCGGCGTGGGAACGGACGGCACCCCATTCGAGCACTTCTTCGGCGGCACGATGGGCGATGGCCTGTTTCAGAAGGTCCAGGACGGCTACCAATTTCTCTCCGACGTGTGGGATCCCGGCGATGAGATCTTCATCTTTGGATTCAGCCGCGGCGCCTACACGGCTCGCAGCCTTTCGGGCATGATCGCGTCCTTCGGCGTACCCACGCGCAATCTCGACAACCTGACGACCAGGAAGATTTTTGACGTGTATCGCATCACGGATCACGCCGCCCGCCTGACAGCGAAAGCCGCCTTAGTAACCGAGTACGGCCTGACCGACGTGACGGTGCGCATGGTCGGCGTGTGGGACACCGTTGGCGCGCTTGGCATCCCCGGCCACCTGTTCAGCGCCTTCGATCAGGCGAAGTACGGGTTTCTGGACACGACGCTGAACCCTTGCATCGTGAATGCATTCCACGCGATTTCGATCGACGAGCGCCGGAGCTCGTTCGTTCCGACGCTGTGGACCAATCCTGATGGAACGCCGCGCGCGAACGACGACAAGGTAAAGCAGGTGTGGTTCCCGGGCGTTCACTGCGATGTCGGCGGGAGCTATGCGGAACGCGCGCTTTCGACCATCACGCTGCGCTGGATGGTCGACAACGCGACGAGCTGCGGCCTGGAGTTTGACGCAACAAAGCTCGCGGCGGAACTTTCACCCCTGCCGTATGATCCGCTCGGCCAGGCGCACGATGAGTGGAAGCTGATCCCGTGGGGTTTGCCGAAGACGCGCGAGATCCCTGGCAATGCCGTGATGTCGAACACAGTGGCATTGCGCATCGCAAATATGGTTCCGAAGTACGCCCCATCGAATTACCTAGCGACAGCGCATTACCTGGAAGAGACGGTGATTCTGCCGGCGGAACTCTAGTCGACCACCTAGAGACGCGTGCCTCGATGAGAGACTTGCTGTGGCATGGCGCTTTCCGAGCCAACATACGACGTGATTGTGCTCGGCGCGGGTGCGGCGGGCATGATGTGCGCGTTCGAAGCGGGGCGTAGACTACAACGCGTGCTCCTGCTCGACAATGGGGAGAAGCCCGGACGTAAGATACTCATCTCGGGCGGCGGGCGCTGCAACTTCACCAACACAGGCGCGCGGGCGGAAAACTTCCTGAGCAGCAATCCGCATTATGCGAAGTCAGCCCTGGCGCGCTATACCCCCGCAGACTTCATAATGCTGGTGAAGAAGCACGGCATCAAGTTTCATGAAAAAACGCTGGGGCAACTGTTCTGCGACGACTCAGCGCGGCTAATCGTCGCGATGCTGGAGCGCGAATGCGCGGAAGCTGGTGTAACGACGCGCTGCGGGGTGAGTGTCTCCGCAGTTCGCCGCAACGCCGCCGGCTTCTCAGTCGAGACAAATGCGAGCAGCTTGGACGCAGCGTCCGTTGTGATTGCAACCGGTGGACTTTCGATTCCAAAGCTCGGCGCCACCGGCATCGGATATGAGATTGCCCGCTCATCCGGGCACAAGGTGGTCGATCCACGCGCCGCGCTTGTGCCGCTGCTCTTCTCGCCAGCGGATCGTGAGCAGTGGTGCGACCTCACCGGTTTGTCGGCGGAGGTTGTCGCGACTGCGGTGGAGAAGACGAAAGGAACAAAGCGTGAAGGGAAGAACACGCAGCCAACGTTTCGCGAGAAGCTGCTCATCACGCACCGCGGTGTGAGCGGTCCTGCTGTATTGCAGGTATCGAGCTACTGGCGGCCAGGGCAAGCTGTCGGCTTCGATCTCGCTCCCGGCAAAGAAGTTCTAGCGACGATGTATGAGAGGAACGCTCGCCGCGATTCGGGAGCGTTGCTTGCGCTACTGCGCGGCTTGTTTCCGTCGCGTTTTGCGGAACGTTGGGTCAGCGCGCAGCTTGCGGGTGGGGAAGACTGGAGCAACAGCGGCTTGGCTCAATTGGAAGCGGCGCTGCACGCGTGGACGTTCTATCCAGCCGGCACTGAGGGCTTTGCCAAAGCAGAAGTCACCGCCGGTGGCGTCGATACAAACGAGCTCAACGCGAAGACCATGGAAAGCCGCCGCGTACCCGGCTTGTACTTCATCGGCGAGGTCGTCGATGTGACGGGATGGCTGGGCGGTTACAACTTTCAGTGGGCGTGGGCCAGCGCTGTAGCTGCGGCGGACGCGCTCGTAAGCAAGTAGCTGAGTGCGCTCTTGAGCTACTGAACAATGAGCGTAAGCAGTACGGAGTGGGAGATGCCGGCGGTCGTTCCGGTCACCGTCAGCGTGTAGGTTCCCGCGGGCGTCGGCGTCGATGGGGCAACAGTGCCGCCAGAGCCGGGAATGGTGCGTGGCGTTCCGCAGCCTGCCATCCAAAGCAAGGAACAGAAGATCGCCGCGGACATCAGCGCACGCACACTGCGCCTCCTACCGAAGCAACAAAGCGGCGCCAGAATTGCGAGTGTGATCAGACCGTTTCCGCCACGCCACCATGGTGCGGGCCGCGGCTCGACCTTTGCAGTGCTCAAACCGGTCTGCACGGTCGCGATGATCGTGGTGCTTGCACCAAGGCTCGCGGTTGACGGGTTGACACTGCACACACTGTGAGCTGGAGCGGCCGAACACGCGAAGGAGATATTGCCGTTGAGACTGGCGGCGGAAGTCAGCAGCATGACATATGTGGCCGAAGTTCCGCTGGTGACGGTCTGCGAGGAAGCGCCGCTTGGAGCGAAGGAGAAGTCGATGCCTGTTCCTGTCAGGGTTACGGTCTGCGCGCCGGACGGAGCATCGTCGGTGAGCGTTAGAACACCGGGTCTGGTGCCGGTGGCTGTTGGCGTGAAAACGACTGTCATGCTGCATGCGGCATTGACTCCGAGCGTACTTCCGCATGTACTCACCGCAATCGCGAAGTCGCCGCTGATGGTCTGCTTCGAGATGTTGAGTGGCAGGCCGCCGTTGTTCGTCAGCGTAATGGCTTGTGCCGGTGCGCTGAGACCAACGCCGGTGCCAGCGAACGTTAGCGACGAAGGCGTGAGCGACACTCCCGCAGGAGCAACGGCGATACCACTCAGCGTCACCGTCTGAGATCGAAACTGATCTGTAATGGTCAGCGTTCCCGTGCGCGTTCCAACGCTGGATGGCACAAAGGCGATTAGCACCGCACATGTTCCGTGGCCAGGAAGTGACGTGCCGCAGTTGTTTGTCGCGATGAAGTCGCCGCTCGTCGTGATCGACGTGCTCAGTAGCGGAGCGTCTCCCGCGTTGGTGAGCGTCACCTGCTGCGTGGCACTGGTTGTGCCGACCGCTTGCTGCGTAAATGAGAGGGAGCTTGCGTTCAGCGTGTCTGTCGCCGGGCTGTTGCCTACGCCGGTAAGCGACGCAACCTGAGTTCCAACGCTATCCATCAGTGTCAAGGCGCCGCTTCGCGTGCCCTTGTCTGTCGGCTTGAACACGATACTGATGGC
>CAJCIP010000105.1 GCA_903970445.1 Verrucomicrobia bacterium Tous-C9LFEB | reverse complement strand
GGCCTCAAGTTGAGGGACCCACTGGTTGAGCTCCGCGACGATGGAGTCGATGGCCGAGGCCTTGCGCTCGGGCTGCACAACGTAGTGGCTCTTGGGATAGATGGGCAGGCGCGCGTATTTCTGCTTCACCGTGCCGAAGAGAGGATCGATCTGCGAGAGGGTGTCGATCTCGTCGCCGAAGAGCTCAATCCGGTAAGCCATCTCGTCGTAGGTTGGGTAGACCTCGATGATGTCGCCGCGAACGCGGAAGGTGCCGCGGCGGAAGTCGACGTCGTTGCGCTCGTAGAGGATTTCAACGAGGCGGCGGGTGATGTCTTCGCGGCGGATCTTCTGGCCTTTTTCAAGCAGCAGAAGCATGCCGTAGTAGGCTTCCGGCGAACCGAGGCCGTAGATGCAGGAGACCGAGGAGACGATGATGGCGTCGCGGCGTTCGAAGAGGGAGCGCGTGGCGGAGAGACGGAGCTTGTCCAACTCGTCGTTGATGGTGGACTCTTTTTCGATGTATAAGTCGCCGGAGGGAATGTAGGCTTCGGGCTGATAGTAGTCGTAGTAGGAGACGAAGTACTCGACGGCGTTGTTGGGGAAGAACTGCTTGAACTCATGGAAGAGCTGCGCGGCGAGCGTTTTGTTGTGCGCGAGGATCAGCGCGGGGCGGTTGAGCTCGGAGATGACCTTGGCCATGGTGAAGGTCTTGCCGGAACCGGTGACGCCGAGGAGTACCTGATCTTTTTCACCGGCAGCGACGCCGGAAACGAGCTCGGAAATGGCGCGCGGCTGGTCGCCCTGCGGGGTGTAGTCGGTTTGGAGCTGGAAGTCCATAGTTAAGACAGTAGAGAGTAGAGGGTAGACAGTAAAGCTGCGCTGCGAAGCGCGAAGGAGCGAAGGACGCCGCGAGCTTTGTGGGCTCGCGGCGGGTGGGGAAATCGGTTGAGGTGAGGGTTACTGGAGGGTGGTGACGTGCACGTAGCTGAAGGCGGCGTTGTAGCCGGCGCGGTTTCCGCCGTAGAGGCCGATGGAAGCGCCGCTGCCGAGAGTGTGGGTCCAGGCACCGCAGCGAACCCACGTGGTGCCGTCGGTGCTGTTGTAGCCGGTGTACGTTTCCTTGCCGTCGATGGTGCGTTTGACGAGGCGAAGGTAGGTGGTGAGCGTGCCGTTGACGGAGGTAGCGGGGCCAAGGTCGGTCGCGCTCCAGACGGGATAGTTGGTGCCTTCGGGGGTTTCGCTCTTGATGTATTCCACCTGGCGGGTGTCGGAGTTGGCGGCGAGGTCGATGCGCAGATAGTTGACGTCGTCCTTGTAGAGGATGAGGCCGGCCTGCGCGTAATCGACGATGGAGGCGTTGTCGGGAACGTCGGTGGAGAGTTTGACTTCGACCATGTAGTCGCCCGCGGGAGTGGCTTCGGCGAGGATCGGAATCAGTGGCATATGGGCGGTGTCCACAGTGTCGTAACCCACTGTGGGCATGGAGACAGCAGAACCTGTGAATGTCAGCTTCGGCAGGCTGTGGATGGAGGTCCACTGCGGTGCGAGGGCGCTGTTGGTGAAGTCCTGCGAGAGACCGGGAAGTGCGGTGCCGGGTGCATCGTTGGTGTTGGCTGTGGTGGTGTAAGCAGTCGTGGTGGCGGGCTGCGACGCTGGTACCGGCTGTGGCGATGCAGCGTCCGATGGGCCATAGCCGCCGCGAACGACCGGCCAGCCGTTGATCCAGTCGATAGCGTCGATGGCTGCCGGGCGCTGCGTGATCGTTGTATTGCTGTAGTACGGCGAGGCGGTGAGGACCTCGTGGTAGACGTACCAGCTTTGGCCGGCTTCGTCGGTGAACGGGCTGCCGCCGCCAGGGCCGACGGCTGTGTTGCCGTTCATCGCAAGGACAGGTGAGCCGCCGACGTTGACGTCCGTCATGGCCTTGCCCTGCTGATCGAGGTATGGGCCCATGGGCGTGGTGGCGCGTCCGGCGAAAACGCCGTAGCCGGTGAGTGGACCGGCGCAGCAGTTGGTCGCGGAGGCGAGCAGGTAGAAATAGCCGCCGTGTTGAATCCAGGCACCGCCTTCGTAGCGCTGGTCGGCAGCGATTTGGGTTTCGGTGCTGGGGTCGGAGGTGAGGCCATCCGCGGACAGCTTGCGAACAGAGATGCCTCCGTTATAGCTGCCGAAGAGGATGTAGAGCTGGCCTGTGCTGTCGGCGATGACATCGGGATCGATGACCGAGCGGTACGTGCCGCTGCCGTCCATTGCGGTGTTGGTGACCCTTTCCGAAGCTACGGCAGGAGTACCGCTGTCGATGAATGGACCTGACGGTGTAGTGCTGGTGGCAACGCCGATGGCGTAGGTTCCACTCGATTGGGCAACGGTGACAACGTAGTAGAGGAAGTACTTGTTGTTGAGGAACTTCACGGCAGGCGCCCAGTAGAGTGCGCCTGAGCCGGCCCACGAGGGAACAGCATTCAGGGCGTCACCGACTGAGGTCCAGTTCACGAGATCGCTGGATGAGAAGACGTTGATCTTGTGGCTGAAGTTGAGGCCGCCGTTAGCGGTGTCCGAGAGGTTGTGCGCGTCACCGGTGCAGTACATGTACCAGGTATCGACGTTGTTGCTTTGCGACTTGATGATTGCCGGGTCGGGGCAGCTGATGACTTTGCCGTTTGCGTCGGTGATGCTGATGGGATTGGTAAAGGTCTTTCCAGTCGGGGCGTTGATCGTGAGAGCGAGCGCAGTCGATGTGGAGGTGCTGAAGGTAGAGCTGCCGCCGTACGCAGCGGTGATGGAATGAGAGCCGACCGCGAGCTTGGCCGTGTTGAATGTGGCTTTGCCTGTACTGTCGAGTGGAGACGTTGCGAGGACTGTCTGGCCTTCGCTGAAAGTCACCGTTCCGGAAGCGAGTGCAGTTCCTGAGTTGGGCGTGACGGTAGCGTTCAAGGCGAGAGGCAGACCCTGGAGGGAACTGGAAGCTGCGGTTGTGAGCGTGACCGTAGTCCCGATGGCTGTGACAGGAGCTTGCACAGTGAGAGAGACGGCGGTAGACGTGGAACCTGCGCTCGTGTTGCTGCCCATGTAGACGGCGGTGATGGAGTATGTGCCGACCGCGAGCGTGGAGTTACTGAGTGCGCAAGAGCCGCTGCCGTTCAGCGTGCACGTGCCGAGGATTGATGAGCCCGCGTAGAAGCTGACGGTTCCTGTCGGCGTTGGGCCGGAGGCAGGCGTCACCGTGGCGCTCAGCGAGGCCGCGCTGCCCGACGTTACGGGGTTGGGCGTAGCTGTGAGAGCGGTGGTAGTTGCGATACCCGTGGGCGTGGATGCTGTTGAGGTGCCGATGACTGGCCAACCGGTGGAGAAGTCAAGCGAGCGGACGAAGAGATAGTCGAGATAGTTCTGCTTGATACTAAGAGCGTGAAAGACGATGAGGTCGCCATCGGTGGAGTCGATGTAGGCGGTCTGTCCGCCAGGCGCGCTCCAGTTGACGTTGTCGCCCTGCAGCAGGATGTAGCCGCCGCCCGCCGCCATGTCCGTGCCATTCATATCAAGAAAGGGACCGTGAACGCTGGTACCGCGGCCAATCACGATCTTGTAGTTGTCGGTTGAGGCGTTGCTATTGCAGCAGGCGTCCCATGATGTGAAGAGGTAGTAGTAGCTACCCTTGTGGACTACCGAGGCGCCTTCAATCGCGTCCGAGGGTGAATCGCTAGCCGAACGTTGCGCGAGATGATAGGTGGTGCCGGGCGTAATCTTCCCGCTGAGTGGATCAATCTGCTGCTGGAAGATGCCGTTCCAGTAGCTGCCATAGGTAAGCCAGACTGTGCCATCCGTGTCGGTCATGATGTTCGGATCGATCGCGTTGAAGTTGCTGCCGGTGGTTGATGTAAGAATCGGTCCCTGATCGGTCCACTTGTACGCGGGATCGGTTTGGTCAAGAGTGGGGGAAGTCGCGAGACCGATGGCGGAAGTCTGTGAACCGAAGGACGACGCAGTGTAATAGAGGTGGTAAACGCCGTTGAAGAACGAGAGGTCGGGCGCCCAGAGATTGACGGCAGCTGGAACAGTGGTGGAGACCCACGAAGGCAGCGCACTGAAAACATAGCCGCAAGCGCTCCAGGCGATCTTGTCGGATGAGCACCGGATCGGAAGGAAGCCTGTCTGGTTTCCGGCGTCGGTCACGAAGACGTAGTATTTCGAGCCCTGGCGGATGATTGCCGGGTCGTGAACCGGGCTGGTGTCACCGGTAAATTCGTAGTTGGTGAGTGGCGTGGTTGTCGTGGTTGCCGCGGCGATGACAAGCGAAAGTGGGGCGGAGGCGGAATTCGCGCCAGAGTCTATGACCTTTGCCGTGAAGTTGAACGTTCCGCTTTGTGAGGGCGTGCCGCTAAGATTGCCGGCAGCGCTGAGCGTTACACCTGTCGGCAGCGCACCCGCAGAGACGGACCAGGCATAGCCGGAGCCGCTGCCACCGGTCGCGGTGAGCGTAGCTGTGTAGGCGGTGCCCGAAGTGCCGTTGGCGAGGGTTGTTGTGGAGATGGAGAGCGCCGCCGGCGGGGGAGTGTTACAGCTAGTGCACCCGCTACTCGTGCTGCTGCCTGAGCTACAACCCGCGATAAAGGTCAATGGTGCGAGGAGCAATAGAAGCGCGCGGACAGAGCGTGTCAGTCGAGTGGCGTTAGAAAAAGCAGAGGCGTGAAACATGTGATGGAAACTCCCGGGGGTCCAGCGTGCATCTCGGTTGGGTGAACTCGGATGTAACCGCTTACTTCGGTGAGAAAAGTACACCAGTCGAGTGACCACTGTCCATTCGGCGTAGGGTGCGGGTTGTTCCCTCAACAGCAATGTCGACGCGGCAGAATACAGAGGCCCTTCGCTCGTGGCTCAGGATGACGGCAGGCAGAAGAGTTGTGTAGCTATACTCCGCAATCCCGGCTAGTTGTAGAGATCGTCGAGGAGCTTGCGTGTGATTGGGTAGCACTCGCACGCTGCGGACTCGAGGCTGGGGCGGTTCTTGATTGTTACGAGACCACGCCGGTACTCGATGTATCCAGCTTTTTGCAAGATTCCTGCAGCAACAGTAATGGTGGCGCGGCGGGCTCCGATCATTTCGCCCAGGAACTCTTGTGTCAGTTGCATTTGCGGACTACCGACACGGTCGGAGACCATCAAGAGCCAGCGCGCCAATCGCTGTTCCACGTCATGGAGGCGGTTACAGGCGGCCAGTTGCGCCGTGATGAAGGATTGGTACTGCACCAGACGAAGGACCGCCTGGCGTAACGGCGCCCTGTTTTCAAATTCTTCGCGAAAGCGCTTCGCGTCCATGCGCAAGCCGGTGCCACTCATCTGCATGAAGGAGCGAGAGTCCGTCGTTTGCGGACCCAAGAGATGGGATGTTTCCGGAAAACCCTCGGAGCCTGTAATGCCTACTTCAACCGCGTCACCTCCGGGAAGGGCAATCACTACGGAGGCCATACCAGAGGTAATGAAGTGAACATACCTGGGCTGTTCTCCGACGTGGAATAACGGTGTGCGCACCGGCAGAGGAACCGGGTACAACTGTGACATGAGGCGTGCACGATCGTCCGGAGGGAGACACTCGATCAGTCGATTCGTGACATTTTGCGCCAAAGTGATACATCCCCTTGTGTGTTTCGCAAGGGATCGGCGCGCTTCCGTGACTGCCCTGATATTGCGATGGGCGTTGTACACCCATATCCGAACAATACGCAGAATCAAACGGAGGGATTGTCAGGCGCATTACATTGCGCTGCAATTACTTACGGGCCTCTGCTGAGTACGCGAATCTGCCGTTGATCTTTTGCTGTTTGCGCGTTCCTTTATGTGTACCTCTGCGTGATAGCTGACATTCTTTTGTCTTCGCGCACAGCAGAAAAAGAAACAGGAAACCTAAGACTTTCGGGGCAGAGACAAAGAAAAGAGTTGATAAATCTAAACGGCGAAACGGAAGGGAGCGCTCGCTGACAACCGATGAGGCTTTTGGGTATAACGGAATTGCGCTCAGCTGTGCGAGACCGTACCGGATTTACTTCGATGCCGCCTCAAGTCCGTTGTTAAACGAAGGAGAGGGCTCGTGGAAGTGATTCGCGATCAGGTCATCCAAGATATCCAACTTAGTCTGGACGAAAAGTCATTCGTGAACTGTGTGCTGGAGCGATGCATTCTGGAATACAGCGGCGGAAATGTGAGCTTCGACCAGACCATTTTCAGGGGCTGCAAATACGTGTTATTCGGCCGGGCGCGAGCGACGGTACATTTCCTGCAGGCCGTGGGTATGGTGACGGGCGAGGCTGCGCTCTGGGCGGAGTTTCCCGAAGCACCGAATTAGGTTTGGATCATCCAGCTTTTGACGAGTCGAGAAGGATCTCTCACGACGGTGGGACGAATTGGCAGGCTGGCTCCGAGGGCTAGAGTCCCACGGCTTTTTGAGCTTTTCTCGTGTCCAGGATGGAACTGGAACTATTCCCGCAAGCAAGGACAGCCGGCCCGATACGATCAGCGGAGAATACCGATGCAGTTAGGCGACGTAGCCGGTATCGAACTCTGCGTAGTTGTCCAGATGTTGCTTGATGACTTGGTAGCATTCGCACGCTCGCTTTTCGAGGGCGGCGAGATCAAGGATCCGAACTGTTCCCCGCGTGTAATGAATGAGGTGCTCGTCACGCAGGCTGGCCGCGGCGACGGTGACCGTAGGGCGAGCGGTACCGAGCATGTCGGCCAGCAGCTCATGTGAGAGCAGCAAGGTTTGAGTACCAGCACGGTCGGCGCAGATGAGGAGCCAGCGGGCGAGCCTCTGCTCGGCAGAGTGCTTTGCATTGCAGCCCGCAGATTGCATGGCCTGCAGGAGCTGGGCCTGCACATAGCGAAGAGTCAGGAGCTGGAACTCGCCACCGCGGGTGAACTCCTCTTGTGCCACGTCGATGGGACAGCTGAAGCCATTGCCGGGGATCTGCGTATAGACGCGATTCAGACTACGCTTTGTGCCCATGAGTGCCGAGATGCCGATCACAGATTCGAAGCCGAAGAGACTTACTTCTACCTGAGAGCCATCAAGGAACGTCGTCGTCATGGAGGCGACGCCGGCCTCTACAAAATAGAGGTGATCAATGGGAGCGCCTGGAAACTCGATCTCGTGGCCGAGCTCCAAGAGGACGGGAACGAGACTGAGCCTGGCGACGATAGTAGGGGATAGATGACGGAGTAGGGTGTTCCGAAACACGCTCATGGAACGACCCTTCGTACATCTCTGTAGCCTGAGTATGCGCCTTTTTACATGCGATCGCTCCATTCACCTGGAAGTAGTTGAAGAAAACGAATGTCGTGTAACGATGACTGCCATGAGGAGGGGTGCGTCATCGTGCGCTCGTCATGTCTAGCGCTGTCTGACACCCACGTAGAATACGCACCATGGCAAATGTGGAGCTTTGGCTGATACGGCATGGCGAGACGGAGTGGAGTCTTAGCGGCGCGCACACCAGCGTGACCGACATTCCGCTGACGGACCATGGGCGCAAACGCGCGGAAGAGCTTCGCGGCTTCCTCAGT
Source organism: Verrucomicrobia bacterium Tous-C9LFEB (assembly GCA_903970445.1). Taxonomy (GTDB): domain Bacteria; phylum Acidobacteriota; class Terriglobia; order Terriglobales; family Acidobacteriaceae; genus Granulicella. The sequence continues at coordinate 6,803 of CAJCIP010000105.1, read as the reverse complement.
GAAAAGAAGTTCGCTGCGGTGTTCACCAGCCCTATGTCGCGAGCACGGGAAACGTGTGCTATTGCCGGATATGGCGACGTCGCACAGGTAGAAGACAACCTGATGGAATGGAACTACGGCGAAGCGGAAGGCAAGACGACGAAGCAGATTCGCGAGGAGTCGGGCAAGTCCGACTGGAGCGTGTGGACCGACCCGATCATCGGCGGCGAGACGGTGGAGGAAGTAGGCGAGCGCGCTGATGCGGTGATTGCGCGTGCGCTGGCCGCAGCGGAAAAGCGAGATGCAGGTCCTTCGCCTTCGGCTCAGGATGACAACAAGAAAGCGGCGGAGAGCCAAGCCGTGGCGCTGTTCGCGCACGCACATATTCTGCGGATTCTAGCCGCGCGATGGATTGGCTTGCCTGCGGCGGATGGCAAGCTTTTTGGATTGGGGACGGGCAGCGTCAGCGTGCTGGGATTTGAGCGCGAGACGAGAGTGATCTCCAAGTGGAATCGCGGGTTTGAAAGCGCATAGCTTGGGGCTTGCAATCAAGTAAGGTAAAAGGAATGTCTTCTCAATACGAGATTTTAGATACTGCCCAGCGCGATGAGGCACGAGGTAGCTTGTGTGCTCTGGCGGTGATGGCGAAAGCTCCGCGGGCGGGCAAGGTGAAGACGCGACTTGCTCCTCCGCTGACGTTGGAAGAGTCTGCTGCGCTGAATATCTGCTTCCTTAAGGACACAACCAACAACATTGCGAACGTAGCTGAGAAGGGCGGAGCGGCCGGGCTGGTTTGCTACACGCCTGTCGGCGATGAAGCAGCTTTTGATGGCCTGCTGCCTGAGAGCTTTCAACTGATTCCGCAGCGGAGAGAGGCTTTCGGCGAGCGCCTGCACGCAGCGGCAGTCGACATACTGGCGTGCGGCTTCGGTTCTGTGTGCCTGATTGATTCCGATTCGCCAACGCTGCCGACGTTCGCGCTGCAGCAGGCCGTGGATGAGCTTGCGAGAGAAGGAGACCGCGTTGTGCTGGGCGGCTCGCATGATGGCGGGTATTACCTCATTGGCATGAAGCGGGCGCATGCGGAGCCTTTTCAGAACATCACCTGGAGCACGGAGAAGGTGTATGCGGAGACCGTACGGCAGATTCGCAATGCGGAGATTGAGCTCGTGGAGTTGCCGGTCTGGTACGACGTGGATGACGGTGCGACGCTCGCCGTGCTGGAACAGGAGTTGCTTGAGGATAAGCGGCCAAGCTTTGCGTCAGCGGACGGATACGATGCGAAGGCGAGCCGAGACTTTTTGCGTGCGCGGGTAAGCAAATGAACTCCGCTGCTTTGCACAAGCTGCGCGATGGGCGGCCTTGGTTTACGAACGCTGCGCTGTGCCTGCTTGGTTTCGGCATGTTTCTGGCGATGCGGCAGTTTCCAAATGAGTACGACCATTACACGGTCAATTTCTCTGGATTATCCGCAATTCTGGTACTGCTGTATGCGGGTGCGGTGGGCATTATCCTGACGCAGCCGACGAATCGCGCGACGTTCAGGATCATCGTGGGCTTTGCGATTTTTTTCAATGCAACGGTGTACATGGGCGATCCTTTCACATCGTCCGACCTGTACCGCTACGTGTGGGATGGAGTTGTGCAGCACGCGCATATCAATCCGTATCGTTACATCCCGGCCGACCCGGCGTTGCAGTTCCTGCGAGGACCGAATCAGGACATTTACGAGAACATCAATCGCAAAGAATACGCGCGCACGATTTATCCGCCGGTTGCGCAGATGATTTATTGGCTGGCGACGTTCATCTCGCCGACGGTCGAGGCGATGAAGCTGGTGATGCTGGCCTTCATAGCAGGCTCTGCTGCCGTGCTCCTCGCACTGCTGAAACGCTTAGGTAGACAGAAGGAAGACATACTCCTCTTTGTCTGGTGCCCAGCCCTGGTGTGGGAGATTGCATTGGTGGGGCATATCGACGCAGCCATCATCTTCTTCATCTGTTTGGCAATACTGTTTCGCTACAAGAACCAGCCGCTCTGGACGGGTGTGTTTCTTGGGCTCGCTATCTTCACCAAGTTTTATCCTGCTGTGTTGTTTCCGGCGCTGTACGTGCGGCGCGACTGGAAGATGCCGGCGGTGATTGCTGCGATCGGCGCTGCGGGATACGCAATGTACTCGTCTGCGGGGTCGCTGGTACTTGGGTTTGCGGCGGGCTACTCCAAAGAAGAAGGTATGGACACCGGCACTCGCTACTACTTGCTGCAGCAGGCACAACGTCTGCCCGGGCTACACAGCCTGCCTATGTCTGTGTACCTGGTGTTTTGCGCGCTGGTGTTTGGTGCGCTGACGCTTTGGGCCTGGAGGAAGGCGACCGTCGAAGTGGTTCCTCAGCAAACCTATGGGTGGATGCAAGCGCCCATATTTTTGCGCATCGCTGCAGCGTTTGCGTTCGCGCTGATGCTGCTGTTTTCGCCGCACTATCCCTGGTACGTGTTGTGGCTGGTGCCGTTCTACACGCTGTTACCCGGGCTGCCGATGATGACGTATGTATGCCTGCTCTTCTTCCTGCTGAATACCGTATACGGCGATCCGGCGAAGAAGCTATTTGAGGGAAACCAGATGCTGTACGTCTCTGTTGCGGCTATGTTTTTGCTGCAATGGGCGTTACAGAAGTGGCGTGTCTGGGAGTTCTTCCAAGCCGGGAACAGGACCTCAGGCATTGAGGTCCGGCATTGATCGAAGAACAGGTTTCGGGCACAGACAGTCAGGGCGGGATTTCGGTCATCATCCCGGCGCTGAATGAGGCTGAGTCGATTGGGCATGTCGTCGGCTCGATGCCGTGGGATCGCATTGCAGAGTGCATCGTCGTGAATAACGGGAGCACGGATGAAACGGGCCTGGTTGCGCAGATGGCGGGTGCGCGTGTGATCGCGTCGCCGCGTGGGTACGGCGCCGCTATGTGGGCGGGGGTGCAGGCTGCCCAGCCGAACAGCGACATCTTTGTCTTTATGGACGGAGACGGAGCGGACAACACTGCCGACATGGCAAAGCTGCTTGCGCCCGTCGAGAGCGGTGAGGCCGACTTCGTTCTGGGTTCGCGGTTGCGGGGGATTCGTGAGCCAGGGTCGCTACTGGCCAGTCAGATCTTTGCGAGTTATCTCATAAGCGCGCTGGTGAAGCTGCTATACGGATTCAAGTACACGGACATGGCTTCGTTCCGTGTGATTCGACGATCGGCGTTGGAAAGTCTGGACATGCAGGAGCGCACGTTCGGCTGGAACCTGGAGATGCAGATCAAAGCGGTGCAGAAGAAATTGCGCATCCAGGAACTTCCGGTGAACTACCGCCGCAGGATTGGCGGCGTGTCAAAAGTGTCCGGGAACTTACGCGCATCGATGCTTGCGGCAACCCGGATACTTGGGGTGTTCTGGCGCGTGAGGCGTGGTGCGTGAGCGATGCCGTTGTTGAACTGGAACACGTACATGTGGCGCGCGGCAGCAGTGTTGTGCTGCATGATGTGAGTCTGCGGATTGAAGCCGGGGAGCACCTTGCGATATTGGGGCCGAACGGATGCGGAAAGTCGACGCTGCTGAAAACGCTGACATGCGAAATCTATCCCCTCGTCAAGCCGGAAACACGCGTCAGCATTTTCGGGCGAGAGCGATGGGACCTGACTGAGTTGCGGCGGAAGATGGGTGTTGTGTCGGCGGAGCTGCCAGCAAAGCCGATGCAGACGACAACCGGCTTCAATGCGATTCTGACCGGCTTCTTTTCGAGCTCGACACTGTGGCCGAATCTGCGTGTAACCGCTGCGATGCGCGAGCGGGCCGAGGACATTCTGCTGCAAGTGAATGCTGTGATGTTGCGCGACAAGCTGGTGGGCGAAATGAGCGCTGGACAGCAACGCCGCGTGATGATTGGGCGCGCCATGGCAGGAGCCACGCTGAATGGCAGCGGCGATGTGCAGATGTTGCTGCTGGATGAGCCGTCGAATGCGCTTGATCTGCGCGCGCAACATGATCTACGCGAGATGTTGCGAGTGCTCGCGCGGAAGGGAACTGCAATCCTTCTCATCACGCATCACATCGCGGATATTATCCCCGAGATCGAGCGTGTTGTGATGATGAGCGATGGACGGATTGTTGCAGATAGAAAAAAGGCTGAGCTGCTGACGGAGGCGCGGTTGAGTGAACTCTTTGGCGGGAAGATCCGTTTGACGATGCGCGAAGGTTTCTGGAATGCGTGGTGACGCCACAGTTTAGATCAGCAAGCTCCGTGAATACTCCTTGTCTGCCGCAGTCTCTACTGTTGACATTGAGAAGATCATCCCGCGCCACGAAACCCACCACGGTAGATGCCGCAGCAGCCACAAGTTATCGCCAGAGGTCTGCATCTTCTTCGATTTGTGCGGTTTACGGTGTCATGAAAGTGAAGCCGGGGAACTTAGAGCAGCGTCAGGCCTCGGTACCTCAGCATGTCCCATCTAAACATTCAATCTTTCATGGCGGCATGTACCTGCGCCCTGAGACGAACTGTAGAGATGCCGTGGTGGTCGATGGGCCCCTCGGCTCTAGCAGACGAAAGTGGAGGTTTGCATGAACAATCAACCTAAGATGAAGAGGGTTTGCAGTTTCGGTGCGTCCCTTGCAGTGCTTACTGTGCTCGCGGTTTCGGCAAAGGCACAAGAGGCTAATGTTCAGGGCATGATCATCGGGCGCGATGGCCCAATGATGTATGTGAAGACGGACAGCGTGCCGCGCCAGATTGTCGTTCTTTCTGACTCAACGAAAGCTACGCAGAAGGGCGGCTTCCTTGGCGTCGGCAAGAAGGACCTCGGGGTCGCTTCGCTTGTTCCTGGCCTGGAAGTGAAGGTGGACGGCACCTATGACGCTGACCACAAGCTGGTCGCGAACAAGGTGGAGTTCTCACGTAATTCGATGAAGACTGCCAAGCAGATTGATGCTGGCCTGGACCCTGTGAACGGTAAGTTGGCGCAGCAAGAGGACCAACTCGCAAGCAATCGCAAAACTCTGGCTGATCACGGCTTGACATTAGACGAGCACGGCAAGCTGATCGCCGCAAATGCGCAGGCAGAGGGCGAAGATCGTGCAGCCATCGGGCAGACCAACTCGCGTATTGGCGACCTCGATCAGTACGACACCAAGGGTACGCTGACTGTGAACTTCAAAAATGGCAGCGCCGTGGTCAGCAAGAAAGACCAGGAAGCGCTTTCGGACTTTGTGAAGTCGGCCGCTGAGAGCAAGGGTTTCATGGTTCAGGTGCAAGGTTATGCATCGAAGACAGGCTCGCCCACGTTAAATCAGAGGTTGAGCAGCGAACGCGCGGATGCAGTGCTGACCATCATCCAGCAGAGTGGAGCAGTGCCGCTGACACGCATCCTTGCTCCGGCTGCAATGGGAACCACGGAGCAGGTGGCTGATAATCACTCCCGGACCGGGCAGGCCCAGAACCGGCGTGTTGTTGTGACGATCCTGGTAAACAAGGGAATCACTGGTGGTAGCACCGACGCCGGGCAGTCTGCCCAAGCGACGCCGCAGGCTCAACCAGCAGCGAGCGATCAGCCGGCGCAGGCTGTTCCTTCGAATCCAAAACAGTAAACAAACAAGAAAAGGTGGATAGCTCCGGCGACCGTGTCGAGAAGCTTCGGCTTCTATGACGCGGTCGCCGAATCTCCTTGTGCGTTGGCTAGCGGGTGCCTGTGAGCTGAAGTTGAACGAGCTGCGGCTTCTGAACTTCGCGTGGGCCCAGCACTGCGATCTTCGGCAGCGGACCCTTCACCATGGCAACTTCGTCGCAGGCGTAAAGGCGCGGGCAAGTCTGGCAGTCCTTATAGATTTTGTCAGGCATCGCGTCTCTTTCTGCGACGCGGAAACCTAGATGTTCAAAGTACGTTGGGATGCGCGTGAAAAGGCAAACCGACAGGACTTTGTGCTCTTCCGCTTCGGCCATCAGAGCTTCGAGAACCTCGTCACCCGCGCCAAGGCCGCGGAACTCAGGCTTCACTACGATGGAGCGAATTTCCGCGAGGTGAGGGCCGTACAAATGGAGCGCTCCGCAACCAAGAAACGTCTGGTCGCCTTCGGGCGTAGCGCGATGGACGACTGTGAAGTCGCGGATGTTTTCGCAGACCTCGGCGTAGTTGCGACGCAATAGCGTACCGTCGCCTGACAGGGAGTTGACGAGGTCGTAGATGTCCTGGGCGTCCTGCAGGCGGGCTTTGTGGGCGCGGATGTTGGGATCGCTAGCCATGGGCGGTCCCTTCGGGAGAGACAGTAGACAGTGAAGCGAGGCGCTGCTTGGCTGCGCTAAGAGCTTCGCGAACTTGGTTCGTGGCGGTGCCTCCGGGCGTGTTGTGGCAGTCGAGTGTGGCGGCCAGTGTGATGGCAGAGAAGAAGCCTTCGTCGAACTGGTCACTCAATGTGCGGAGGTCTTCTAAGCTCAGATCGTTGAGTTCCTTGCCTTGTTCGAGGCCCATGCGGACGGCACTGCCGATGATCTCGTGGGCTTTGCGGAAAGGGACGCCTTTGTTCGAGAGGTGGGTGGCGCCTGCCATGGCGTTGAGGTAGCCGGACTGCGCCGCTGTGTTCATGTTCGCGGTGCGAAACTTTAGGGCTCGGGTGAAGTTCGGCAGCACGCTGAGCAGGCCAGTCAGTGTGTCGGCGATGTCGAAGATTTGTTCCTGGCCCTCTTGCAAGTCCTTGTTGTAAGCGAGTGGGAGACCCTTGATGAGCGTGGCTAGTGCTGTAGCCGAGCCAAGCAGGCGGGCGGACTTGCCGCGAGCGAGTTCGGTGAGGTCGGGGTT
>CAJCIP010000104.1 GCA_903970445.1 Verrucomicrobia bacterium Tous-C9LFEB | reverse complement strand
CGTCACCACGATACTCCACCAACACCTCATGAATTTGGTCGCTATGCGCCAGCCGGAGCGTTCGGCGCAAAGTACCGTTCATCCGCCATCCGTCGCGGATGCTCCAAGGCGAGAGATGAGGCTGCGCAACGGTTCGCTCTGATTCAATCACCGCCAGTGCTACCAGTGCGGCGATCTCTGCCGGCGGTTCTGCAGGCTTCGCGAACAAGGAATCCGCTTCCCGTTCGATGAGGCTCGTGTCGAGTGCGGCGCTTTGGAAGGATGGCGTTTCGACGAGGCGCTTGAGGAACTGCACATTGGTTTGTACGCCAGCGATCTGCAACTCTGAAAGCGAGCGCGTCATAGTCGCCAGTGCTTGCTCGCGTGTGTCTTCCCATACGATCAGCTTTGCGATCATCGGATCGTAGAAAGGCGTGATCGCATCGGCCTCTTCAACGCCTGCATCGACACGCACATGCGCGGACGGTTGCGGTATTTGCAAATGCGCGAGTATGCCTATCGATGGCCGGAAGTTTTCCGCGGGATCTTCCGCGTAGATTCGTGCTTCGATGGCGTGGCCGTGGATGCTTAATTCTTCTTGGTTGAGTGGCAGCGGTTCGCCGGCGGCAACCCGCAGCTGCCATTCCACAAGATCCAGGCCAGTGATCATTTCCGTTACCGGGTGCTCGACCTGCAAACGCGTGTTCATTTCCATGAAGTGGAACGCGCCCGTCGCGTCCGCGATGAATTCCACGGTGCCTGCGCCCACATAGCCGACGGCGCGCGCGGCATCACAGGCTGCCGTGCTCATGGCGGCGCGGCGCTGCTGGGCCATGCCCGGTGCGGGCGCTTCTTCGAGGACTTTCTGATGACGGCGCTGCACAGAACAATCTCGCTCGAAGAGGCTGACGACATTCCCGAACGTATCTGCGAAGACCTGAATTTCGATGTGTCGTGGCTGGAGAATGTACTTCTCGATCAGCACGTGATCGTCGCCGAAAGAAGCTGTGGCCTCTCGCTTGCACGACGCCAACGCATCCAGGAAGTCAGCATGCCTATCGACACGCCGCATGCCCTTGCCGCCACCGCCGGCGCTGGCTTTGATGAGTACCGGATAGCTGATTGCATCCGCCTGTGCCAGCAGAAATTCCGGGGACTGCTTTTCGCCATGGTAGCCAGGCGTCAGAGGCACTCCGGCCTGCTGCATGAGATCCTTTGCAGCGGACTTCGAACCCATCGCATGGATTGCGCTGGCGGGCGGTCCTATGAAGACGATGCCTGCATCGGCACAGGCCTCGGCAAGGTGCTCGTTCTCTGAAAGGAAGCCATAGCCCGGATGAATAGCTTGCGCCGAGGTGCGCCCTGCTGCGGCGATGATCTTCTCCGCAACAAGATAGCTCTCCTGCGCGGGTGATGGGCCGATATGCACCGCTTCGTCTGCCATACGCACGTGGAAGCTTGCTGCGTCTGCGTCAGAGTAGACAGCGACCGTGCGAACACCGAGCCGCCTGCACGTGCGGACGATCCGGCAGGCGATCTCACCTCGATTTGCGATCAGGACTTTGTCGAACATCTTCGCGGTCACTGTTTGAGACTCCACGACGGCGTACGCTTTTCGAGAAACGCCGCCAGCCCCTCTTTCGCTTCGTTGCCTGCCCGCTGTTCGGCTATGAGCCGTGCCGTGTCCTCGAGCAGAGTAGCCGTGATTGGTTTGCCTCCCACAGCGCGGATGAGTTCTTTTGCAACTCGCTGCGCGAGAGGCCCCCCCGCAAGCACTGCTTCAATCAGCATCGCGACTCGTGCATCAAGCTGATCCTCTGCAACGACCTCATGCAACAGACCGATGCGTTCCGCAGTGTGCGCATATAGGCGTTCAGCCGTGAGGAAGTACCGCTGCGCCTGGCGTTCACCTATCGCTCTGACGACATAAGGAGCGATGGTCGCGGGTATCAGGCCAAGACGAACCTCGCTCGTGGAAAACGTTGCAGTCGTCGATCCGATAGCAATGTCGCATGCGGCGACAAGCCCGACGCCTCCACCAATCGCAGCGCCATGCACTCGCGCAAATGTCGGCTTTGGGCAGTCAGCGATGGTGCGGAAGAGCTCTGCAAGGCATCGGGCGTCGACAAGGTTTTCTTCTTTCGTTGCGCTGCCCTGTGCCTTCATCCACTGGATCTGCGCGCCTGCCGAGAAGCTCTTTCCCCGACCGCCGAGCACGATGACGCGGACACTCCCGTCCTCGGAAAGCTGCTGGAATGCGGCAGTCAGTTCGGCAATCAACGCGGCATCAAACGCATTGTGCACGTCTGGGCGATTCAGCCAGATGTGGGCAATTGCTCCGGCATGTTCGATTTGGAGAGAGGGCTCGATCATCGTTACATCCGGAAGACGCCGAATTTGGTTCCAGTTTGGGGCGCGTTCCTCGCGATACTCAGGCCCAAGGCAAGAGCGCGACGCGTTTGTGCCGGGTCGAGGATGCCGTCGTCCCAAAGCCGCGCAGTTGCGTAGTACGGATTGCCCTGGGTCTCATACTGCTCGCGAATGGGCGCTTTGAATTGATCTTCGTCTTCCGTGCTCCAGAATTGTCCCTTCGCTTCCAGGCCGTCGCGCTTCACGCGCGCTAGGACGCTTGCCGCCTGCTCTCCACCCATGACAGAGATGCGGGAGTTGGGCCAAGTCCAGAGAAAACGCGGGTTGTAGGCGCGTCCGCACATGCCGTAATTGCCCGCGCCGAAGCTCCCGCCAATGAGCACGGTGAACTTCGGCACCCGGGCGCACGCGACCGCCATCACCATCTTTGCGCCGTCTTTCGCAATACCGCCGTGCTCATACTTACGGCCCACCATGAAGCCGCTGATGTTCTGCAGGAAGAGCAGAGGAACGCCGCGCTGGGTACAGAGCTCGATGAAGTGCGCGCCCTTCTGCGCTGACTCGGAAAACAGTACGCCGTTGTTCGCGAGAATGCCTACAGGGAAACCTTCAAGATGAGCGAAGCCTGTGACCAAGGTTGTTCCATAGTTCTGCTTGAATTCATGCAAACGGCTGCCGTCCACGAGGCGCGCAATCACTTCGCGCACGTCGTATGGCCGTCGCAGATCGGACGGCACGACGCCGTATAGTTCGGCGGGATCGTATGCGGGCTCTTCTGGTGCGACTTCCTGACCATTTTTTGCGCTGCACCTGTTCAGATTGGCAACAATGGTCCGGATCAATGCCAGTGCGTGGGGATCATTCTCAGCCAGGTGGTCGGCGACGCCGGAAATCCGGGTGTGAACATCGCCTCCGCCAAGCTCTTCCGCTGTGATCTCTTCACCCGTGGCGGCTTTCACCAGCGGCGGGCCGCCGAGGAAGATCGTTCCCTGATTGCGCACAATGACGGTTTCATCGGACATTGCCGGAATGTACGCTCCGCCTGCGGTACAGGAGCCCATTACGCAAGCTATCTGCGGACTTCCTTGTGCTGAAAGGTTCGCCTGATTGTTAAAGATCGCGCCAAAGTGTTCCCGATCTGGAAAGACCTCGTCCTGCAGCGGAAGGAACGCGCCGCCTGAGTCGACCAGGTAGATGCACGGAAGATGATTCTCCAGCGCGATCTGTTGGGCGCGAAGATGCTTCTTCACGGTGAGCGGATAATACGTTCCGCCCTTCACCGTTGCATCATTTGCAACAATCATGCACTCGCATCCACTCACACGACCTATGCCGGCGACGACCCCGGCGCTTGGCACTTCATCGTTGTAGAGGCCATTTGCGGCGAGTGGAGACAGCTCAAGAAAAGGTGTCCCTTGATCGAGCAGGGTGTCGACACGATCGCGCACGAGCAGCTTGCCACGCTCCGTGTACTTCCTACGAGCGGTTTCAGAACCGCCGAGAGCTGTCTGCGCGGTTCGCTCGCGAAGCTCGGAGGTAAGCGCCGTCATGCGCGCATGGTTGGCGCGGAACTCCTCACTGCGCGTCTTGACTTCCGATCGAAGAACCGCCATCGTGCGCCTTACTCTATCCCAAACTGCTCGGTTTCTTTGAAGACTTCACGGCCAATGAGCATGCGACGAATCTCAGATGTACCCGCACCGATCTCAAATAGCTTTGCATCGCGCCACAGTCGGCCAGTGGAGTATTCGTTCATGTAGCCGTTGCCGCCGAGGGCCTGTATAGCTTGCCCTGCCATCCACGTCGCCTGCTCCGCGGAGTAGAGGATAGCTCCGGCAGCATCTTTGCGCGCGGCTTCGCCGCGATCGCAAGCTGCAGCGACGGCATACACGTAGGCTCGACAGGCGTTGAAGGCGACATACATGTCAGCGAGCTTGCCTTGCATCAGCTGGAATTCGCCGATTGCCTTGCCGAACTGTTTGCGCTGATGCACATAGGGCACAACGACATCAAGGCAGGCAGCCATAATGCCGAGCGGTCCACCGCAGAGTACAAGGCGTTCATAGTCGAGCCCTGACATAAGCACCCGTGTGCCACCGTTGATGCGGCCCAGCACATTCTCTTCAGGTACTTCGCAGTCGTGGAATTGCAGCTCGCAGGTGTTTGAGCCGCGCATACCCAGCTTGTCGAGTTTCGGACTTGTGCTGAAGCCGGGGAAGCCCTTCTCCACGATGAACGCGGTAATGCCGCGGGAAGCCGCAGTTGGTTCAGTTTTTGCGTAGACAATGAAGGTGTCCGCGTCAGGACCATTCGTGATCCACATCTTGTTGCCGTTCAGAACGAAGCGCTCACCGCGCTTCTCAGCGCGCAGCCGCATGCTGACGACGTCTGAGCCGGCCTCAGTTTCCGACATGGCCAATGCGCCGATGTGTTCTCCGCTTACCAACTTGGGCAGATACCTGCGTTTCTGGGCGACGCTGCCATTCTTACGAAGCTGATTGACACAAAGGTTGGAATGCGCGCCATAGGATAGCCCTACCGACGCAGACGCGCGGGAGATTTCTTCCATCGCCACCACGTGTGCGAGGTAGCCGAGGTCGATGCCGCCAAACTCCTCTTCGACCGTGATGCCGAGAACACCGAGGTCGCCGAGCTTACGCCAAAGTTCATTGGGAAACCCGCCATCACGATCGACCTGTGCCGCAAGCGGCGCGATCTCGCGTTTTGCAAACTTCTCTACGCTGTCACGAAGCAGATCAACAGACTCTCCGAGAGCGAAGTTGAGGCTTCGCATGCAAACTCCTGGTGCTATCGCTGAGCGTACGCGATTCGCACTTCCCGAGCGAAGGTACAGCGTGGCACGCGCGCTCGTCTAGGGCACGCTCAGAGTGTTGAGATGTTTGCAGCACGGAAAGGGGCGCCAAACGGAGGCTGAACTATCTATAGGGAGGGATGCTGCCAGGAGCTACAGCAGCATCTACGCTGAGCTCCGGCGAATGAGAAAAGGTATTCAACTACTCTTCGGGTTCGACCGCAACGCCCGCCTCGATGATGTCGAGAGCAAACCGCTGCTGATATTTCATGCTTGCCGCGCTGAGGATCGTACGTAAGGAACGTGCGGTGCGTCCCTGCTTTCCGATCACCTTACCAATGTCGGTCTGGGCCACTTTCAGCCTCAGCACGGCTGAGTCGTTATCGCTAACCACTTCTACCTGCACTGCCGCCGTGTCATCCACCAGCGCTTTGGCAAGTTCCTGTATCAACGACTGCATGGCGCTGACAGCGTCCTTCTGCAAGGAACGCTCGGAGCTTTCAGTCACTCTACTTCACCTCTAACTTTTCGATATGCGATCTGGCCTGGAGTTCGCGAAGATCGCGTAACTACATTCTGACCACTTCGTCGTACGGACCCGTGGGAACATCCATCCGCTTCGGTGAAAGCACAACAAACACGTCTAGCTCTTGATCGTCGTAACTACTATTGCGATGAGTTTACGTGAGTGAGGCTGCCAAGCTGAGTACCATAAAAGAAACTTGAAAGCACTCAATGGTTCTTGCTTGGCAGTTACGTTAGATAGCGGCAGGAGCTTCCGCAGGCGCGATTTGCCCGTTCTTTTTTACCAGCTTATTTACTGTTTCGGACATCTGTGCGCCCTTCGATGTCCAGTACTGGATGCGCTCGTGCTCGAGCTTTACGCTTGCTGGATTGGTGCGGGGATTGTAGGTGCCGACCACTTCGACAGAGCGGCCATTGCGGGCGCGGTCCTTTTCGATGACAACAATGCGGTAGTGGGGCTGCTTTCGCGCGCCAACGCGCGCCAAACGGATCATCAACACAGGGAAAACCTTTCAAATCTCGATTTCGTTCAGGGTCGTCGCGCTTCCGGTGGAGGTGAATCGAACACAGGAAAGGGATGTCAACTGCCGAACATCTAAGTATCACGGATTTGCTGCGATTCCGCAATCCACGCGATGAGGTTACGCCTGTTACTTTGGTGATGCAAGCGGTTTCAGCAATGAACCTCGTCCACAGCCGGATAGAGAAAACGGAGCACTTGATCGAATCGACGCGACCAGGCTTCCTCATCATGCAGCCCGCCGGGTATGCGCAGGTATCGCAGGTCCCTTCCTGGCTTCCAACCGCGATTGACCAGGCGGTGTTGCAGCAGGTCGCAGTCCCGCAGGTGCCGCAAGCCTTCGGAGGTTCCCATATCCAGCCATACCCGGGGGCGCGGCTTTGGCATCGCCTCACTCACCAGCATGAGAATGGCGCGCTGATTCCACCAAACACTTGGCGACATTACCGCAAGCCTACCGAACACGTTTGCGTAGTCAAGGCCGAGGGCAAGCGATATCAGACCGCCCAGCGACGAGCCTCCTAATCCGGTTTTATTCCCCTCCGGCTGCGTGCGAAATTCAGAGTCAATGAGCGGCTTCAGCTCTTCGAACAGCAGCCGGCCATAACGTGGGCCGTCACCGCCGCCCATGCGCATGTCGCGGGTCGGCGTGTACTCCGCCATTCGATGAACGCCGGTGTTATCGATGCCCACCAGGATCACGGGTTCGATCACACCAGCCGATATCAGCGCATCCGTGGTCGTGTGCGCGCGCCACGTGCGGTTCACGGCGTAAGAAGTGCGTCCATCAAACAGGTTCTGGCCGTCGTGAAGATAGAAAACAGGAAAGCGACGTGCGGGCTCCGACAAGTAAGCCTCCGGCAGATATACGCGGATGGCTCGATCATTTGCGAGGAAGTCCGAATGGAACTCAGGAAGAACGCGATAGCGGCGATTGCCCGCCAGTTCTGGCGGCGGGGCATCGCTTGTAATTAGGTCCGCGCCCTGTTCAAACGGCAGCGACATCTCGGCCTCGGCGGTGAAACCTGCCTCCGTGGAAATGTCCTGAGGAGAGAGCTTCAATGCGATACACAACCCCTGTGTTTGAATAAGGCCTCAGAGTACCAGAGGGCCGCACGAGCACGATGAAGCGCGATTATCACAAATGGTTTTCCGGCGAGCTGCGCCGGGACATGGAATTGCTGGTCTTCGGCCACGATGGAGTCCCGGCCGTCGTGTTTCCCACATCGCAGGCGCGCTTTTATGAGTTCGAAGATCGCGGGATGGTTGCTGCCGTCGCGGACAAGATTGATGCCGGGAAGCTGCAACTTTTTTGTGTCGACTCGCTTGACGCCGAGAGCTGGTACAACCGCGGCGTAGGGGCTGACTGGCGCATCGCTCGCCAAGCACAGTACGACCGCTACATCGTGCATGAGGTAGCGCCGTTTGTTCGTTGGCTGAACCAGAATCCATACTTCATCACCATGGGCTGCAGCTTCGGCGGCTTCCATGCTGTGAACAGCGCTTTCAAACACCCTGACGTTTTTAGTGGCTGCTTGTCGATGAGTGGAGCCTTCGACCTGAAGAAGCTTGGATTTTTGCACGGCTACTACGACAGTGACGTCTATTACAATCAGCCGCTCGATTACATCCCGGGACTCAACGATCCTTGGTTTTTGGATCGTATGAGGAACAACAAATACGTCTTGGCGACCGGCGTGCACGATCAGTGTTGGAACGATAACGAGCGCCTCGCCTCAGCGATGCGCCATAAAGGCTTACCCGTCCAACTCGATGTTTGGGGCGATGGTACAGGGCACGACTGGCCGTGGTGGCAACGTATGGTGCAGGTCTATCTCTAAGCTGAGCATGCAATAGCGCGGAAAGAACAAGCGGAGGAAGAATGAAGAAGATTGGCGTTTTGTTTGGTCAGGAAAATACGTTTCCACCTGCTCTAGTCGAGCGCATCAACGCGATGAACGTGGAAGGCATCACTGCGGAGTTTGTTGAAGTGGGTGGCGTGGAGATGGCAAAGCCCTGCCCCTACGCAGTGATCGTAGACCGGATCTCGCACGACATGCCGTTCTATCGTGCCTATCTAAAGAATGCCGTTCTGACCGGCACAACCGTCATCAACAATCCATTCTGGTGGTCTGCGGATGACAAGTTCTTCAACTACGCGTTGGCCGACAAACTGGGGGTCGCAGTTCCTCGAACAGCGTTGATTCCGCACAAGTACTATCCGCCGGACATCAACGGACAATCCTGCCGCAATATGCAGTTTCCGCTTGACTGGGACTCGATCTTCGATTACGTGAAGTTTCCTGCGTTCCTCAAACCGCATGATGGCGGAGGATGGCGCGACGTGTACCACGTGCACGACCCACAGGAGTTCTTCGAAGCCTACGACCAATCGCGCGACCTCTGCATGACGCTACAGGCTGCCGTAAAGTTCAACGAGTATTTCCGCTGCTACGTCGTTGGCCAGGAAGAAGTGCACATCATGCCGTACGACCCGCGGCAGCCGCACCATCTGCGCTATGTGCAGGACCCTCCCGAGTATCCAAAAGGGCTGCTGGCGCGCGTGGAGAAGGATGCGCTGACGCTTTGCCGCGCTTTGGGCTACGACCTCAATACCGTTGAGTTCGCTGTAGAAGACGGGGTGCCATACGCTATCGACTTCATGAACCCTGCGCCGGATGCTGACCGGCACTCCGTCGGCGAAGCAAACTTCGAGTGGATCATCGACCGTGTTTCAAAGCTCGCGATCAAGAAGGCGCAGAACCCTGAGTTGCAGAGTACGCAGTTCAACTGGGCGCGCTTTCTGTCAGGTGGCACGATGACCACGGAGCTTGCGGGTAAGCCAGCTGCAAAGAAAGCCGCCAGGAAGTAGGCAGATGATTGGCTCCTACCAACGAAGAAGTATGAGTCACAGCGAGGAACGATATGCGACCTTCTTTCACCCTTGGCATTGAAGAGGAATATCAAACGATTGACCCCGAGACTCGCGATCTGCGTTCGCACATTTCTACGGACATGCTCGCGCAAGGTGCTATCCGTCTCGAGGAGCGCGTCAAAGCGGAGCTTCATCAATCAGTGATTGAAGTCGGGACGCGCATTTGCCACACGGTGGAGGAGGCTCGCGAGGACATCTACGACCTTCGTCGCAATCTCATCCGACTGGCGGAAGAGAACGGCCTGGTTTTAGTTGCAGGCGCTACTCACCCTTTTGCTGACTGGCGTAACCAGGAAATCTATCCCGATCCGCGTTACGACAAGGTCGTTGAGGATTTGCAGCTTGTTGCGCGTTCAAACCTGATTTTCGGCCTGCATGTGCACGTAGGCATTGAAGATCGCGAAGCGGCGATCCGCATCATGAACTCTTTCCGGTACTTCCTGCCTCACATCATCGCGCTCAGCACGAACTCGCCATTTTGGATGGGTATGGAGACCGGCTACAAGAGCTATCGCGCAAAAGTCTTTGAGCATTTTCCTCGTACCAATATCCCGGATACCTTTGCGGACTACTCTGAGTTCGAAAGCTATGTGAATCTTTTGGTGAAGACGAACTGCATCGACAACGGTAAGAAGATTTGGTGGGACATCCGGCCACATCCCTTCTTCAATACGATCGAGGTCCGCGCCTGCGATATTCCAATGCGTGCTGAGGAAACTGTCGCCATCGCCGCATTGATCCAGTGCACCGCGGCGAAGCTCTGGCAGCTGCACGAACGCAACCTCGACTTTCGCAACTACTCCCGCCCGCTGCTACTGGAGAACAAGTTCCGCGCGGTGCGCTATGGGCTCGAAGGAAAGCTGATCGATTTCGGCAAGCAGGTAGAAGTCTCCGAATGCGATTTGATTCACGAATACCTCGCCTTTGTTGACGATGTGGTCGATGAACTAGGCGCAAGGGAGGCAATCGACCACATCCCTCACATGATCCGCGAAGGCTCCGGCGCTGACCGACAGTTGAAGGTCTATCGCGAGACGGGCGACCTGAAGAACGTTGTGGATTACATGGCCTCGGAAACGCGTGCCGGCCTGTAACAATACAGTCAAATGCAGATTTCTCAGGAAGAAGGCCACGTGAGCGGAGCACCCACATTGACGGACCTGCGCAGCATCGCTTTTCCAGAAGAATTCGGCCTTGCCGCGCGCAACGCGGTAGTTACCTGCCTGCGCATTGCCCCCAGCGAGAAAGTCACGCTGATCACAGATGAAACGACGTCCTCTATTGCCGCCGCGCTTGCTCAGGAGCTCGATGTACTTGGGTGCAGGTGGAATGGATTCGTACTGGAAGACATCGCTGAGCGCCCGCTGACGGCTATGCCTGCTGAAGTGCTGAGCGATATGGAAACGTCGCAGGTCAGTATCTTTGCCGTGCAGGTGCAGCCTAACGAGCTCCGCAGCCGCATGCAGATGACGGATGTCGTGAACCGTCGCCACATGCGGCACGCCCACATGGTGAACATTACGCCGGAGGTCATGCTGCAAGGGATGCGAGCCGATTTCAACGCGGTTGATCGCCTCAGCCAGCTCGTGCTCGATAAGGTCCGCGCGGCGAGCTACGTTCACGCGACCACGCCTGCAGGGACGGATATTCGCGCAGAGCTGAATCCTCATTACAAGTGGTTCAAGACCTCCGGAATCATCAGCCCTGAAAAATGGGGAAATCTACCGGGTGGCGAGTGCTTTACTGCCCCTGGCGAAGTAAATGGCGTTTTCGTCGTTGATGGTGTCGTGGGTGACTTCCTTTGTGCGCGCTACGGCATACTTTCCGAGACACCGCTGACCATCAACATCAGCCGCAATCGCATTACTGAAGTGCGATGCAGCAACAAGGAACTCGAACGTGAGTTCTGGGCGTACACACACACCGATGAGAACTCTGACCGTGTCGGTGAGTTCGCCATTGGTACTAACATCGGCGTGTCCCACGTCATCGGCAACATTCTCCAGGATGAGAAATTCCCGGGAATTCACATTGCCTTCGGTGATCCATACGGCAATCACACGGGTGCCCCGTGGAAGTCGACGACACATATCGACGTTGTTGGGCTTTCGTTCAACATCTGGCTCGGCGGCTCCGAAGGCGAAGAGCAGATTATGCGCGAAGGAAAGTTTCTGATCGAAGCCTAACCCTTCACCACGCAGACACTTGGAGCATAGTGTGATTGAGCCATACCGCAGCGACTTCAACGCACGCTTTACAGACGCTAAGTACGCTGAGTTGCTCCGCGTACTCGATCAGCGCACGCGCACGAACATTCAATTCAGGATTGCGGAGACACCATGCTTCTTTGCGCCGGAGTTGATGGACCGCATGATCAATGCGGGAGTCGAACTGACCACACAGCTGCTCGGCAACAAGCAATACATGCAGGAATCTGACGCAGCGATTCCGGAAGAGTATTGCGTTCCAAACCAGGATAAACATCCTCACTTTATGACTGTGGACTTTGGTCTGGTGCGCGATGAGGACGGAACGTTGCAGCCAAAGCTCGTGGAAATGCAGGCATTCCCTTCGATCTTCGGCTATCAGCCAGAACTGGCGAAAGCGTACATCGACGTCTTCCGGCTCGACCCTGAACTTCGCTACATGTTCGGTGGGCTGGATGACGCACAGTACTGGGAACTGATGCGTGAGGTGATCGTCGGTAAGCACCATCCCGAGAACGTTGTGCTCACCGAGGTTACGCCGGAGCGGCAAAAGACGCTGCCGGACTTCAACATGCATGCGGAGAAGCTTGGCATTCGCATCGCCGATGTTGCAAAGCTGGTGAAGCGAGGGAACAAGCTGTTTTATCGCAATGAATCGTCGGGCCAACTCACACCAATCGAGCGAATCTACAGCCGCGTCATTGTGGATGAACTTGTTCGCGAAAACGTGAAACTGCCTTTTGACTACCGTGATGACCTGCAAGTGGAATGGGCCGAGCATCCGAACTGGT
This sequence comes from Verrucomicrobia bacterium Tous-C9LFEB, assembly GCA_903970445.1. Taxonomy (GTDB): domain Bacteria; phylum Acidobacteriota; class Terriglobia; order Terriglobales; family Acidobacteriaceae; genus Granulicella. The sequence continues at coordinate 35,622 of CAJCIP010000104.1, read as the reverse complement.
ATTTCCGCATCAGTAAATTCTCCATTCCGCACCTCGATCATCCAACTGTGCCGGCTGCCGTCTTTCTCGATGACTGGTACGCAGGAATTGGCCGTGACCGCCTTCCCGAAGATCGCAGGAACTGGGTGTTCAAACCGCTCTACTCTTTTGCGGGGAAGGGAATTCAATTCGGGCCGTCGGATTCTGACCTAGCCGCTATTCCGTCGGATGAACGTCACAACTACCTCCTCCAAGAGCGGGTTAATTTTCACCCGGTTATTCACACCCCGGTAGGTCCAACTCAGGCTGAGATACGTATTCTCTATGTCTGGCCGGAGGGAGAAAGGATGATTCCTATGACGAGCCTTGTCCGCATGGGGCGCGGGCTAATGATGGGCGTGGACCATAACCGCGATCGCACGTGGGTCGGCGGCTCTGCTGGACTAATGCCGGCTTGAGTGCTTCCTTTTAGGCATTGTCTCCAACTTTTGCTCGGATAGAATGGCCCTTGTTCGCAGCTCACCCAATGCCGGCGCGTCTAGGAGAAACAATGCCTGAGTCCACTGAAGCGACTCGAACCGACCCAGTGCGCGCCTCAGTGCGTTTTCCGTTGCATCTGGAAGTAACACTATCGTCCGGCGAGCGTCAGTATCGGGCCATGACCGAGGACGTTTCCGCCAATGGTCTCCTCTTCACAGCTGACGATCTTCCGCCGATAGGAAGCGAAGTTCAGTTACGCCTGACCATGCCAGCGGCCATGATGGGTGGAACCGATGATGTAACCCTTCATTGCCAGGGGAGAATCGTTCGCCACGATAGTACGGCGGACGGAAAGCATAAAGCCGCTGCAGTGATCGATGATTACTCTCTGAAGGCTGAGCATTTATGACGGAAGACCTGTTGGACAATCGGGACGGAATCTACTCCAGTGACGAAGAGGACACAATAGCGGTCCGCGTCATCGTGGCGGATTCACAGGCCATCTATCGCGTTGGAATTCGTAAGGTTTTCGCGCTTGAGGATGATATCCGCGTAGTCGCGCAGGCCGAAAGCCTCGACAACCTGTACGCGGCGCTCCAGCGTTTTCCTACGGATGTTGTTCTGCTCGAGGGCGCGCTCATATCAGGCACTATCGATGCGATCCCACAGTTTATGCGTCGCGCACCAGATGCCAAGCTGATCGTTCAGGTGTCGGAAAACGAAGAGAACAACACCGTCGAACTTTATCGCCGTGGCGTACGCGGTGTTGTGCCGAGGTCGATCTCTCCTGACCTGCTTGTTAAGTGCGTTCGCAAGATCGCGGCCGGTGAAACTTGGATCGACAATCAATCCATCAGCTGGGTGATCGAGGCCTATCGTACCCAGGCCGCTGCGCTGACAAATCCACGCACGCAGCCCCGCTTGTCGCCAAAGGAACTAGCCATCATCGGTTGCATTACGCGCGGGATGCGCAACAAGGAAATCGCGTACCAAATTGGCACGACCGAGCAAGTAATCAAGAACTATCTCCGCAAGATCTATGACAAGCTTGGTGTTTCTGACAGACTCGAGCTTGCGCTCTACTGTCTGCATCACCAGATCTTGAAGGACGAGTCCACAGCGGTAAACATTCCGGTTCCCAGCACTGTCGTTCCGTTCCGCGCGAAAGCATAGCCGCCCAGTACACTGGGAGCGCGATGCCGATGCTCCGACCGTTCCAGGCGCTCTCATCAGCGCAGCGTCGAACTTTCCTTGCTTGCTTTCTCGGCTGGACGCTCGATGCGTTTGACTTTTTCGTTCTGACTTTCTGTCTTCATGCTGTCGCCACGGACTTTCATGTCTCGGCAATGACCGTAACGAAGAGCCTCTTCTGGACGCTGTGCATGCGGCCGATAGGGGCATTGCTGTTTGGCGCGCTCGCAGAGCGCTACGGGCGGCGCAGGGTGCTGATGATTAACATCCTTTGCTTTTCTGCGTTTGAAATTGCATCCGCGTTCGCGCCAACTTTCGGCATTTTTCTCGCGACGCGCGCTTTGTTCGGCATCGCCATGGGAGGAGAGTGGGGCGTTGGCGCTGCCCTGGCTATGGAGACATTGCCTATCGAGGGCCGCGGCTTCTTCTCGGGCTTGCTGCAGGAAGGTTATGTCACCGGAAACCTGTTAGCCGCTGCGCTTTATGGACTCGTGTTCCCGCATCTGCATGGGAGCGGCTATGCGGCGAATTGGCGCCTGTTGTTTTGTCTCGCCACCGTACCCACGTTGCTCGTGTTCTATCTTCTTCTCGGTGTAACGGAGTCGCCGGTTTGGCTCGCGGGGCGTCATCAGTCCGCTTCACAGCAGCACTCTGCGAGCGCATTGCTGGTTTCCGTGAAGAGGTTCTTTCCCACGTTCCTCATTTTGACAGCGCTCATGACCTGTTTTGCATCGTTCAGCCATGGCACGCAGGACCTGTATCCGACATTGCTGCAGCGCGATTATCATCTCAGCCCGCAAACAACATCGTCGGTCGCAATCGTTGGCAATCTCGGAGCATTTTTCGGAGGGCTGACATTCGGCGCGCTTTCTGAGAAGTTAGGACGGCGTCGCATGATCGTTACGGCTGCATTGCTTGCGATTCCAGCGATCCCTCTTTGGGCATGGAGCCACACGGCGGTGCTGCTGGCCTGCGGGGGATTCCTGATGCAGTTCATGGTGCAGGGCGCGTGGGGCATCGTGCCTGTACACCTCAACGAAATGTCGCCGGGTCCGGTTCGGGCCATCTTTCCGGGTCTTACGTATCAGTTAGGGAACCTTTGCGCTGCGTGGAACAGTCACGTGCAGGAGACAGCTGCGTCGAGCTTCTACGGTGGAAGACTCGCGCCGGTGATGGCGTGGACAGTGTTGATTGTTGGCCTTGCGCTTGCGGCCTTTGCTGCTCTCGGGCGGGAAGCGAAAGGCGCAAACCTCTCTGTGCCGGAGAGCATCTGCTGAAGATGACTAGCGGTAGAGCTGCGATCCATAGGAGTTTGAATGCCAATTGCGGTCACTGATTCAAAGAAGTTGAAGGCTGCTGAACCTTTTCTGATTCAGCAGGATTGGGACGCCTACACGCCGGAACAACACGCAATCTGGTCTGAACTTCTGCAGCGTCGTATGCCGCAACTGGAGGAGCATGCCTCCGAGGTCTACCTCAGCGGCTTTCAGCAAATTGGGCTGCACGCGGAATCCTTACCAAACCTGACCGCCGTGAGCGCGCGCTTGCAGCCGCGGACAGGATGGCAATCGACACCTGTGAGTGGCTTCCTTCCCGCGAATGCTTTCTTCGAAATGCTCGCGGCCCGCATGTTTCCGACAACGACCTGGATTCGCAGCCGCAAGTCAATGGAATACACACCAGAACCCGACATCTTCCATGATGTATTTGGCCACGTGCCCATGCACGCGCACCCTGTCTTCGCGGATTTTCTGGAGCACTACGGCAAAGTATGCGCATCGCTCACAACCCAAGATGCGTTGGAGCGCATGGGACGGCTTTTCTGGTTCACCGTGGAATTTGGCGTTATTCGAGAACGCGGTGAAATCAAGGTCTACGGCAGCGGCCTGGTTTCCTCGCACGGGGAATGCACACATGTTGTCGAAAGAAGTCCAGGACTGGAGATTCGAGACTTCGATCTAGGCCGCGTTTTGGATGAGCCAGTGGACACCGGCAATATGCAGAAAGTCCTCTACGCGATCGAGTCGTACGAGCAGATCTATGAAGCCACGAAGAAAGCAGAGGAACTCCTCGGCTAGACCCGTACCGCTCTTACCTCTAGAAACTCGTTCGGAACGACCGTATGATCTGCCGGGTCAGGAGCGATGTTTGCCTCTGACCATAGCGCGATCAGATCGCTGGTAAAAGCCTGTTGTCCTGCTTCGTCCAGACGATTGAACGCAACCTGAGTGGGTCCAAAATATCTGCGGAAGAAGGCGACCGCACCTTCAGGGTTCGTCGGGAGGTTGAACTCCGTCGGAACTGAATAGGTTTCGATGTTCGTGAAGGCATCACCTAACCGCTGCCGAACAGTAGCATCGTCCCCCCAAAGTACCGGTGGTGGTATCCCTGGGGGCGGAGGTGCATGCTGGCTTCCCACCTTGAACATCCGCCCTGAGAAGCCATCTGGGGTCCAGTTTGCCATCGCCAGCATTCCCCCGGGCTTCAATACCCGCGCAAACTCGGCGGCGACGACCTCTGGCCGGGGCGCGAACATCGCACCGAACATTGTCACGACAGCATCGAAGCTCGCATCCCCGTAGGGAAGCTGCTCTGCATCACCTTCATCAAAGCTGACGTCAAGCCCTTCATTATTGGCTCGCTCACGTGCCTGTTGTAGAAGGTTGGCGGCGATGTCTACTCCCGTTGCGACTGCACCACGCCGGGCCAGTGGAATCGTAAGATTGCCGGTCCCGCAAGCAACGTCCAGCACATGTGCGCCGGCCGGCAGGTTGAGACGGTCGACAAACTCTTCGCCTATTCCCGCATTGGTTTTGGCAACAACGCCAAAGTCGCCTGCCATCCACGCTGTGCGCATGGATGTCTTTATCTGCTCCATGGAAAATGCTGCAGAAGACATGGAATGTTCCTTGTGATGAACCAAGAATGCAACGCGCCTCACTATGCGTCAAGACAGAATCGCAATCGAGTGCAGCAAATCTGGCGTGGACTTCGGCTGAATGGCTCGACTCATTGACGCACCATAACCGCGAAGCTATCCTTGGCATATGCCGATGTTCTCCATTGCGACTGCATGTTGTCCTCATTTAGGCACTTTGGCTGGTCGCGCTGCCGTCTAAGTAAACCGTTTCTGACTTCCTCAAGTGCCCACGAGCAGCATCGTGGGCCTTTGCTTTCCAGCTTCTTTGGAGATTTCCTTTGCCGGACCCGACACCAGCCTCATCCACTTCACTCCCACCGAAGGAAAACAAGGCGCAGAAGGTTGAACGCCTGAAGCGCGAGAAAAATCCATGGGAGGCCTGGGAAGAAGTTCGTCAGTTTGCGCGTGAGGGCCGCGAAGCTGTGCTGCCGGAGTGGACGGGAACGTACTTCAAGTGGTGGGGAATTTATACCCAGGGTGACGGTGTTGGCGTTACTGGTGGCGTGGGCGGTGAAGGCAAAGCAAGCGAGTACTTCATGATGCGCATCGGTCTGCCGAATGGCATTCTCTCTGCAACGCAGTTGCATGTTATTGCAGACCTTACCGCTAAGTATGCGCGAGGGATCGGCGACATCACCACACGGCAGAACATTCAGCTTCATTGGCTAACGATTCAAGCGTTGCCTGAAGTTGTTGACGCGTTGACGGAGGTTGGTCTCTCGCCGAAAGGCGCTTGCGGCGACGTCGTGCGTAACGTCACAGGATGTCCGCTGGCGGGAATTGACGGTCATGAGATCATCGACGCATCGCCACTCGCTGTTGAGATAGCAGAGAAGCTGACGGCGAACCCTGACTTTTACAACCTGCCGCGCAAGTTCAAGGTATCCGTCACTGGATGCCCGGTATGGTGCAGCTATCCCGAGATCAACGACGTTGCGCTCACCGCTCTAAACCGTACGAAGGACGGCAAGGAAGAAATCGGCTACAGCCTGCGCGTTGGCGGTGGCTTATCCACCGAACCGCATCTTGCCGTGCGTTTGAACGCGTTCATTCCGCAGGACAAGGCTTACGATGCTGTCCGCGCGGTGTGTGAGATTTTCCGGGAGCAGGATGCGCTGCGTGAGAACCGCACGCGAGCGCGTATCAAGTACTTGTTTATGCGCCATGGTTGGACTGCGGAAACAATGCTCGCTGCCGTGGAAGAGAAGCTCGGCGTGACATTCGATCCCTGTGACGAAGGTCCGATCGCGGACGACGTGTATCGCGATCACGTTGGCGTGCATCAGCAGAAACAGGCAGGGCTCAGCTATGTCGGCGCAACTGTGCTGCGCGGGAGGCTAACTGCTGATCACATGCATGCGCTTGCGTCTTTGTCGGAGAAGTACGGCAACGGTGAGCTGCGTACTACGATCATGCAGAACATCAGCATCATCAACGTGCCGAGTGCGGAAACATCCGCGCTGGTGCAGGAGATCTCTCATCTCGGTTTTCACGTCGAACCGACCGTTTTCTACCGTGGCGCCGTAGCCTGCACCGGCACCGAGTTCTGCAAGCTTGCTATCTCGGAGACAAAGGCTTTCACCAAATGGCTCGTCGAAGAGATGGAGGGGCGCATGCCTGGCTTCGACCAGCAACTCAAGCTGCATGTCACCGGATGCACCAACAGTTGCGGACAAGCGTGGATTGCGGACATCGGCCTCGAAGGCAAGAAGATCAAGAAAGACGGCAAGATGGTCGACGCTTTCTACTTCTGCGTTGGTGGCGCTGTCGGTGAGCACGCTGGCATCGCACGGCAAATCGGCTATCGCGCCGCCGCGCAAGATTGCCCTGAAGCGATTGAGCGTCTGCTGCGCGGATACATCGCTGGCCGCTCGGACGGTGAAAACCTGCGTTCCTATTTCCGCCGCACAAGTGATGTAGATTTACGCTCTCAACTGGCTGGCGCAGTCGTTGCGCCCGTCGAGCGTGATCCTGCTCCCGCCGGTGGACGTCATGCGAGCAATATCGATGGCTAGCGTAGTGGAGTTCCTGAGGCGCGGATGAGTCTCTTTCCTATCTTTCTGAAGCTGTCGGCTCGTCCATGCGTGGTGATCGGTGCAGGTAACATCGCCGAGTCTAAGATCGAGAGCCTGTTACAGTCTGAAGCTCGCGTCACTGTCATCGCTCCACATGCTTTGCCGCGCGTGCAGACATGGGCCGCGAATGGTGAACTGACGTGGCAACAGCGTGAGTATCGGCGCGGTGATCTCGCGGGCGCGTGTCTCTGTGTCGCGGCCACTGCAACGCCTGAAGTGAATAGAGCCGTCTTTGCCGACGCCAACGAGGCAGACATTCTCTGCAATGCAGTAGATGACCCACCTTTTTGTGACTTCTACTTCCCATCTGTTGTTCGTCGCGGTGAGTTGCAGATTGCTATCTCAACAGCAGGCGAAAGCCCGGCGCTCGCTCAGCGGCTTCGCAAAGAGATCAACGCGCAGTTGCCACTCGACTTCGGCGACTGGCTAATGGAACTTGGCCGGCTGCGTCGCGAGGTCACTGCGGTCGAGCCGATTGGCGAGCCCCGAAAACTGCTGCTGCATGAGCTCGCGCAGCGCGATGTCTGCGGATTCGACGGATGTCCGTCGCGTGCCCGAGCGCGTCAACATGCACGCGAGAACGGCTACCTTCACGCGCAGCATGAGGAGAGCGCATGACGACAGCTCAGAAGGGAATTGTCTATCTCGTGGGCGCGGGTCCGGGCGATCCCGAACTGCTCACCCTGAAAGCTCTGCGCTTGCTTGAGACAGCCGATGTCATCCTGCATGATGATCTTGTGCCCGATACCGTGCTAGCGCTTGCACATCGCCATGCGCTGATTACAAGCGTGGGTAAGCGTTGTGGCCGTCCACGCATCACGCAGGCAGGCATCCATGCGCTGATGATCGACTCAGCCCGCGCTGGACAATCCGTTGTGCGGTTGAAGAGCGGCGATCCGCTCGTGTTCGGCCGCGCCGGTGAAGAACTAGCGGCGCTTCGTTCAGCAGGAATACCGCACGAAATTGTTCCCGGTGTCACTGCGGCCTTCGCTGCGGGAGCGGCCTTGCAGGTTCCACTGACAGATCGCAAGTCCGCGTCGAAGCTCATCTTCTGCACGGGGCATCACGCGGCGAATAAGAGCGACACCACGCCGATCTGGTCTGGTGAGGTTCCGCAAGATGCAACCCTCGTCATCTATATGCCCGGCCGCGATTTACAACGGCTGCAGCGTGAGTTGCTGCAGGCTGGAGTCGAGGCGGAGATCGCTTGCGTTGCCGTCTCCCATGCGGCGACACCGCAGCAAGCCCATGCGGTTTGCAATCTACAGTCGCTGCACTCGTTGGAGTGTGGTCCCGCTCCCTTGCTGGTCTGCGTTGGCCGGGCTTTCCAAGCGCTCCTTACCAGCGGCGCGGAACTGCTGCCTCACGATATCGCATTGTTCGCGCAGCAGCTGTTGGGCGAAGCTGGAATTTAGCTCCGGCCTATTTCTTGGGTTCCGACTCCGCATGCAGCTTCACAAGATAGTCCTTCCAAATGGCAGCTTGTGTGTGTGTGCCGTGGCCGCGCGTTGCATCTGTGATGGGAAGCATCACGAACTGCGCGTGCGGCATTTGGCCGACCATCTTCTCCGCAATGCCGAGTTCCGGCGGATTGATGAAATCATCAGCTGAGTTGATCCACATGACAGGAACGTTGATCTTGCTCAGGTTCGCGCTCGGATCGTAGTTACGTGACGCATCCACGTAATAGATCATGTTGTTCGGGTCCGATTGAGCGGTCGCGCGAGTCAGGTAGTTGTCGATGTACTTCTCGGCTGCATCGCGCGTCGGCGCGGCATTCTGCTGCACCAATGGAGCGGAACCCATCACGAAGAGCAGCTCGTTCGCGGCGCGCAGACCGACCATCGGCTCCGACGTGTACTCGCCGTTCTTCCAGGCAGGATCGTTCTTGATGTTCTCGATGATCATGTAGCGCATCATGCGATTGCGTCCGGCAATTTGGACTGGCAGGCAGGCGAGCGGCATCAGCGCATCCGCAAAGCCTAAATACGTTTCGCCCCAGACGAAGCTCTGCATGCAGCCCATCGAGGTGCCAAGGATCAGGCGCAAGTGATCGACATGCAGACCATCCAGCAGCATCTGGTGCTGCGAGCGCACCATGTCGTCGTAGTCGTAGCGCGGGAAGCGCATGTGCAACCCTTCTGATGGCTTCGACGAATCGCCTTGTCCGATGTCGTCGGGGAGGATGAGAAAGTAGTGCAGGCTGTCCAACGGCTGTCCCGGCCCAAACAGCACACTTGAGAATGGCGGCACGAGCAGGGAATGCGCATTGCCTCCGGTGCCGTGCAGCAGAAGAACAGCATTGTCTACGTGTCCTGCTGCATCGCGATGCGGGCTACCGAGCGTTAGGTAATGCAGCTTCAGCTCAGGGAGCGTCTCTCCTGTGCCGAAGTGGAAATCGTGCGCGATGAAGTCACCGGGCGTTCCAACATATGGAGTCTGTGGAGAGATCGGCTGAGCGACAGAAGACATCGTCTGTGCGACGGAACAGGAAGCCATGAGGCTGATAGCAACAAGCAGAGCCGCGTAGCGCATACAAATGCCTCCCTAAATTTGCTCCGCGCCACGAGCAGCGCGGACGTGGTGCTTCAGCAGCAACGCCCGCTTAGTCGTGCGGTGGCAGACGACGCGGTGACGTGTCAGGCGTTGCGTCGGCTTCCTGCTCCTTCTCTGGAGCGGGAAGCTTTGTCTGAGGCGAAAGCGGCTTGAGACTTTCATCGAGGTAAGCTGTCGTGCCATCGACGCGTTCAAGAGCGGGGTACGTTTCGCCATCGTGGTAGTCGATGTCGTACGACTTCACGTAACTTTCCGTCTGCGCAAGCACATGGATAGGTTCGCTTGTGTTCTTGGCAGCCTTCACTGCCTTTGTGAGTGAAGCAGAAGACATCGTTCGGCCGTTGATGGCGATGATCTTCTCACCGGGAGCGAGCTTCGCCTTATCGGCGGGGCTGCCCCAGCGAACATCGCTAATCGTGCCGTCATTGTTCACACGCAAGCCGAGCGAGTACCAGACGTTAGGCGCGAGGGGCGCGCGTGTTGCAACGCCGCGGCGCTCCGTGGCTGTGGGGTGGTCGTTATAGACCAGCTTGTATCCGCCGCGATCAATGCCGTCGAGATCGGCGCGAGGCGTCACGGCATCCACGCGGTCGTGAAGGAACTTCGCCCAGTCGTACGGAGCGACTTGATTGAGGTCCCGGATCAGCTCTTCGCGGTTGTAGGTGACGATGAGCGGTCCAGTGTTTCCGCCCTTGCCGAGGAAGATGTGCTGAAAGTCTGTAAGCGTCTTCTGCCCGTTGGTCAGTTTGCGGATCAGCGTGTCAGCGTCGAGCCAAAGCAATTCACCTTCGGGGTAGTAGTCCTGGCCGCGCTTCCAGTTGGACCACGCTGGGTCACCGCCGCGCAGCACGCTCGCTGCGAGTGCAGTGTCGTCCGTAGAGCGCCACCAGCGGCCCGGCTTGGTGTCGAGGTTTGCGGCCGAAGCAGCGAGACGGTCGCGATATTGCTGCGGCGTTTCGAGTCCGGTGCGCGCGGCAAGTACGTTGCCCATGTACTGCGTCATGCCCTCATAGACCCAAAGCAACTCGCCCACCTGCGCGGTCGCGAAGTCAGTTTGATAGAGGCTGTACGGCCGGCGATATTTGCCATTCCAGGAATGGGTGAACTCGTGTGCCAACAGATCAGCGTTCTGGCCGGGCCGCGCGAAGCCGGTCTCGCCGACACCATTGTCGGACGATTGGCCATGCTCCAAGCCTTCGCCACCTGCTACGTCCGAGAGCGTGAGCAGGAAGTGGTAGACACCGTAGTGGCGTGACGCGTACGCCGCGCCTGTTTCGTAGACGAGGTTATTCAGTTCGGCAAGCAGTGCAGGCCGCAGGTTGGAGTCTTCCGGTTCGTCGGAAACAACATCGATGTAGTGCTTCGGGGTCACGTCCGGCGCGAGGGCAAACTCGTGAAAGTATTCGCCGGCTATGACAGGAGAGTCTTCGAGCTGCTCTACCGTAGTGCCCTTGAACTCCGTGGTGCCGCCGATCTTTGCGTTCGGGTCATAGCTGCCGGTGGGCTGCAGCGCGGTACCGATGCCCCAGCCTGCGGGCACTGTGACGCTGGGCTGAATGGCGATCTTGGCAACCGGCGTGTTCGCCGGGTAGAGCATGAGCTTCTCCCATTCGAGCACCGCGAGCTTGTCTGACGCGCGCGAGAGAACAATGCAGTCCAGGTGCGCGTGCACGCTGGTTGTTCCGCGAGGAAGCATCACGTGGAACTGGTAGAGATCTACATCGTCGCGTCGCCAGGTGAGGGTCTTGCCGTTTGCGGTGAAGACGACGCCGGTAATGTCGTCCACTGGCCCTGTGGGACGGTGGTTCCCGGGAATCCACTTCGGCGTGGTGAGCGCAATCTGGCCGGACTTCGCGGCAGCCGTGCTTACAGGGATGTCGACTTCAGCGTGGTAGAGCTTGCGTGGCGCTTCCGTCAGATCGGCGTTGATACGGATCGGTACCTGGGCGAGCGCGGGTATCGTGAGAACGGCAAGTGCGAAGAACAAGAGTGGCTTCTGGATCATCAGGCTGGGTATGTCCTTCCGGCTAGGGTCTGATTGCGGTGTTGCTTCTTGAGACGCGTTCCGGCTGTAACAGGACGCCCTACAGCCCCTCCCACCGTTTACGAAGTAAGTCCCTAAAATCAGAGACTTAGGCGTTGTGTCTAGGGCAAAGTATTCAAACGAAACACTTTACTTGCAAAGTCTTTGAATGCAGTGGGTTAGCCCTTCTACCGCCAGGCATATCCCGGCTCGGAATGAGCTATATATCCATTGTAGTGAGTCGCGTGAATTACTATGACAAATTTGTTTGTGGCGTAAGTCTCACCGTGACTATATGTTGCCGCGATGGTGGGGCTGATGGGCACTTGACAAGAAAATTCGTTTGCACAGCAAGTAGCGTGATGGTCATGGCCTGAGCTGGATTGTTCACACGCTCAGGCTTAATATAGAACGCAGCGGAGGCGAATGTGCCTGACAGTGTCGAACGAAACAGGTTACGCTATGCTGGACGCATTCCTCAGGAAACGCTGGATTATCTAGCCTCGAAGAGACGCTGGGACAGCAGGCTGAGATGGTGGGAACTGCCTATCTTCCTTGTTGTAGCGGCCTCCATCGTTCTTCTGGCAGTGCTGCTTTTTCGGAGCCGCGAGTCGTTATTTTCTCTCCATTCGTTTACGATTTGCGTTTTGATTCTTTCGCTTTCGAACACACTGCGAACAAGATTTCGCAACTAGCTTCAGCAGCGCTTCCGGCTTCTTGGTCAGGGCCTTTCTATAGCTGCTTGCCCCCTGCTATATCCGCGTCTATGGATCGCGCTTTCAGCGCTAAGGCTTGACACTGCTGCCGGACCTGGGGCTTCGCCCCAGGCTGGTATAGATCGCGCCGTTGGCGCTTCGGGCATTTCTTCTAGTGCCACTCCACCCTCGAGGCCAAAGACATCCTCCGGGGAGCCCGGTTCATTGCACGCTGGTATACGTCGCGCCTTTGGCGCGGTCGTGCGTAGCTTAGGCGGGCGCCTCGAGAGATGGCCCTGGGGCGGAGGTCCAGCGAGTTTTGCGCCTCGGGTTTAAAGAACTGAAGCTCGCTGCTACTCCTCAATGCGTTGGCGAGTTGACGCTTTCTGAAAGGCGCGTGTTTGGTCAGCGCTTCGAAAATGCAGTTTGCTGCTACTCCTTGATCGCAGGTGTTGCGTGCGGTGAGGCGGCGAGAGCCTGCTCGATGGCGGCGACGATGCGGTGATCGTCGGGAGGCATGTCCGGGGCGAAGCGGGCGAGGATGGAGCCGTCACGGCCGACAAGAAACTTTTCAAAGTTCCACAGGACGTCTGGTGGTTGGGTCGGCGGCGGAAAGCCATGCTTGGACGCGAAGCTCTCCAGACCCGAACGCCATGTCGAAGCGGGGTCGGTGATCGCATCCGGTTGTGCGGTTGTGAGCTCGTAGTACACGGGATTCTGCCCTTCGCCTTTGACGACGGAAGTCTTGGAAAAAAGCGGGAACGTCACCGGGTACTCGGTGGAGCAGAATTTGGCGATCTCTTCGTCCGTCCCGGGTTCCTGGCCGGCGAAGTCATTAGCGGGAAAGCCGAGTACGACCAGGCCCCGATCCTTGTACCGCTGATACAAAGCCTCAAGAGGCGTGTACTGCGGCGTGAGGCCGCACTTTGAAGCGACATTCACGATGAGCATGACTTTGCCCTTGTAGTCAGCAAGGCTGGTGGACTGGCCCGAAAGAGTGGTCAGGGGGACGTCATAAAGTGTCGGCATGGCCGCAGTGTAACTTGCGCGTTAGCTTTTGCAGCGGAGCATTCCATATGCGCGGGCGGCACAGATACTTCGTGGCCGGCATTGTAAAGCGAGGAGCTTCGAAGAAAACCAGGTACCGAGCGCACCTGGGCATTTCATCGGATTGACCTTCACGCGAGGTGACGCCTACACCCGGATGCGGTCTGGTTTCCATTGCTGAATGGCCTGCTTGATGGCTTTCGACGGCAAACCCTCCGACAGCGTTCTCAGCACCAGAGCTGACAGCTCTGCATCCGAGGCAAAGCGCAATGCGACAATCTGGCGCACCTGCAGAACAGCACTGCGCTCCACCAGTTCCACCGGCAGCAGCCTTTGGTAGCGAAGTTTCTCTTCCAGCAGGATCACTCGGTCTTGCACCTTGAGCGCGCGGTCGCGACTGCGCCCCGCCAGCACCAACAGAACAACGGACATGACGATCCACCAGATGTGAAGGAACTCCTGTGATGGCCACTGGCGAATCGTATTCGTGATCGAAATGACAAGATTTGCCAGCAGCAACGGCGCGATGAAGAAGTGAAAGGCTGGGTCGAAACGCCTATGATTCGCGTAGGTCTGCGGAGCGGCCATGATGGGAACCTCGTTCGTTGGTCACCCGATAGTACACAGGGGGAGCCTCAAGTAGGCTTGAACCATGGCGAAGAAGCGAATTGGTGCCCACTTCAGCACTTCCGGCGGGAGTTGGACGGCCATCAATCGTGCCGTTGAAGCGGGTGCGAATACGCTGCAGATTTTTAGCTCCAGCCCACGCACCTGGAAGCCCGGAACGGTGAGGGAAACAGACGCTGAGAAGATGTGTGCTGCTCGCGTTGAGCACGATGTGTCGCCGCTCGTGATTCATGCGAGCTTTCTCATCAATCTGTGCTCGCAGACGGAGAGCATCCGTGACAGTTCGGTCGCGGCGTTTCGTGCGGAGATGCAGCAGGCGCTGGCACTGGGCGCGGAGTACCTTGTGCTGCATCCGGGAAGCTGGAAAGGTCTGACACGCGATGAGGGTTTGCGGTTGACGGTTCAGGGCGTGGCGAAAGCAATTGACGGGTTGCCCTGGCAGAACGCGCCGTTTCAAGTGCTGATTGAAAACATGCCCGGCGCTGAATTCTCGCTGGGTGGGTCACTCGAACAGGTCGGTGAACTGATGGCGCGTCTTCGCCCGTGCGCGCCCGTGGCCGTTTGCCTCGACACGTGCCATGTGCACGTTGCTGGCTACGACATTGTGTCGGCAGAAGGTTATGCGGAAACGATGCATCAAGTGGGACAGCATATCGGCTTCGACAATGTGAAAGTCTGGCACTGCAACGACGCCCAAGCAGCGATGGGCTCGAAGCTGGATCGACACGAACACATTGGCGAAGGAACGATTGGTGCAGAAGCGTTTCGCCGGTTGTTGCATGATGAGCGATTTGTAGACGCGGCGTTTATTGCAGAGACTCCGGCAGATGAGCCTGGTGATAATTTGCGTAATGTGACGACATTGCGCGTTCTATCTGCCGGTTGATGCGATCATCGTAAGGCTGCGCCGACAACACCCTCTGTGGCAAAACAAGTTTGTCATCCTGAGCGAACGAAGGGAGTCGAAGGACCCCGAAGGTGCGCGTGGCTCCTGCGACTGCTAAACGCTTCCAGCCACAAGAGCTCGGCTGAAAAGCGGGGGCGGCTTTCTGGGATGCGCACCCTCGGGATCCTTCGACTACGCATCGGCAAAGGCGGCCGATGCTTCGCTCAGGATGACGGTCTGTATGCGACTCGGCTTGGCCCAGCAGTCGGCTCTCGCAGTATGTGGCGGTATGTAAGTGCTATAGTTTCCGCATCCCAGCCATGCTCTGCGCCAGCAGAGCCCATAGAGGCACATGACAAAGTTGCGCTCCGTTTCGCTCGCTGCTCTTTTCTGTCTTTCTCCCGCCCTCTTTGCACAGACACCGATCGGCGGTGATCAGCTTGGTAAGGATTTCAAAGCTCCCGCAGCGCCGGCGATGGACTACGACAAGCGCGTTGTGATGATGCCGATGCGCGATGGCGTGAAGCTATACACCGTGATTTTCGTGCCGCATGGAGCCAAGAGCGCGCCGATGGTGCTGACGCGCACGCCCTACAACGCTGCGGGGCATGTGCGAACGCCTACAGGGCCTCCGGCGGCGGCGTTGCGCGATGAACTTTCCTTGAGCGACGAGGCGTTCGTGGATGCAGGCTACATTCGCGTGTATCAGGATGTGCGCGGGAAGTACGGCTCGGAGGGGCCGTACCTGATGACGCCGCCGCCGGTGGACTCGGGTTTCAACAAGACGGGTGCGGACGATACGACTGATGCCTATGACACGATCGACTGGCTATCGAAGAATGTGCCCGAGTCGAACGGTAAGGTGGGCATGATCGGGTCTTCATATGAAGGCTTCACGGTGGTGATGGCGCTGCTGCATCCGCATCCCGCGTTCAAGGTAGCCGCGCCGGAAAGCCCGATGGTGGATGGCTGGATGGGCGACGACTGGTTCCACTACGGCGCGTTCCGGCAGCCGAATATTGACTACATCGTTGGGCAGACCGGTGCGCGCAGCGGAGCGAGACCAGGCGCGCGTGGAGATGACGACTACAGCAATTATCTTGCAGCCGGCTCGGCAGAGGACTTTGCGAAGACCGAGGGCGCGGACCAGCTTCCTTATTGGAACATCATGCGCGAGCACCCGGCGTACGACGCGTTCTGGCAGTCACAAGCGCTGGACAAGCTGATTGCAAAGATGCCGTTGACGGTGCCAACGATGTGGGAGCAAGGCCTTTACGACCAGGAAGATATGTGGGGCGCGATTCACTCGTACCGCGCGTGGGAGCCGAAAGACACGGCGAACAACATGAACTTCCTGGTGATGGGGCCATGGTTCCACTCGCAGATCAATCGACCCGGGCGTGCTCTCGGCCCCTTCGCCTGGGCAACGGACACAACCGAAGAATGGCGGCGCACGGTGCTCGTGCCATTTTTCAATCAGTATTTGAAAGACGATGCTCCGAAAGCCGATACACCGCCGGTGTGGGTGTATGACACGGGTGCTGATCATTGGGACCGGCTGAAGAGCTATCCCACGAGCTGCGAGCAGGGATGTCCCGTTCCTTCGAAGCCACTGTACATGGTGGCGGACGGCAAGCTGTCGTTCACCGCGCCCGCACATGAAGCGAAGGGCGAGCGCTACAGCGAGTTTGTCAGCGACCCGATGCATCCGGTGCCATACCGGCCGCGGCCGGTGCGGGCGAGTGATTCGACTGGATGGAGGACGTGGCTGCTGAACGATCAGCGCTTCGTGGATGGCCGGCCCGATGTGCTGGCGTTTGTGTCCGAGCCGCTGAAGGAGCCGATGAAGTTGGCGGGCGAGCCCGTTGTGCACCTGGTAGCGTCGACGAGCGGCACGGATGCGGACTGGGTGGTGAAGCTGATCGACGTTTACCCGGACCAGATGGCGGCAGCGCCGGAAGCAGGCGGTTTCTACACCGGTGTTCTGGGCACGAACTACAACATGGCAGGCTACGAATTGCCGATGGCAACGGACATCTTCCGCGGACGTTATCGGAAGAGCTTCGAAAAGCCCGAGGCGATCAAGCCAGGCGCCGCTCTTGAGTACAAGTTCGGCCTGCCGATTGTGAATCGTACGATTCCCGCGGGCCACCGCATTATGGTGCAGGTGCAGTCTTCGCTGTTCCCGCTATATGACCGTAACCCGCAGACGTTTGTGCCGAACATCTTTGAAGCGAAGCCTGGAGATTACACGAAAGCGACGGAGCGGGTTTGGCATGAAGCGGGGGATGCGAGTTATGTGAGTTTGCCGGTGGTGCCGGTGAACTAAAACCCGACGAAGTTCGACTAAAGCCGGACTTAGGTGGACTGCCCGGCGGATTTTTAAAAACACCAATTAAGAAAACGCATCGATGCG
Source organism: Verrucomicrobia bacterium Tous-C9LFEB (assembly GCA_903970445.1). Lineage (GTDB taxonomy): Bacteria > Acidobacteriota > Terriglobia > Terriglobales > Acidobacteriaceae > Granulicella. Next base: position 18,727 of record CAJCIP010000104.1, on the reverse strand, counting down.
GTGTGAAGTCGATTTGCTACTGCGGGCGGAGTACAACGTCTATTCCAAACGATCTCGCGTAATGATCCACTACCTCTGCCGATTCTGGAAATGTGACGACAATCCGATTCGGTCCATCCCACTCAGCTGTAGCAGATCCCGGAGCTATGTTTTTGAGTTCAACAATGGGTTCATATTCATAACCCTTGTTTGTATTACCGGTGCTTAGATAAGCAAAGAAGAAGTTGTACTGACCGCAGGTTCTATGAAGACTCTTGAAGTTGTGTTCGCCTCCGTCCGGCGCGTTCACAAGCCTCTGTTCAGTGTCTGGGCTACAGTTTCCGTCTGTGAAATGGCTCATAGGAACAATAAAGAGAAAATAAAAAGCCATCCATCCCAAGCAGGCGACTAAAGCAAGTCCGCCAATGATTTCGAGCACAATATGAAGCCAACGAAAAGACTTCGACATGTCACGACCTCAGTAAATGGTATGTGTAGACCGAGCAAGTCTATCGCGACTCCTGATGAGTCTCGAAAACTAAGCCTCTTGCTCCTCACAAACGCCGTTGTCGGAAGTAATACGAGTCACATGTAAGGCCGCCACGCTCTGCGGTTTTGATGGCTCCTCGTGTGAAACTCGGCGCGACTCGCAGTTGCAAAATACAGGGGTCTCTCCACTTCGCTTCGCTTCGGTCGAGATGACAGATCAAGGTAAGCGGAAGCTACGTCCTGACAGAGGCGGACACCGAAGGCTACTCGTCGAGCACGCTGAAGAGCGCGGCCAAGTCCAGTTCGATAGGCGTTCCGTTCAGGCGCAGTGTGCCTTCACATTGCCCGGTCATCTCGTCCCCGCGGAGAACGTAGGCGGTGCGCTTTTCGGGGTCGAGAATCCAGACCTCGGGTACGCCCATGATTAGGAAGTCCTGTGCACGGGTACGCTCGCGCTTCAGAGTGAATTCCGGCGATTTCACCTCGATACAAAGCATCGGTGCTTCGTGCATGATGGGTGTTCTCTTCCAAGCTGCGGGCATAACGCAGACGTCAGGGATGCGGAAGCGAGTCGGTAGCACTTGCACGCGTACCTCAACAACTGCGCGGACGTTCCGATCTTTCCGGTGATTTCGAAAGATTGCCGCAAGTTCGGTTTCTAAGTCCGCGTGATCGTATTCGCCCAAGTTTCGCTCCTCCATGACACCGTCCACGTAATCCATGTCCGGCTGCGGGTCGGAGCGAAGGTATTCTTCGACCGAAACAAAGGGAACTGTCGCTGAAGCCGCCATTGAACCACCCCTTCTGTTTTCTGAGACTACGCCGATTGACTGCTTCTCTACAATGAGGATGTATGCCTGAAAATGAGAACAATTTCGCCGGAAAAGGCGAAGAGTCGAACCGCTACAACCCTGCCGAAATCGAACCCCGCTGGCAGGCGCGTTGGGACGCTGATCCGGAGCTTTATCGCGCGGAAGATCACACCAGCGGCAAGCCAAAGTTTTATTGCCTGGAGATGTTGCCGTATCCAAGTGGCCAGCTCCACATGGGCCATGTGCGCAACTACGCCATCGGCGATGCGCTGGCGCGCTTCATGTGGATGCGCGGCTACAATGTGCTGCACCCCATGGGTTGGGACGCATTCGGCTTGCCGGCGGAAAACGCAGCGCTGAAGAACAACACGCCGCCGCGACAGTGGACGCTTTCGAATATTGAGGCGATGCGCAAGCAGATGCGACGCATGGGCCTGAGCTACGACTGGGGCACTGAAGTTACGACCTGCCTGCCGGACTACTACCGGTGGAACCAGTGGTTCTTCCTGAAGATGTATGAGCAGGGGCTCGCTTATCGCAAGTCAAGCAAGGTGAACTGGTGTCCCAAGTGTTGCACCGTGCTCGCGAATGAGCAGGTCGTGGGCGGCCATTGCTGGCGGCATGAAGACACGCTCGTGGAGCAACGTGAGTTGGAGCAGTGGGCGTTGCGCATCACCAAGTATTCCGATGAATTGCTCGACGGCCTGGACATGATGCCGGGCTGGCCGGACAAGGTGCGCACTATGCAGCGCAACTGGCTTGGGCGTAGCCAAGGCACGATGGTGGACTTTGCTGTGGCAGAGTCCGGTAGCGAATCGGCCCGCCAACTCGACGAGCCAACACCACCGGCATTGGAGCAAGCGCGCGCGGGCGCAGGCAAAATCACGGTCTTCACTACGCGCGTAGACACGATCTTTGGCGCGACCTCAATTCAGCTCGCGCCGGAACATCCGTTGGTGAAGGCGTGGTTGGCGGATGATGCGCAACTCGCTTCGGCGGTAGAGAAGATGCTGGCAGAACAACAGGCTGCGCGGGAAGCGGACAATCTTGGCGGCATCGAGAAAGAAGGCGCGTTCACCGGTAAGCATGCGTTGAATCCATTCACGGGGGAGACACTGCCAATCTGGGTGGCGAACTACATCCTTGCGGATTATGGCACCGGCGCGATCATGAGCGTGCCGGGCCACGATGAACGCGACTTCGAGTTCGCACAGAAGTACGGCTTGCCCATCAAGCGCGTCGTCGCTCCGAATGTCGATACGAACGACCTCGCGCTGCCATACACCGGCGAAGACGAAGCAGTGTTGGTCGATTCCGGCGAGTGGACCGGTGAGAACTGCCTGGAAGCGCAGGACAAGATGGCGAGCTTTGCCGAGGCGAACGGTTTCGGCAAGAAGACCACGACCTATCGGCTGAAGGACTGGGGTGTCAGCCGACAGCGCTACTGGGGCACGCCCATCCCGATGGTGTATTGCACGAACGGCCACGACGGCGTGCCTGCGGGAGGCATCGTGCCGGTGCCTGAGAGCGCGCTGCCAGTACTGCTGCCGGAGCACATCGAGATCACGCAGGAAGGCGGATCGCCGCTTGGCAAGGTGCCCGAGTTTGCGAACACAGCGTGCCCCGTGTGCGGTGGGCCCGCGCGTCGCGAGACTGACACAATGGACACGTTTGTCGATTCGAGCTGGTACTTCTACCGCTACACCGATGCGAAGAATGCGAGCGCGCCGTTCGATAGCGCGAAGGCGAATTACTGGTTTCCGATCGACCAGTACATCGGCGGCGTCGAGCATGCGATTCTGCACCTCATCTATTCGCGCTTCTGGACGAAGGTGATGCGCGACCTTGGGCTGATCGAAAACAGCGAGCCCGCTGAGCGCTTGTTCACGCAGGGCATGGTGATCAAAGACGGCGCGAAGATGTCGAAGTCAAAGGGCAATGTTGTTTCGCCGGATGACATGATCGAGCGCTATGGCGCCGATGCAACGCGTATGTACGCGCTGTTCGCTGCTCCGCCGGACCGCGACCTGGAGTGGCAGGAAGACGGCGTGGCTGGTGTGAGCCGGTTCCTGTCTCGGGTATATCGCCTTGCGTCGAAGTACGCGCCGGTAGTTCGCGCTTCGCGAAGCAACGCGCATGGCGATGAGGCTGCTGCATCGGCAACCGCAGGGCAGACGCCTGCGGGCCAGGCGCTGTTGCGCACACTGCACCAGACCATAGCGAAGATCACCACGGACTTCAGTGGGCGCTGGCACTTCAATACATGCATCGCCGCCATCATGATTCTGGTGAACGAGTTGTCTGCCGCTGAAACGGCAATGGACTCGGGCGACGTAGCTGGCATCACCATTGCTGAAATCTTCGAGGCGCTGGTCCTGCTGCTCGCGCCGTTTGCACCGTTTGTTGCTGCCGAGCTGTGGGAGCAGATTGGCGGCGAAGGTGTTCTTTTCCGTCAGCCCTGGCCGGAAGCCGATGCTGAACTTGCACGTGAGAACGAGTTGGAAGTACCGGTGCAGATCAATGGCAAGCTTGTCTCCGTTGTGAAAGTCTCTGCCGAAAGCGAAGATGAAACGATCAAGGATGTAGCCATGAGTGATGAGAAAGTGCGAACGCGTCTCGCTGGTAAGACCCTGGTGAAGACAATTGTTGTGAAAGGCAAACTCGTCAATCTGGTGGTGAAGTGATATCTACCGCGTTTTCCACGCAGCGGAGCGCGGCGAGTACGCCGGTGCGCGGAACGCAGTCGTTTGTTGGTGTAATGGCTGAGGTGTGGAAGCGCCCGTCGCTCACCGCGTTGGAGATTGCCTGGCGTTGGGCGTTCTGGGCGCTCGTTTCGGGCTCGGCTGCGTTTTACTGGCGCAGAGCACTTGCGCCTTACGTCGTTGCTGTTGAGGCGAATGCATGGAGCTTCACGAGCTTTGACAGTAGGTCTGTGTTGCATGCTGTTCGCGGTGTGTCGAGCGCGGTAAGGAGCCATCTGCTTCTCGGAATCATGATGTGTCTCGGCTGGATTCTGCTTTCCGCCTGGGGACGAGGCAAGGTATTGCAGCGCCTGGATTACGGGGCGGCGCCGGCGTTCGTTTCGCTCTCGCTCATCAGCGGGCTGCGCGTTGCATGTCTGCTTGCTGTGATTGGATGTTGGCTGTGGGCGATGCTTGCCTTCGTGCAGCGCATGGTTGTCATGCCGCTTTCGCTTCATCATGAACCTGCGTTCGTTCCATTCGCTGCGATTGTGATTGTTGGCACGCTTGGTCTGTTTGTTCTATGGATGGCAGCAAGTTACGTGTTTCAACTCGCTCCGGTTCTCTGCGTGCAAAAGCGCAAGAGCGCCCTGCGCAGTCTGCGTGAGTCATTGAGGGGCGGAACGCTGCGTGGCAAGCTGGTGGAGATCAATCTTGTTATCGGCATTACGAAGATCGCGCTTCTGGTGCTCGCGCTGGTGTTTTCAGCCTGCCCGCTGCCGTTTTCCAGCGTTGAGACACAGACGTTTCTCACCTGTTGGTGGATCGCTGTAGGTCTCTGGTATGCGGTGGCATCGGACTACATCCATGTCGTTCGCACGGCTGCGTTCTTGCGCCTTTGGCAGCTCTACGAAAAACCTGTGGCAGCGTGCACTTCAGCGGAAGAAATTGCATCGTAACGGCAAGGTTTCAACTTCACTTTGGAGCACGACATGTCCTTTGGTCTCTATCTGCTTGGAACGATTGTGCTGATTGCCGGTGTCGTTTACGTGTGCCATCTTGCGCATATGCCGCAACACTGGGTGATCGCGATTTCGATCATCCTGCTCGGCTCGGGGATTATGGGTGCGGTTAGTTCGACGCGGCGCAGGGACCCCAGCTAGCGCCGATTCTTCTTACGAGAGAAGAGCACTCGGTACACTAGGCTTGTGAGCACGCCTGACCTTTCCACGATCGTTATTTTAGATTTCGGTTCGCAGTACACACAGCTCATCGCGCGTCGTATCCGCGAGTTCAACGTGTTTTCGGTTGTGCTGCCTTGTACGACCTCGCTTGACAAGGTCATGGCGCTGCGGCCGAACGGGATCATTCTCTCCGGCGGTCCATCGAGCGTCTACGATGCGGAAGCACCGCAAGCTGACCCCAAGGTTCTTGAGACGGGCTTGCCGCTGCTGGGCATCTGCTACGGCTTGCAGTTCATGACGCATCACCTCGGTGGGCGTGTGGTGCCTGCGGCTGCTCGGGAGTACGGGCATGCCGATGTAAACGTCATCGAGGAATCCGCGCTGTTCCACGGTTTGTCCGCAACGCTGAGCGTGTGGATGTCGCATGGCGATCACGCCGAATCACTTGCTCCTCGTTTCAGAGTAACGGCACGCACGGCGAATGCTGTTGCTGCGATTTCCGATGAGCAGCGCCGCATGTGGGCGGTGCAGTTTCATCCGGAAGTGGCGCACACACCACAAGGAACGGAGCTGCTTAAGAACTTCGTCGTCGATATCTGCGGCGCGAACCAGGATTGGACACCAGAGCACTTCATTGCTTCAACGGTGGAAAAGATTCGCGAGCAGGTAGGCCCAACTGGGCATGCCATCTGTGGGCTTTCGGGCGGGGTTGATTCGAGCGTGGCGGCTGTCTTGGTGGCGCGCGCGATTGGTGATCGGTTGACGTGCATTTTCGTGAACAATGGCGTGCTGCGCAAGGATGAGTTCACTCAAGTGCAGAGGACCATGCGCGAGGGTCTCGGCTTGAACGTAGTTGCGGTGGATGCGGGCGAGCGCTTCCTGGCGAAGCTTGCTGGTGTCATCGATCCGGAGCAGAAGCGAAAGGCAATCGGCAACGAGTTTATTGCGGTGTTCGACGATGAGGCTCGCAAGATCTTCGACGCTGAGAAGTCCGCCGGTGAAGAGATTGCATGGCTGGTGCAGGGGACGCTGTATCCGGATGTCATTGAGTCCGCGAGCGTGCATGGGCCTTCGCACGTGATCAAGAGCCACCACAATGTTGGCGGCCTTCCGGCAGACATGAAGCTGAAGCTCATCGAGCCATTGCGCGATTTATTCAAAGATGAAGTGCGGCGCATTGGGCGGGATCTTGGTATGCCGACGGAAATCTTGGAGCGGCAACCATTCCCGGGGCCGGGGCTTGCGGTTCGGATTCTCGGTGAGGTGACGCCCGATCGTGTAGCGATCCTGCAGGAGGCCGACGCCATTTGCACGGAGGAGATTCATCGCGCGGGTCTTACGACCAAGGTGTGGCAGAGCTTTGCTGTCTTGTTGCCGGTGAAGACGGTCGGGGTCATGGGTGATCAGCGAACGTATGCTTATACCTGTGCCATCCGTGCGGTGGAAAGCGAAGATGGCATGACGGCAGACTGGGCTGAGCTTCCGTACGAAGTGCTGCGTGCGATCTCCAGCAGGATTGTGAGCGAAGTGCGAGGCATCAATCGGGTGGTGTATGACATCACGTCGAAGCCGCCGGGAACGATTGAGTGGGAGTAGTAAGGAGTACTGGCATGCGTTTCCTTGTAGTTGGGCTTGCGGCATCGGTAGCCATCTCGGCGCACGCGGCGAATATCTCTGCTTCCGTCGCCAAGGTGTGCGATGTTCGCGACTATGGTGCAAAAGGCGACGGGCTCACGCTGGACACGTCGAGCATTCAAAATGCTATCGAGGCCTGTGCGGCGAACCCAGGCGGTGGGATTGTACGGCTCAGCGGCAGCGGCACGTTTCTGAGTGGGCCCATTGAGTTGAGATCTCATGTGCGGCTCGATGTTGAGGGCCGATCTACGCTGCTGGCGCAGCATGCGGTCGCGAATGCGAGTCGAAGCAACACGACGCCGACGATGGTGAGTGCGACTCACGTCGAAGACGTAGCCATCACGGGCAGCGGCACGATCGACGGGAACGCGCGATTCTTGCAGGGAGAGGTCGCGGAGGCACCTCATGCAATTGATTTCTTTGATGTGAAGCGTAGCCGGATCGATGGCGTGACGATTCACAACAGTGAGAGCGTGAGTGTTTTCCTTTCCCGAGACATCCATGTGGCGAACGTACGGATCGAGTCACCCGTGGCTGACCACCTTGGCGGGATCGGTGTCAAGAACACGCAAGGCATGAGCTTTGAGCATGTCAGCACATCGGTGGGCTCGTTCGCATTGGCGCTCGGCACCGCGAGTTTATCTTCAAGCGATGCCTCTGCTAATGATGATGTGAGGATCAGCGACTGCACCTTTCGGCACGGCGCAGGGCTTGTCATCCAATCGGTTCGTGGGCTTCGAGCTGAGCGGCTTTTGTTTGCGGGTACATCGAGGGGGATCGATATCCATGCCGTCTCTTCCGGTATCCGTGATTTGAGCTTCAGCGATATCGAGATGTTTGATGTTGAACGGCCCATCGATTTAGAGACTGCTTCCTTAGCATCGATGGCGCAGGTAGCGATTCGCAATGTGCAAGCGGTTCGCGCGAAGTCGGCGGGCAGCATTGCAGGTGCATCCGGGTCACCGATCACAGGCTTGACGCTACAGAACGTGAATATTGAGGCCGATACAGGCCTGACTGTTGAGAATGCGCAAGGCAGCTTTGACGCAGTGAAAGTGAAGTCAGCGCAGGGGCAGGGCGTCATGTTGTCCGCTTCCGCGATTGTGGAGCGCAAGTAGCCTGTGAAATTTGTCGGGCGAGCCTTGTTGGTTGTGCTGGTCTTCGTCGGATGCGGGTTAATCGTGGCAAAGCTGGTGATGGCCCATGGTGAAGCTGGTGGCGCTCCGGTGGCACAGGTGCGGTTGAGCGGGGCCATGGCTGGGCTGTTCGCGGGTGGGGCTGTGGCGAGCCTTGTGGTGCTTGTGATGGCCTTTGGGAAACGGCGGTAGTTAGAGTGTAGAAGTTAGAATGTAGAGCGTAGAGAAATATGCGCTCGTGCCTGCGGCACTCGCCTTGCCGGTACGGGGGTCCTTCGCCTAAGGCTCAGGATCATGTGTCAAATATTGTGGCTAGTGCCAGTGGCTAGTGGCTCGCGGCTACTCGTTTGCCGAAGATGGCGGTGCCTATGCGGACGGCGGTTGAACCTTCTTCGATGGCCACGCGGAAGTCGTTGGACATGCCCATGGAGAGTTCGACCAGCGAAGGGTATTGGGGCTGACTTTCGTTCCTCAGCTGACGAAGTTTCTGGAAGTACGGGCGGGCGGCTTCAGGGTCTTCGCTCCAGGGTGGAACGGTCATTAGGCCGCGCACCTCGATGTGCTGGAACGATTGGGTGTCAGCGAGGAACGCTGGAAGATCTTCGGGGGGCAGGCCGTGCTTTGACTCTTCGTGGGACAGCTTTACTTCAACCAGGACGGGAAGGATTTTGCCCTGGGACGCCGCTGCCGCGTTCAGGCGTTCAGCCGTTTTGCGGGAGTCCAGCGTATCGACCGCTTGAAATATCTCGGCGGCCTTCGAGGTTTTATTGTTTTGCAGCGGACCAATGAGATGAAGGTCGAGATCGGCGAACGAGCTTAGGTCATTGAGCTTGGATTGAGTCTCCTGAACACGGTTTTCACCGAAGAGCCGCTGGCCTGCGGCGTACGCCTCGATCATTGCAGCTGAAGGGTGCATTTTGCTGACAGCCATCAGCGCGACATCAGAGTGGGACCTTCCTGCTTTGGCGCACGCGTCGGCGATCTGATTACGGATTTGTTCCAAATTTGAGGCTATGGACATTCGTTCTTCAGTGTATGTTGCAAGGTTCCAAATGGCCTGCATCCAGAACGGGCTTTCTATCGTCTCACAGTAGAGAGAACGTTCCTGACATGCGGTAGGCGCAACTTTCCAGCACGCGTTGTGTTTCTTGCAGCAGGTCGGGTCGCTCGACAATTAAGGAGTTCAAACCAAGATGCTTTCTTTTCAGCGTCCCTCAAGTTTTGTGTGCCGCACACTAGCCTTGACAGCTGTGTTCGGTGCAAGCGTAGCTGTGGCCGGTGCCCAAACAGAGACGGGGACCGACGCCGCAGCGGTACTAGCAAAGCCCACCTTGAACCTGCAGTTATCGGCTGCCGAGCTAAATGCCGCCAACATCTTTTCGAGCAGCAGCGCGAGTAGCGGTGAGCCTGATGAAGTTGCCGGTGTGACAACGGACCATTTGGTGCCTTTCAACGCGATGCAGTACAACGGTGGACGCCGTTACGGTCGTCCGCGTTATCGCGGAGGTAATACAAATGCGGACGGCTCGAACAAGTATGAGTTTTTCGCTGGTGGCGGATTTACGCAGCCGATTGGAAATACATACCACTACTACTCGCCGAGCTATAGCTTCCAAGTCGGTGCTGGAAGAGATTTCAACAAGAATTTCGGCCTGAATCTGCAGTTCGATTGGGACAATTTAGCCGTCAATGGACGCACGATCGACGAAGAGAGCTACATCCTCAGCGGTGATGCTACAAATTCCACTTACAATTTCGACGCGCACGCGCACGACTGGTCCTTTTCCATCGACCCGATTTACAAGATTGGTGGAACGGAAAAGCTCGGTGCCTACGTAACCGCCGGTGCCGGTTTTTACCACAAGGTGACTCAGTTCACCGTTCCTCAAACAGGTGAGTACTGCGATTACTACGGCTACTGCTATGAGTACACAGCCGATTCAGCCTTCCTGGGTGGCACGCAGGTTTCCAACGCGCCCGGGTTCAATGGCGGATTTGGGTTGACCTACAAGTTGTCACGATTCTCGAACGAGCGCCTGTACGGTGAGGTTCGGTATGTCGTGACGTTGAACTCACAGCGGCAGGGCTACACCTATCAAAACCTGGCGACGACAACCTACAGTGGGTACGACTACTTCCCACAGAACAGCAACCGCACCACGTATATACCTGTGAAGTTCGGCATTCGCTTCTAGTGTGTATAGGTACAAAGAAGGCCCGCATTGGCGGGCCTTTCCTTTTGATGTGGCGCAAAGAATCAATACCCGTGCCATGAGCGCTACCTGCATCAGCGTTTGTGCCGATCTGTTTGGCTTCTACGCTTGTAAGGGTAATGCTGCCGAGATCGGTTGAGACCAAGTCTCTTCCCCAAGGGATCGTGCTTCGCGAGCTAAAGCCCGCAGCTGCCGGGGCATTTGTATTGCACTCTGAGCTAGGACGGCTGAGTTAGATACCGACAGGGTAGGGCTTTTCATGAATCTCATCGCCTCGGCTCCCCCGGCGTTCGAATAAGCCTTGGAATAGGCTGAGAAGACCCGTGTACCAGTAGCCGAGCACGAAGAGAAGAAGGAACGGAACGGTGAAGTAATTCTCGGTGGTGATTGCGTAGTAGACGGTGGCCGCGAAGTAGCAGCCGATCAGCAGCTCAATCCACGGGATAATGCCGAGGCGTTTGCGATACTTTTTCGCTGCCGACTTCTCGCCCTTTTTCGCGACGTTGTATTTGGGCGTGCGGGCGAAGGCCGTCTGCACGCCGAACAGCGCTTCCATCACGGCTTTTGTGTTGGTGATGGTGAGGCCTACGCCTAGCGACATCAGAAACGGCAGATAGAGAAAAGTCTTATACCAGGTGCGCGGGAAGAGCTCTTTCTGGCTGACGAGATAGAAGCTGGAGATCGACATCGTCGATGCCATGAAGAGCGGTAAATCGATGAGGAACATCTGAAGCGGGCCCTGCCAGGAGCGCACGATCATCGCCGGCATGAGGAGTGCGGAGAGGATGATCATCAACGGGTAGCTGATGTTCGCGGTGAGGTGGTACCAGGCTTCGAGTTTGTTGTGGAACGGCGCATCGGAGCGCATGACCTGCGGCAGGATTTTCTTGCCGACCTGGATCAGACCTTTGGCCCAGCGCGCCTGCTGCGTTTTGAAGGCAGTCATTTCGATGGGGAGTTCGGCGGGGCATTCGACGTCTTGAAGGTATTTGAACTTCCAGCCCTTCAGCTGTGCGCGATAGCTGAGATCAGTGTCTTCGGTAAGTGTGTCATGCTGCCATCCACCAGCTTCGTCAATCGCCTGGCGACGCCACATGCCGGCAGTGCCGTTGAAGTTGAAGTAGACACCGGCGCGTGAGCGGCCGCCGTGTTCGAGAACGAAGTGGCCGTCGAGCAGAATCGCTTCCACCTGAGTAAGGAACGAATAATTGCGATTGAGGTGTGTCCAGCGAGTTTGCACCATGCCTACGCCGGGTTCTGCGAAGTGATGAACCACTTGCATGATCCACTCGGGAGGAGGAACGAAGTCAGCGTCGAAGATGGCGACGAGCTCGCCTTGCGACACCTTCAGACCTTGTTCGAGCGCGCCTGCTTTGAAGCCGTTGCGATTGGTGCGGTGCAGGTAATGGATGGGTTGCGGCGCGAGGTCGGCCGCGCCGGAAGCGTACCGGGCGACGATGTTGGCAGCAACTTCTTTCGTTTCGTCGGTAGAGTCATCGAGTAGCTGGATCTCAAAGCGGTCGCGCGGGTAGTTGAGCCGGCAGCAGGCATCGATGAGGCGGTCGATCACGAACTGCTCGTTATAGATGGGCAGCTGAATGGTGACGAACGGGAGTGCGGACTCGTTGAAGTGCGCGGGTGGCAGATGCGATTTGGCTTCGTTGCGGCGGTTCTTGTAGTACAGCCAGACGAGCTGGTAGCGGTGGATGCCATAGAACGCGAGGATCAGCATCACGATGAAATAGGGCACCAGCATCGCGATATCGAAGGCGTTCCAGCGGTACATGCCGTGGAAGCTGTAGATCTGCGAGGTATAGTGCGTGCGCCAGTAGTAGCCGAGGCCGTGCGGGTTAGCAAAGGCGTAGGCGAGCGCTTGGGCAGGATGAATCAGCTGGAACTCCTGGTGAGTTAGTCCTCTGATTCTATCGTCTGCTCACGAGTGTCCCGCCTAAACAAATGTCAGCTCCGTCCAAGGGCCGAGCTAGTTGAGAAACATGGTGCGGTAGAGTGTGTCGCGCTGGACGGGCTTGAAACCGGCATCGCGGATGATGCGGCGGAGTTCTTCTTCGGTCGTGCAGTTCGATGTGCCCGCGGCTTTGACCACGTTTTCTTCGAGCATGACGCTCCCGACATCGTTGCCGCCGAAGCGTAGGCCCATCTGCAGGACTTTGAGGCCCTGCGTAACCCAGGACGACTGTACGTTCTCGATGTTGTCGAGGTACATGCGGGAGATGGCGAGCGTCTTGAGGTATTCGACGCTGGTGGCTTCATCCCAGCCGCGGCCGCCGAGGGCTGTGTTGTTGGGCTGGAAGCTCCATGGGATAAACGCGGTGAAGCCGCCGGTTTCTTCCTGAAGCTGGCGCACGACTTCAAAGTGGTTGACGCGGTGCTCCATGTTTTCACCTACGCCGAACATCATCGTGGCTGTGGTGCGCATACCGAGCTGATGGGCAGTGCGGTGCACGTCCACCCAGTCCTGCGTTTTGCACTTGAGGCGCGCGATGCGGTGACGGACTTCATCGTCGAGGATTTCGGCGCCGCCCCCGGGAATGGAGTCGAGGCCGGCATCGCGCAAGCGAGCGATGGTGGTGCGCAGGTCGATGTCAGAGTATTCGGCGATGGCGAGGATTTCGCTCGCGCTGAGGCAGTGAAGCCAAATCTGCGGGAAGCGCTGCTTGATGCCGGTGAAGAGCGATTCGAACCAGTCGATTTTGAGATCAGGGTGGATGCCGCCCTGCATCAGGACGCCGGTGCCGCCCATCTCTACAGTCTCGCGGATCTTGTCATAGATGGTGTCGAAGTCGAGGATGTAGCCCTCGGCCGCCATCTTGCCCTTGAGCGGACGGTAGAAGGCGCAGAAGGTGCAGTATTCGGTGCAGAAGTTCGTGTAGTTGATGTTGCGGTCGATGATGTAGCTGACGACGCCTTCAGGATGCAGGCGGCGGCGAACCGCGTCGGCTTCCATGCCGATGCCGATCAGGTCGTCGGAGGCAAAGCAGTCGAGAGCTTGCTGGCGAGTAATGCCCATATGTCGATTTTACGCCTGTGGCGTGAATCGACAGACAGTGGACGGCTAGACAGTAGACAGTAGTTTTCGTGCGGTGGAACGGGCGTCGCGGATGAGGTCCGGGAGGCCGACCCCGCGGTAGCTGTTGCCGAGAAGATGAAGGCCGGGGATGCGGGCGACCAATTCGTCGAGTTGTGCCATGCGGTCTAAGTGGCCGACTTCGTACTGCGGGAGCGAGCGCGGCCAGCGATGGACTGTTGTGAGGGTGTGATCGGGGTCGGGAAGCGGGCCGAGGATGGACTGGAGTTGAATGAAGGCTTGCTTTGCGACTTCGCTGTCGGGAGTGTTGGCGAAGTACTCGGTGCTGTCGGAACCAAAGAAGACTCGAATGGCGCGTGCGCCGGGCGGTGTTCTTTGCGGAAATTTTTGATTGGTGAAAGTGGCGGCTAGGATATTTGGCTCATTGACTTGCTCGCGCGTTGCGCTTGCCGCAAATGCGGAGGTCTCTCCACTACGCTTCGCTTCGGTCGAGATGACAGGTGTGGAGTGGCGAACGGTGTGTTGCTGCGGGACTAGGAAGCCGAAGCCCTGTGGAATAGCTAGCGTAGTCGCGATGTTCTTGGGCCAGCAGTAACTGATGAGAACAGCTGAACTTGCTTGCCGAGGAGCCAAAGAAGCAAAGCTGCCGCTGCTAGGCAGGAACCATGTGCTCACGGGATCAAGGTCCTTTAGAAGCCGACGCATTAGCGATAACGGTAATGCGAAGATGAACTCTTCAAAGAAGGCAATGTGATTACCAGACAAGCCAAATGCCCCCGCAGCCCTGTTCCGATCAGCTTTGTCGATCCAGAAGCTCCACTCTGCCTCTCCGGTGTAATTCTCCAACAGGAGTTCATTACATTCAACGCGGAGGTGAAGCCGATCAGGCGGTAAGCAGCGCTGCAAGGCGGTCGAGAGTGAGCCCATGCCAGTGCTTAAGCTAGTGAAGATTGGTTGCGGCGGTTTGCTGCCTCGCTCGGCGGCTTTGCATTGCAGCGCGAGGACAAGGCTGCCATGCTCGCGTTCCATTGCAACAAACGGTGCGAGTACGGAGCGGACACTGAGCTTGTTCACATCTCCGCCGAAGACGCCGGAGAGCAGGGGAGCAGCGACCTTCTCTAGTACTTCTTCGCCAAAGTGGCGGAGAACGAAGCTGGCGACGGATTCATCGTGATTGGGGGCGGAGGCTTTCAGTTCTTCGGCTCGCGTGATCTCGTCGGCATAGGCTTGCTTTGCGGTGACGGAGAAGAGCGGTGAGTCATCGAGCGTGGAGAGATCTTCGGGCACGAACATGCGCATACGGTCAGGCATGGCTTGCAGCTTGCCGTCGAGCAGGATGTATGTTTTGCGATCTGCGTCGTTGGAGTAGATGAGCTGGTCTTCGAGGCCGAGTTCGATGGCTAGTTCCCGAGCCCAGGGCTTTTCGGAAACCCAGCCGTCGGGGCCGCCTTCGAGGATCCATTCGCCTTCAGGAGTGGAATAGCGCGTGGTCTCGATGATGCCGCCAAGGCGGTCGGAGGCTTCGTAGAGATGCCAATCGATGTCGGCGCCGCGCTTGCGGGCGAGCTCCAGTTCGTAAGCGGCGGTGAGGCCAGAGATGCCCCCGCCGATGATGGCGATGCGCTTCATGGGAATGTTGCGCCCTGCGGGGCTGAACGCAAAGGTCGCGAAGGTTGCGTAAAGTCGGCGACGGTAGTTGTGGAAGGCATTAGAGTCCTGCGGCGGCGACCAGTTCGGCTTCGGGGAGCGCTTCTGTAATGATCTCTGCGACAGGTGTGTTGCGCGAATGGGACGCTTGGGCCGGGGCAAATACGGGGGTCTCTCCATTACGGCGAGCTCCGCTCACCTCCGGTCGAGATGACAAATCTGAGTTTTCAGCTCTCACAGAGCGTTCTAGCACATGCTGCAGCGCGCGGATGAGTGTGGGTGAATCATTCAGGCTTTCTGCGCGTGTGATTTCCAGGCCAAGTTTCTCGCCGAATTCTCGGAAGTTGACGTCAATGTCGTAGAGGATTTCCACGTGATCGCAGAGGAAGCCGATGGGCTGCATGACGACGGCTTTGTGGCCGGCTTCGGCGAGCGCCGTCAGCGTGTCTTCTACTGACGGACCGATCCACGGCGCGCCGGCCACTCCCTGGCTCTGGAAGGCGAAGCTCCAATCAGCGTCAGTGAAGCCCACGACTGAAAGACGCTTTGCTGTTGCGGCAGCGGTTTGTTTGCACTCGATCGGGTAGGGGTCGCCTGCATTAGCTGTGCCGTAGTTCTGAATGCCTTCTGCTGGAACAGCAGCGCCGGGCTGCGGGGCAGAGCCTTGCGCAGCTTGCGTGGCATTCGTTGAACGAATGGTACGGCAGGGAACGGAGTGGGCGGTGAAGAGGACCGGAACGTGCTGTCCTTGTTTCGCAGAGGCCTCCGCCCATGCCGGCCACATGCGCTCCGCGAATGCTTGTGCGAGCAGCGGCTCGTCAGCCCAGCCGGCAATGAACTCGTAGGTAAATGGCTGGCCCGGAGTGTCGCGCAACGCGGCATCGAGCGCGCGCCGGTAAAGCCCCGTGGATGTGCGGGAATTTTGTGGCGCGAGGCACAGAACCTTCGCGTCTGTGACACCATCGACTTTCATCTGTGCGACAACGTCCGCGATGTAAGGATGCCAGTTGCGCATACCAACGTAGACAGGCTGTTGTAATGCTTCTGCTAGCAGCCGTCCTTGCAGCAGAGTCCAGCGGGTAAGCGGAGGTCCTTCCGGAAGAGGCTCTTCACGCAAACCGATTTCCGCGTAGCGATGCTGGAGTTCTTCGACAACATGCCGCGGCATAGGGCGGCCGCCGGTCACCTTGTCGAGGTACTCTGCCATCTCGCTCAAGCGATCGGGGGTGCCGTGTGCAAGCAGGAGGACTGCGGTGTTTGAAGGTGCATCCACACCTCCATCGTACCGCCTCCGTCTGCTGTACACCGGCGTGCGCGTCGCGGGGCTAGCGTGTGGTAGCGCGTTGGTTGACAGTCTCTGCGACCACCTCAACATCGATGCGGCGTGTGGAGCCGACGACATCGATAGAGCCAAGAATGAAGGGCTTGTTGAGTTGAATCAGGGTTGCACCTTCGAGCACCGCCTGCCGGATGACTGGTTCCTGAATATTTGAAATTGCTTTTTCTTCAGGCACGCTGGATTGTTCGACCTTACTTTTGAGCAGAACGCCGTTTCCAGCGGCATCAGCCTCAACAGAAAAGTTCACGCCGACATCGATGTATTGAAACGATGTGTCTTTGCCCGAGGTGTTCGTGACGAGAGGTATTTTGCTGCCTTGCTTGAGCGTGACACGCTGCCCGTCTGTTGCAGCCAACGTGTAGTGCTGTGTGCCGATGCGCTTGCCGTCTTCGATTTCGGTAAGCGTGTAGGTGATGCGGTACGTCGCTTTGAGCATGTCGAGTTTCGCGACCAGGTTCTGTGCAATTTGCTGCTGGTCAGGCGGTGCCGCGATCACGATTGTGTTGGCGGAAAAATCCATGTAGATGTGGATGGATGGAGATAGGATGTTGCGCAGAGCGATGACGACTTCATTCGCATCGTTCTGCTGCGTCATATTGACCAAGCGATAGGTCTTCACGACAAAGCCGCCTTGCATTTGGCGCGTGTAATCGATGGACGATTTGTGTTCGTCAGCAGAGGCAGTCTCTGCGGCAGGGGTTTGAGCGTGGGTGTACGTGCATGTGCCGGCGAGAAGTGTGCAGGCAATGCAGGTTGCGGCTGTTCTTAGAGCGAGCGTCATTCAGAATCTCCGGGTTGATTTGGTGATGGTGGTCTTGAAAAGAATTGCTGAAAATCGTCGTCGTCCACAGGGTCGTGGAGAGGCCAGACAGGGCGTCGCAGCTCAGCGATCTGACTCTGGGGCTCCCGCTGCTTGGCTGCAGCGAGCAACAGCTTTTCCTGCTGTGTGAGAGGCATGTCTGGAGCAGGATGGCTTGGAGCGAGCATTTCGACGTAGGCAGCATCCTCTTCGCTGCTGGGTTCCTTCTCGATCGCTAAGTTGTGAGGAGTATCGCGTGCGGCTTGGAGCGTCCGGTGGCTTCGCCGACCTGCGTCCGCCGTGCTGTGAGGAATACTTTCTGTTGACTCCTGCGTGGGGTTGGCAAGCTTGTCGCGCGCAGACAAGGTCGGAAGATGCTTCGTGTTTTCAAGTTTGACAGCAGCATTGTGTCTGCTAATCGCAACGCCTGCGGTAACTACAAGGGCGCACGCCACAGACGTTAGTTTCCAAATGGGTGAGTGGAACAGCATGGGTGTTTGTGCTGGCGCCTGACGCACATTGCGGAGTAGGCGAGCTTGCATGCCATCCGGCGTACCAGCGCTCCGAATGACGTGAAGTGCGTCGTCGATTTGCTTGTCGAGTTCGTCTGGGTAGTTCATCATTTAGCTCCCTTCTTTGCGAGCCGTTTGCGGAGATGTGTTCGTGCGCGAAAGAGGAGTGCGCGCACGGCAGATTCGCTCTTGCTCATAATGCGAGCGATTTCCGCGGTGTCGAGCTCCTCCAAAGCGGAAAGCAAGAGCGCCTGGCGTTCCGCTTTCGGCAAACGCTCGATGGCGTTCATCACAGCACCGAGGCGTTGCGTGTCGCCGAGCGCTTCATCTGCGGGACTCGCACCGTCGACGATGGCTGCTGCCTGAAAAGTTTCCATCTGCTCGGGCCGTATGCGTCGACGATGATCGAGCGCGAGGTTCCATCCGATGCGAACCAACCAGACACGCAGGTCTCGCACTTCAGGCAACGACCGCTGATGCTGCACAACGCGAACAAAGACTTCCTGCACCACGTCCTCAGCTTCCTCTGCGTTACGAAGGACAGAGTTGGCTACGCGGAAGAGCAACGTGGAATACGTATCCACGATTGCCGCTAAATCGATTTGCGATTCAGCGGCAGGTGAAGCAAACGGTAATGCCAAACTGATTTCCTCGAACACGTTGCCCTTCTAATGAGGACAGACGCGCGAGGATGGAGAGCGCTCGTAAATATTTCGTATCAGGCGCGGACAGCCCACTCGCTTGCGGGTTCGCTGCTGGCGCGGGGTTCGCGCGACGAGCCAAATTCCTTCACCCACTCCACTATGCGGATGACGTTTTCGACAGGCGTGCCGGGAACGATGCCATGACCAAGATTGAAGATGTGGCCGGGGCGACCACGGGCGAGTTCCAGAATTTCGCGTACGCGTACGCGAAGAACTTCTTCGGGAGCGAAGAGTGTAATCGGATCGAGATTGCCCTGCACGGCGCAGCCTGCACCGATTGCGCGCCAGCCTTCATCGAGCGGGATGCGCCAGTCGAGGCCGAGAACGTCGGCACCGGTTTCGCGCATGGAAGGGAGTAGCGAAGCGGTGTCCACGCCGAAGTAGATGACGGGAACGCCGAGGGCGCGGATGCGCTGGATGAGCTCCGTGGTCGGGCCGAGGCAGTATTGGCGGTAGTCGGTGACCGAAAGCGCGCCTGCCCATGAGTCGAATACCTGGATGACGTCAGCACCGGCTTCGACCTGCTGCTGCGCGTACGCGGTGAGCACGGT
>CAJCIP010000103.1 GCA_903970445.1 Verrucomicrobia bacterium Tous-C9LFEB | reverse complement strand
TTCAAGGTGGACATGACACGCATCGTCAAGCTGCGTGAAAAGGAAAAGACCAAGTACGAGCAGCGCAACGGCGTAAAGCTCACGTACATGCCGTTCATCACGCGCGCTGCGGTGCAGGCCCTGCGTAAACACCCCATCGTCAACGCCGCCACCGAAGGCGAAGCTGTCCGCTACAACAAGAACATCAACATCGGTATCGCCGTCGCACTCGAGTGGGGCCTGATTGTTCCCGTTATCAAGCAGTCCGAAGAGAAGAGCTTCCTCGGTGTCGCGCGCTCCATCGTCGATCTCGCCGACCGCGCGCGCTCCAAGAAGCTCGCGCCCGACGAGGTCGCCGGCGGCACCTTCACGCTCACCAACTCCGGCATCTTCGGTGAGCAGTTCGGCACGCCGATCATCGCGCAACCGCAATCAGCCATCCTCGGCATTGGCGGCCTCAACAAGGAGCCCGTCGTTCTCTCCGATAAAGACGGCAACGACTCCATCGCCGTGCGCTCCATCCAGCGCTTCACCCTCGGCTTCGACCACCGCATCATCGACGGTTCCGACGCCGGCAAATTCATGACCGACTTCAAGAACTACCTCGAAAACTGGTCTGAAGACATCGGGTAAAGCAAGACAGTAGACAATAGACAGCTAGCTGAAGCGTTCAACCATGCAGCTGAGACACATCTTCTGCTGCCTACTGTCTACCCCTCTACTGTCTGTTTCGGTAAAGCAAGACAGTAGACACTAGACAGCTAGCTGGAAGCGTTCAACCATGCAGCTAAGACATACCTTCTACGCTCTACTGTCTAACCTCTACGCTCTGCTTTTACGCCTTATGCCACACGCTGGCATTCAGGCAGGCCACCACACCATCCACCACCTGGCCCAGGCCTGTCGCAAACGCATTGCCATCGATCACCGTCTTGTTCGTGACCGCGTCCGTCACGTTAATGGCAGAGCTCACAATTCCAAGCGCCGCATCTTTCTTCTGCGCTCCGGTCTTCGCTCCCATCAGAGCCTCGACACCCTGGATCACACTCGGCACCAACGTCACACCACGCAAAAACAACGTCAAAAAGTTCATCTCTTCTCCCTCTTCCTTTTGTTAATTCGTATTACTGTTCGCTGTTAACTTCTTTTAGCTGTTGGCAATTCGCCAGGTGGCGTCACCGCCGCCCCACAAACGCAATCAGCAGATGCACCAGCGTCAACAGCCCGCCAAACGCTCCGGCAAGCCCCTTCAACCGCTGCATGTTCCGCTCATGCGACTCCACACGCAGCTCCAACTGGTGCAGCCGCCCCGGCTGTCCAATGCCCAGCAACTGCTCCATCTGCGTCTTCAACACGCACAGGTCCGCAAGCACCTGTCTCTCGTACTCCGTCATCCCTCACCTCATTACGCAGCACTGTTTGTTTGTCGTTCCCGAAGGGAATCTGCGTTTTGTTCCGACGTCGTAACCCTACCGCGCGACAAGCTGTCTACCGTCTTCCTGTCTACCGTCTGCTTCTAACCGACCGGCACATTCAAAAACACGGCGCTCGAAAACCGCGAATACTTCAGCGGCACGCTTGTGTCATACACCCGAACGTAGTAGCGCTCGACCTGCGCCTCGCGTGGAATGCTGAACGCCCGCACCGGACTCCGCAGAACAAGATCGACGTCGCTCGTTGAGCCGAACCCGCTATCGCGACGGCGCACTTCAAAGCCGCCACCCGTTGGGGGATCAACGCCCGCATCGATGCTCAGGGCCGATCCACTCACACTCACCACTTGCATCCCGCCCAAACTCGCAAGCACCTCGCTGCCGTCACTCGCGTTATCCGGCAAGATCACGTCGCTCGCAACTGCCTCGCTCAGCCGCAGCCCGAGTCCGTCCTTCAACTCAGTGGCCCAATCATTCGCAAAGCCAATCTTGTAGCGCGTCGCTTCACGCTGCGCGGGCTGAGTCTCAACGACCACGCTCCGCACCAGCAGTGACGTCGTCACTCCGGCACTCGTTACTTGCAGCAGATCGCCCGGCCACACATCGTCCACCGGGTTCATCCACACGTACGTTCCAGCGATCGCGGCGGAACGGCTCGTCGTGAACGCCAGAATCGCCTGCGCCGCGCTTTCGCAGTCGCCACTGCTCCGCGCCGGCGGTTGCACCACTTTGCCCAGCCATCGGCTCGTTCCCGGCACACCTGCCGCAGTCTCCGCCGCCACACTGGCAGCATCGATGCTGCGCGCAACAGACCTGCCGCTCGTGCGATAGCTGACGGTAATGAGCTCTCCCGCAACAGGCACGCGGCCCGCGAAGAACCGCATCCTGCCCGGCCCGCTGATCGCGCTGCCAGCAGTGACGCTGCAGTCGACGCCTTCGTTCGCGCCGCCGATCAGACGCGTCTGCTTTGTTCCGCTCGGCAATGTGCTCACCACCCACAGCGTTCCGGTCCGCGAAACTTCCACGCTCGCGACCGAACCGTAAAGCAGCGTTGAGTTCACCGCAACGAACGCGCAGGTCGCGGGCGTGAGCGCGACCGCTCCTCCCGACGCCGCACTGTCGTAGAGCACAGTGGCGGGATCGTTCGAAGCTTCGCCTTCGTCAATAAGGTCGAACACAATGTCCATCGGCGCACTCACCGCGCTGCCGCTGCCAAAGGTCTGCACGACGCCATCCACCATGCAGGTGTAACGCTGCATCACACGCTGCGTTTCTGCGCAATGCAACCGCAGCCGCAGCGTGTAGCTATGTCCGGCGAGCGCGGTGTACGGTGTGCCAACTTCCGCGCCCGACACCACCGGCACAATCACCGTGGCGCCGCTGTTTTGGCGCACACGAAACCCGGCAAAGCACGTCGCGAGCACCGTCGCTCCCGCGTACAAACCACCAAGCATGCCATCGCTGTTCGCATTCAGCCGCACACCGCGTAGTTCCACGAGCAAGCTGCCGCCCATCTCGATTGCATCGAGCGCCGTCAGCGTGGTTGCGCCATCAACGCCGTTGCCGCCGTTCATCGTCAGCCCGGCAGATGTGATGGAGAGATGGCTGCCGGGATCGTTCAGCGACCATTGCCTCGTATCCACAGCAGACTCCGCAAAGCTGTCCTGCAGCAACACAGGATGTGCTTCTCGAAACGCAGGCTCGGTGAGCGAGAACTCCGTCGTCAGTCCGTCACCCAGCATCACGTCCGTTACATACGTCCGTGGCTCCTCTTCCCCGGTCACCGTCACATCGTTGGCCAGCTCGCGAAGCTGCGAAGTTTGGAATTCCGCGATCGCGAGCGTGCCATCTGTGTCGCTCAACGTGTGCACTGTCGTTCCAGCGGATGGCACAGACACTGCTCCACCCAGCACGCGATAAGCCGCATAACCAGCCGCTGCCGCTTCGCCCGCATTCACGCTCCAACTCGCGTCGTCCCCAAGCTGCAGTGCGCCTAACGCTTGTTCGTTCACGCCGTCGTCAGGAAAGCTCAGCACCGCGCTTCCCGTGCGCCGCATCAAGCCCGCCAGCACCTCGCGCGCACTCAGGCCCAGCGACAATCCGTTGCCGCGGATCGCAGCAGGCCCGAGCTTGTCGAGCAGCCACTCATCGCTCACCGCGTTCACTTTCGCGCGGTAAACCTCACCATCGCTGCATCCACCGGCGTACTCGCGCATCGGTTCCGTTGCCAGGTAGCCCGTGAACAATACAGCGCCGGCACTGCTGCTAACGGTAAGGCGGCCTCGTCGAGCAGGAAGCGGCAGCCCATCGGATGTCACAAGCACGTCGAACATGCACGTTGAAGGCACGTTCAACCCGCGCACGATCCGCACGGCGGCATCCGGCAGCACAGCGTCGCTGTAGTCTCGAACACCGCTGCCGTCGAGGTTGTCGATGCTGACCTGCAGCTTGGCTCTTCCGCGAAGCGAAGCGACCGCGTTTCGCAGCAATGTTTCCGTCGCTCGGGCTACACCTGGGCGCATCATGCTCACGCCACCCTTTCGGCAACGTAGGGCCGCAGCAGCGCGCGCACCTGCGCGTCCAGCAGCGAGTCGCTGAAGTAGTCCATCTCCAACCCACTCATCTTGTTCGTCTTCACATTCAGCGCAGGTGTCGCCTGAGCATTGCGCACGATCTGCGCGCAGGCGACCTTCACCGCATCCGGCACACTCGCCACGCCGGCGGTGTACGTCACTTCGGCTTCGCTGAATCGCGGCGCGAACACGCTTTCCGTCAAACGCAATTCGCCAAGCGGCAGACACACGTCCAGCGTCGTCACGTCGACCTCAATCCATGCGCCCGGCAGACCGAACGTGGTCGCGACTTCCTGCACAAAGCCGCAGTTACCTTCGGCTTCGCGGCGGCACTCATAACGAGCCTTCATGGAATCCACACTCACCAGCGGCGCATAGCTCAGCCGCACAACCTGCGGCCCACGTCCAAAGCGCAGCCGCTCCGTGTAGCTCGCGCTCATCAGCGTCGGCCTTCGGCAATGCGCCTCGATCATCGCCGAAGCGCTCGTCACCCAAGCATCCGCCGTATCCGCACACAACCCAAACGCCGGGTAATCAGCAGCCAACAAATACGCCACACTATCCTCCTCCAACAAAAGCAAAGCGGGCTGAGCGTTCATCGCCCAGCCCGCCTAAGCCTTGCTCTGTTCACTACTCACTGTTCACGATCACTGCTTTTACCGATCCACCAGCACCTGGTAATGCGCATAGTTCGCGCCCTTCACCACCAGGCCGCCGAACTTCACCACGCAGTACTGGCTCGCCAGCGATCCCGGTCGCCCAAGCTGAAACACACGCGGGTTTGCGTCGCCCAGCCAGTGATACTCGATCATGTCTTCCGTCACGATGTACGCCGGCAGCACCGCACTGTCCGAACCGGGCGTGCCCGTATAGCCAAGCGTCCACTCCGGAATCAGCGGCAGCTCGCCCGCCTGCGTGCTCAGCGTCTTCACCGTGAAGCCGCCTTCGATCTGCTTCGAGCTCAGCACCACATTGAACTCGCTCTTCATCTCGCGGTCGATCAGATCGAGCAGCACAGGGTTCGCATAGATCGCTGTCGGGCGCACGCCATAACTCGTGCTCGCAAGCATCTGCGCGACCGCCGACTTGATGCCATCCACAATCGAATCGGTGATGCCGATCGTCGTCGTGTTGCCGCCTGCCGCAATCTGCCCGGCCGCACCGAAATATTGCGCTGTCGTCGGCGAGCTCAGGCTTGAGTCGCTTCCATTCCACAGCGCGACATCATGCGTACGCAGCACTCCGTCAACAGTGTCTGCGAGATCCTTCGCTTGCAGATACGCAAACTGGCTCTGCTGCTGGCCAAGCTCAAGATCGAACAGGTTGTAGTTGATCTGCGCGACCAGGGCCTTCAGCGGCACGCTGCGTTCCACACGCGTCGGACTCACCACCGGCGCCACGATATTGCGCGGATCGACAAAGCCCGCGCTCGCCGCGGGCGATGGAATCGCCGTCTCCTCAAAGAACCGCGACGGATGTCCCGTTGCCGGCACCTGCTTGATGCGTTGCCCAAACACGCCGCGCCGACGCACCAGGTCTGTGATCTCCGTCTGGTACATCGGTACTTCTATCGCGCCCGGCCCAATGTAGTCCGCCGCCGCGCTCAACTCTGTAAACTTCGCGTTCATCGTTTCTCCTTGTCGCAAAACAAAAGGCGCAGCCCGTAGGCCACGCCATTCCAACAACTGTTGCTGTGTTTACCTTTCTTGCTGTCGTTGCCTTTCTTGTTGTCATTCCCGCAGGGAATCTGCGTTTGTACTCGCTGAGATCATGGGTGCCCCGTTCATCGCAGCTTCATCGCGATGAGCGGGAATGTAAGACGCTTCTCTACACCAGCCCAGCCCGCATCAACTCTGCCTTCACCGCAATCCGCTGCTCCACGGTCAAACTCTGCAAAGCCCCATCCAGCTTCTCCACCGCGAACGCCTCGCCATGCTCCTTCGCGAACATACGACCGACACTTGCGGTCTTGCGCCCACTGCTTCCCGCTGCCTGCAACTCCGCCAGCTTCGTCTCCGCTTCCGCCAGCTTGCGCTCCAGCTCTTCCTCGCGCTCACTCGTCACCATTGCACTGATGTGCGCG
This sequence comes from Verrucomicrobia bacterium Tous-C9LFEB, assembly GCA_903970445.1. GTDB lineage: Bacteria > Acidobacteriota > Terriglobia > Terriglobales > Acidobacteriaceae > Granulicella. The sequence goes on along the minus strand of CAJCIP010000103.1, from coordinate 789 downwards.
ACACCGGTTGCAGCGCCCACACTTGTATGTGTTTGCTCCATCCGAGCCACCGCTGCTTCCAGTGCTCCAATCGCCTCACCGAGTCGCTTCACTATCTCTTGCTCCATCTCGCTTCTCCTTAATCTCCCTCAACTCAAACCATCAGCAGCAGGTCTCGTTCACTGTTCACTACTCACTCGCTTCACGCAGAAACTTGTCGCTCGATACGCCGCTTTCTCGCGTAACAGAATCGCCGCGCCCGTAAACGTCGCCTTCGTCAGCGTCCACACGTTCGCGCGAAGATCCTGCACATGCGCATCCGCGAGCTCATAGCTCATGCCCATCGCCGGAGCTTCACTCGCGACCACGCGGACCTTCTTCTCCATCTCTGGAAAGTCACGCGCAAACAGGAAGCCGGACACCATCAGTTTCTGCCCCTCAAGATGCGCCGCCGTGATGATGCCGCACTTCTGCCGCGCATCATGGCCGTCCCATCCGGCCTTGTAATCCACGGCCATGCCGAGCAGTGACGGCAGCGCCGCCTCCGCTGCGGCACGCGTCAACACCACACGATGCCCACGCGCTCCGCTCGGCGCACGATCGCTCGCCACATCCACCAGCGTCAAACATCCTTCAAACGGCAGCCTGTTCGGATGCCCTTTCACCTCCGGAAACTCCACCGCCATCGCCCGCAACGCCACACCCATGCGCGATCCCACCACACTCCGGCACTTCACTTCATTCGCCAACTCCACCTCCCACAATCCATCCACGAGCCACTCATTTTGAGCTGTCATCTCGACCGAAGGC
>CAJCIP010000102.1 GCA_903970445.1 Verrucomicrobia bacterium Tous-C9LFEB | reverse complement strand
GGTTGATATCGATGGAAACGAACTTGACGGCATCCATTTGCCGGAGATCACCGTCCCGCTCGCAACCTACACAGGATGGAACATGCGCGATCCTTCCATCGGCGCGCCCGATCAGCGTGTGGCCTTTGAAGCTTCGTACATTCCGTTCGCTAAGACCGCTACGGAGCGTGAGAAGACGAGAGATCCCCGCAGGTCCATCTTGGAGCGCTACGCGAATCGCGAAGATTACAGCGCCCGCTACCAAAAGGCGGTGGACGATCTTGTAGCGCAAAACTGGATCCTGCCCGAAGATCGAGCCGCAGTGCTGCTACATGGTGAGCAGGAATGGGCCGAAGCTACAAAGTGATACGGGCTGCAGACTCAGATGGCCTCTCCTTGTTTTGCTTTCTCGTACGAGCCTCCCCGGTCACCTGAATACAGCTTTAACAAATAATATTGAGTTCGCGCAGAGGGAGGCACATGAATGACATGGCCAGCAACACCTTCTGATCCGACCTCGCAGATTAGCATTCAACTTTGTCATTTTAGCCTGTCGGCGATGATCTGGATCAAGTTTCCTGAATTGTTGGCGGCCATTTATGACTGGTTGCATACAGCGCAAGTTGCATGTTCTGATTGCTGATTGATGCCCTTATAACATTCCTCCATGGTGGATGCTGCGAAGATGCCTTCCATTTGCGTAGCATTCAAACTCGGGACATCCGAGATCCGAGGGACTACAGATGAGCGCAAAAATAGAGTCATTTGACCGCACCTGTTTCGGAAAGATAAGCAGTCTTTATGTCGCCATGAAGCTAATCGTTCATTGCTATGGATTGCCTTGGACTCGAAAGAACAAGGCAGCTACGTTAGCGCTGCATCGACTGCAGCCTTCTCTTCAACGTACGTTCTGATCATGCTGAGAGTGTCTTCAATAATCGCTGCGGTAGTCCTGACATTCAGGATCGCGATGCGTGCGACCGTTCGTTCATGAATGCGCGTCGTGGCGAGATAGACGCGCCCGGCGAGGTTGACAGATCGCACCAACTCTTCGGTCGCGATATCTTCTTCCGTCCGACTACCGTTTGCATCGCGGCAGTAGAATGCGACGACCGATAGTTCAGGCTCAACCAGAACCTGGATCTGCGGCATCTTCCTCAAGGCATGATAAACATGCTCCGCAAGATCAAGCTTCTCGTCGAGCGCTTCACGAAACGCAGCAACACCGTGTAGATGAAGCGGCAGCCAGACCCGCAGTCCACGGTTGGGTCGTGTGAATTCCGGACTTGTTTCGCCGAAGTCCGGTAAGTACACATCATTCGAGTCGTGACCCTGAAGATCGCGGAGATATGACGCATCATCACCGGAGTGCGCGTGATGGAGTATTTCTCTGTCACGCACCAAAAGACATCCTGTGCCGAAGGGTAGAAACATGCCCTTGTGGAAGTCGAGGGCGATGGAATCGGCGTGTTCGATGCCACTCAGGCGCTTCTTTCCTCGGTCGGTAAGTTGGAAGAAGCCTCCGTAGGCTGCGTCCACATGGAACCAGAGGTCTTCCTCTTGCGCGACCGCGGCGACGTCGTCCAGTGGATCAATTGTGCCGGTGTTGGTCGTGCCAGCATTCGCTGCGATGCAAAGAGGTATATATCCGGCGGCGCGGTCCTCGGCGATCATGCCATACAAAGCTCTCACGCTCATGCGCCATCCGTCATCTGTGGGGACACGACGCAATGCAGTAGAAGGAAACCCGGCGAGCCGCATCGCCTTCGATAAGCAGTGATGAGTTTGGTCGGTCGTGTAGACAACGCCGTTCAGAAAGTTCTCCGGAAGACGGTTGCGTGCGCAGACAACAGCGGAGAAAATGGCCATAGAAGCGCCGGAGGTCAACAAGCCTCCCGATGTCTCAGGAAGTCCCATGAGCGAGACGAGCCATCGCAGAACTTCTGCTTCCAGGGCAACCATCGCTGGAGATACCACGCTCAAAGCGGTGTAACGGTTGAATACACCAGCAATTAGATCTGCGGCTGAGGAAGCGACGAGGCCGCTCCCAGGGATAAAAGCAAGCGCCCCGCCGCTCGGCGCGTTGGTATCGTTCTCGGCGGCTTGCACAATGACGTCGAGTAATTCGCGAAGAGGCCGTGCATGTTCTGCGGGTGGCTGGGCGGCCACATCTGAATTTTGGTTAAGAAACGCGGTCGCGCCTGACGGAAAGGAGATGCCGGATTCAGGCAAGCGATCGAGAAAGGCGGAGAGCTGGGGGACGATTTCGGCCATCATTGCGGCGAAGTCGTCGCCGGTGAGATCGAGTGGGTTTCTGGTCTTTGACGTGGATTGCATCTAGCTGTTCTCAATCATGGCGGACTGCTTGAAGCTCTTCGCGTAATAGGCCGTGACCAGGATGGCCAGCCACAGCGTGATGACGTAGAAGGTGATTCGGGTTGTGCCACTAGTTGCGATCAGTACGGCGACGACTCCGATTAGAAGAATGATTGCCCAGTTGGTGTAAGGAGCGCCCGGCAGCCGGAAGTTCACCGATGAGGCCGAGCCTTTTGAGTGCGCTCGCCAGTAGTTGAAGTGGCAAAGCATGATCGCGGTCCAGACCCAGAGCACGATCCAGACGCAAGCCGAAAGCAAATTGCCAAAGATCTTGTCGGGCATCAGATAGTTCAATACAACCCCTAGCATCAAGACGGCACCCGAAAGTGTGACGGAGAGATACGGAACCTTTCGCTTGCTCAAGGTCTGAAGCCTTGCGGGCGCGTCACCTGAAGAGGCCAGCGCGCGAAGGAGCCGACTGCTTCCATACAGGATGGTGTTGCTCGAAGAGAAGAATGCACTGATTGCTACGAAGGTCAGCGTCGTCGCTGCTCCGGCAAAACCTGTCTGCTTCAGAACCGACACAAATGGACTCTCCTTTGGGTCGAGACCGTTCCATGGATACAGCATCATAACGGTGGCGACAGAGCCGACGTAAAACAAGATGATTCGAAAGAAGACGCCGTTGATGGCTCGGGGCAAAGCATGCTCGGGCCGGTCGGTCTCTGCGGCTGCGAGCCCAATAACCTCTGTTCCACCGAACGAGAAGATGACAAGTGGCACCGCGGCAAGTAGGCCGGAGAAGCCTTTCGGCAGGATACCTCCGTGCTGCCAGAGATTGGCAACATGGGCGTGGCTCCCCACGTCGCCGATCTTGAAGACCAGAATTGCTAGGCCACACAGGAGCACGGCGATGATTGTGACAACTTTGATCATGGACAGCCAGTATTCGGATTCGCCGAAGGACTTCACGCTGCGCATGTTGATGGTATAGAGCACCAGGGTGGCGCATAGCGCTGGAACCCACTGCGGAATGCGGGGATACCGGCTGTGCAGAAGAATCCCGATGCCTGTTATCTCCGCAATACCTACCAACAGAAATGCCAGCCAGTACGACCAACCCGTGATGAAGCCGGCGAGGGGGTTGATGAAGCGTGTGGCGTAGGCGGCAAATGATCCACGGGAAGGATAGGCAAGCGTCAACTCGCCGAGAGCGCGCATGACAAGATAGATCATTGCGCCGGCTATTAGATAGGCAATTAGAAGTGCTGGACCAGCTTGGCCGATAGCAGATCCTGAGCCGAGAAAAAATCCCGCGCCGACCGCACTCCCAAGCGCCATCAGTTGGAGGTGACGGTTTTTAAGGTTATGAGATTGATCCTCGACATGCGCGGGCCGTACTGTCGCAATTCGTTCCATTCTTGAATAACACTTGAGGTCAATAATCATTCCATTCGCGCGGAGCCGTGACCCACGCGGTCCTTTTGGCGCGGGCAATTGGCATGAAGTCGGATCACAGGTTTGAACTCGTCGCAACAGCACCTTGTCCAGCGCTGCCGCCACCTTCTCGCCACTCAGCGTGTTGTCGGCCAGCAGCGTCACACACTCGCGTGTGTACTGATCGACCACCGTCAGCACACGGATCCAACGCCCGTTCGGAAGACGCTGGGCCACGAAGTCCATCGATCACTTCTGGTTCGACCGTAATGCCGATCCCTGCGCTACGCGCTGGTGTTGCGCCCGTTCCTTGCGCCTCTTCGTTCACACGATCAAGCCCTCCTCGGTATACAGGCGGTAGATGCGCTTGGCGTTCACTTCCCAGCCTTCCCGCCGGGGAGAGCATCCGCAACATCATCTGAAGAGCTTCAAGGGCGTTCTTCAGGCCGACGCCTACGCCGGGTTCAACAAGCTCTACGAGGACGGCACGATCCGGCAGGCACCTTGCCTCGCGCATATCCGGCGCAAGTT
>CAJCIP010000101.1 GCA_903970445.1 Verrucomicrobia bacterium Tous-C9LFEB | reverse complement strand
CCTGCGCCCGCGCCTTCCCCATCGTTCACGCGGCCGTGGAAAAGTACAAGATCCCACTCGTTCGCCACGACTTCCCACTCAAGATGCACGTCTGGAGCTTTGACGCAGCGGTCAACGCCCGTTATATCCAGGACAAGATCTCTCCTCAGGCCGCAGAAGAGTACCGCCGCGCCGTATTCGCAAACCAGACCGCGATCGCGTCGAAGGAAGACCTCAACGCCTTCACGCAAAAGTACTTCCAGTCTCATGGCAGGGTAATGCCCTTTGTTATCGATCCCAGCGGCCTCTTTGCCGCCGAGGTTCGCGCTGACTATACCCTAGGCGAGCGCGTCGGCCTTACACAGACCCCGACCATCTTCATCGTCACTCAGAAGGGCTACACGCAGGTGAGCGACGTCACTCAGCTCTACGCGATGCTGGACACTGCGATCGCCGAAAACCCCGCGCCTACGACCGCCGCGAAGCCGAGGACTACGGCGCACAATTAACATTTCGCATTTTTTACAAACAGAAGAGGCCCGAGAGTATCCACTCGGGCCTTTTGCATGAGCCGTTATTGCGCGCTGCGTCAGTTGCAACTGCAACGTCTTTTTTTGACCGCACCTTTATCGCAGCTCAAAGATCAAGAAGTAATCCTGCCCATCCGCCTTGGTAAAGTCATACGTTCCCACTAGCTTGTACCCCGCCTCACCCATCTCCTTCACCACAACCTCATGGTTCAATCCATGGTCCGAACCATTTCCATTACGGTCGATAATCCCCACCTTCGCCCCGGGCCTCAATGCCTTCTGCAGCACCTTCATCGTCGGAACCGGGTGCGCGATCTCGTGGTAGACCTTCAGCATCAGTACCGCATCCACGCTCCCCGCAGGCAGCCTTGGATCGTCGGGCCCACCGAGTACAGTCCGCACATTCGTTAGATTCTCCTTCAAGACGCGCTTGCCGATGTACTCGATCGCAATTGGGTTGATATCTTCCGCAATCACCACTCCCGTCGGCCCCACCCTGCGCGACGCCCGCACCGTAAACCAGCCGGACCCAGCGCCGATGTCAGCAACATTCTTCCCCGGCGTGATTCCAAGCAGATCCATTACCCGATCGATCTGCAGCTTCTTATCCCGGTCCGGATACTCGAAGATTGATAGGTCCCCTGAATAAGGTGTACTCGTAGGCCGCTGCGTTGTCTCCTGCCCCGTTCCGGAATACGGCAGCTCCGCCGTCACTCTATTCAACACCCGCTTCGTGCCTTCTTCTGCCTGCGCCTGCGCCCGCACACAGCACCCACCTACCAGGATCGAACCCAGGATGAATCTGCTCAGCCTACTTCGCGAAGAACTGGTCAAAGCAATCATGCCACCAGCATCCGCCAATTCACCGACGCAAGCAACAAACTAATTCGTCCATGTGTTTGTCACAGGCGGCGCCATCCTCTTGGCGCGAGTCATACGTCCGCAGTGCAAGCGTCTCGGCTCTTGGTAGACACATTTGGAAATACCGCAACGGTAGAAATACTTCAGCATCTTCCCATTGTTTCGGGCGCTATGAACAATGGAAAGACAAAATCAATAAATGATAATAGACTGTCATTAGCAAATTATTGTTGAGAAACATGCTGATTTGCTATTTTTTCTGGAAAGACCTCTGCAATTCATGAATGCCTCTTTGCGTAGTTCCACTTTTTCTGCAGATAGTCTAGGTATCTGGGCCTCCGCTCTTTGCGTAGTCCATTGCGTCGTAACGCCGGTTCTGGTGTCGATGTCTGTTTTGCTGGCTCGTCTGCTTCCTGGCGAGGAGCGAACGCACCGTGCGCTGGCAGTTGGAATTGCGGCACTGGGAGCAATAGCGCTGGTACGCGGGTTTCGCACCCACGGGCGGCGGAGAATCCTTGGACTGATGGCGCTGGGGCTAGGCTTTATCTTTACAGGAGCGTTCCTGGCCGCGCGGTTGCCGTCACATGGATACGAGGTTGCTGTCACGATGACCGGCAGCGTGCTGATGATATCTGCGCACCGGATGAATCATACGTTCTGCAGAGAGTGCAAACGGTGTTCGCACTCCGACGCGGGAGTTTGTTGAGGCGAAAGAGCGGCCGTGGCCAAAGGCGGAGAGGCAGAGGAGGTTGTGACGACAGCCCTGATCGTCCTGATCCTGCTAACGGTCTTCGACTTCCGTGGGAAGCTTGCCGAGTATGGGAGAGCAGCAGGGAGTGCCGGTGGGTTTGAACTCCATGTATTCGACTCGTGTGAGATCAGGGTCGAAGAGGTTGAGCTGAACCTTGCCGTCTTTACCCATCTGGCTTTTGGTGCAGTTGGGACCTTCACATTTGTTACGGGCAAGGGCGTCGATGACGTCGGCCATATGGGCGGTCCCGAGGGAGAAGTGATTAAGGACCCCTAGTTGTTTCGCCGAGGGGTTGGCACCTCCTTCAAGCATGTACTCGAGCCAGTCGGTGCCGTCGGGTACCTGGACACTAATCCAGTCAGTCTCGCCTTCGTGCATACCGCCATGCCAGTTCGGGTGGAAGCCTAGGAGGTCTTTGTAGAAGCGGTCTTCAGCAGCGGCGTCTTTTACCTGGAAGCCAGCGTGAATGATGCGATGGGAGGGGGCATTCGGCGAAGCGATGGGAAGGCCGGGGACTTTGGTGCCCTCCTGAACGAAGTAGATGAGATTGCCCTCGGGATCGAGAACACAGAAGAATCCTTTGTCCAGAGCCTGCTCACTGGCTACTTTGTGGGTAGTTTTCACATAGTGATCGATGGTTGCGCTGTCGCGGTTGCTAAACGCCAGATGGGCCCATGGATTCTCAATAGCGACGTTGTGGGCTTTCAGATAGCTTTTGAGGGCAGCGACATCGCGGGTGGTGAAGCCAACGGCTGCGAGACGGCTGGCGGGAGTGGTGGGCGTTGTCGGAAGGGCTTCTACTTCGAGCCACTGAAGATCGTTTACCGAGTAGCGGGTGACGCCTTGATCTTCGGCGTGGTTATAGCCGAGCGTGTTGCCGTAGAAGTTGGCGGAAGCTGCGGCGTCGGCGGTGTACATGCGGACAAAAGCGATGCCGGTGATGGCGGGGCGTTGCTGAGAATGCGCAACGCTGCTGATTGAAAAGAAAAGGCAAAGTACAGATAGGAGCGGGAGAAAAAGCTTTGCTCTGCGCATGGAGGACAACTTTAGTGGAGTGGTCTGGCCGAAGTCAAAAGCATCTCGGTCGGATCGTTCATGAATTCCGACTCTCAACCTCGTAGTTTCTTCTCACGCTTCTCGCAGATGCATCTAGGCGGGTTCCACGTGCATGAAGAGATAGTCCATTGGCCAATCCGGTTTGATACCGTGCTGACGGACGAGGGTGGCTAGCTGCGCGTAGTGACGGATGCCGTGGAGTAAGGCGTGGAAGAGAATTGTCTTTCGCGTGGAACGTGCCGGACCCATCGAACGGGTAACGAATTCGATCGAATCGTTCC
>CAJCIP010000100.1 GCA_903970445.1 Verrucomicrobia bacterium Tous-C9LFEB | reverse complement strand
GAAAGCTGCGAGGGCGACGCGACTCGCTACACGAATGCCTGCACGGTTCAAAGGTGGGCTCCTGAATGCTGGTGTGCTTTCCAGCATAGACGATGGGAGCGCGCGGGAAGACGCTGACCGCTCGTGGCTAAGGTATGCAATAAGGAGCCGTGAGTGGCAGGCATCCGCAGGAGCTTAGGTGCCATCTGCTTTCTTAGCTCCATTCGCAAGCCGTTTGAATCGCACGACACCAGGGGATTGCCCGTGACACCATGCAGCGAAGATGAACTGCCGGAATTGAACGACGCCGGCTCGCCCGAACAACGAGAACTGACGCGGCGCGAGTTTCTGGCGGCGTCTGGCGTGCTGTCGGCCGGGACCGCCGTAGGATTGCCTGGCGTGACGCATGCCGAAGAGACTCCTGCGGCGCCGGGTAGAGCGCCGACAATGATGCCGATCACGCTTTCGATCAATAAGCAGAAGCGGCAGTTGACGGTGGACACGCGGACTTCCCTGCTGGACTTGCTGCGCGAGAACCTTGATCTCACGGGTAGCAAGAAGGGCTGCGACCACGGTCAGTGCGGGGCATGCACGGTGTTGATGGACGGCAAACGCATCAATTCCTGCTTGACGCTCGCGGTTGTAGCGCAGGGCGCGGAGATCACAACGATCGAAGGTCTCGGCGACGAGGCAAACCTGAGCGCGGTGCAGCGGTCGTTCCTGGAGCATGACGGCTTTCAATGCGGGTACTGCACGCCGGGACAGATTTGCTCGGCGACTGCGTTGCTGGATGAGGCGCAACGCGGTGAGCTTTCGGTGGTGAGCTTTGAAACAGGAAACACGTCAAAGCCTGCAATTACTGACAAGGAAATCAAGGAGCGCATGTCCGGCAATATCTGCCGCTGCGGTGCTTATCCCAACATTGTGGCTGCGGTGAGAGCTCTGGTGCAGAACGGAGGTGCGGCATGAATCCTTTTGCTTACAGTCGTGTGGATGCGCCCGATGCGGCCATTCATGCACTCCTGCAGAACGCGAAGTTTCTTGGTGGCGGGACGAACCTCGTGGACCTGATGAAGTATGGCGTGGAGAGGCCGTCCACGCTGGTGGACATCAACCACATCGGTCTGGACAAGGTGCAAGCCGACGCAAACGGCGCGACCATTGGTGCGCTGGTGCGCAACAGCGATCTTGCGAACGATCCTGGGATTGTGGCGAACTACCCTCTGCTGTCGCATGCGCTGCTTTCGGGAGCGAGCGCGCAGCTCAGGAACCGCGCGACGACCGGCGGCAACCTGATGCAGCGCACGCGCTGCTACTACTTCATGGACACGGCATTCCCTGCCTGCAATAAACGTAAGCCGGGTAGTGGATGCGCGGCTTTGAAGGGTTTCAACCGTATTCATGCGATTCTTGGGCAGTCGGATGAGGGTTCCACGTCTCCGCACACATGCATCGCCACGAACCCTTCCGATATGAACGTGGCGCTGTATGCGCTTGACGCGAAGGTGGAAGTGCACGGACCAAAGGGCAAGCGCACGATTCCGGTGCGCGACTTCCATCGCTTGCCCGGTGATCATCCGGAACAGGACACTCTGCTGCGGCCGGATGAGCTGATCCTGTCCGTTACGCTGCCTGCCGCGAAGTTCGCGAAGAACTCCTGGTACCTGAAGGCTCGCGACCGGCAGTCATATGCGTTTGCGCTGGTCTCAGTGGCGGCGGGGCTGGAGATGGATGGTGACCGCATCAAGACAGCAGGCCTCGCGTTAGGTGGTGTGGCGCACAAGCCCTGGCGATCAGCGGAAGCGGAGCACGCGCTGGAAGGCAAACCGGCCACGGAAGAAACGTTCGAAAAGGCCGCCGATGCGGCTCTCGCGGGTGCGAAAGGCTACGAACATAACGCGTTTAAGGTGGAGTTGGCGAAGCAGTGCGTCGTTCGCGCGCTGATGCAGGCCAGCAAAGGAGTACAGGCGTCATGATGCAAGCTGATCCGAAACCAACGCAGCCACCGCAAACCCCGTACCGCTATGACGGGGTTCTGAAGGTTACAGGCAAGGCGAAGTATGCAGCGGAATTCTCTGAGCCGTTTCCGAAGGGTGATCTGCTGTATGCCTACATGCTGCAGGCCACGGTTCCTGCGGGGACCATCGCAGCGATGGATACGAAGGCAGCCACACGAGCCAGCGGGGTCGTCGCGGTGTTGACGCCGTTCAATGCACCGAAGTTGCCGGTGGGTAAGCCGCAGCCCCCAGGCAAGCGCAGCCTCACTGTGTTGCAGGACAACAACGTCAGCTACAACGGCCAGCCGATCGGCGTTGTCATAGCGAAAAGTTTGCCAGAGGCGATCCATGCGGCGCGGATGATCAAAGTGACGTACAACGAGACGCCAGCGAAGCTCGACTTCATGGGACGACTGGGTGAGGGTCACGCGCCGAAAAATCCGGGCAAGGATCCAGCGAGCCAGTCTCGTGCCGACGCAGATGCCGCTTTTGCGAGTGCTGCCGTCACGGTGGACAACACGTACGTGACGCCGATTCAGAATCACAATCCGATGGAGCCGCATGGCACGATCGCCTGGTGGAATGGCGAGAAGCTGAACGTTTATGACGCCACGCAATACATCACCGGCGACAAGATGACGCTCGCTCGCATTCTAAACGTGGCGCTGGATAATGTGCATGTGCAGGACCCGTATGTCGGCGGAGGTTTTGGCTCAAAGGGATCCACGTGGTCGCACGTGATCCTTGCAGCGATGGCCGCAAAGATCGTGCAGAAGCCTGTAAAGCTCGTACTGGAGCGCGAACAAATGTTCGGGCCGGTTGGATACAGGCCGACGACGGTGAACCACATCAAGCTGGCTGCCGGGAGTGACGGGAAGCTGACGCTGGTGCAGCAGGATGTGACAATGAGCGCATCCGTGCTTGAGGAGTTCGTAGAGCATTCTGAGCTGCCGGCGCGCAAGCTCTATGCCAGCAAGCAGATCATCACGACGACCAAATTGGTGGATTGCAACTATGGCGTGGCCACTTTCATGCGTGCGCCGGGTGAAGCTCCTGGCACGGCAGTGTTCGAGATCGCGATGGATGAGCTGGCGGAAAGGTTGAAGATGGATCCCGTGCAGCTCCGGCTGTTGAACTATGCTGAGCGCGATCCGAGCGAAGACAAGCCTTGGACCTCAAAACATTTGCGCGAGTGCTATGCGCAAGCGGCGGGGCGCTTCGGCTGGTCAAAGCGCAATGCGACGCCTGGGCAGATGGTCGAAGGCAACAAGCTTATTGGCTACGGCTTCGGGACCGCGACCTATCCGGCAAATCGTTCCGCGGCCATGGCCAAGGTGAGCTATTTACCCAGCGGACGAGTATTTGTTGGCTCGGGAACTCAAGACCTTGGGACGGGCATGTACACGGTAATGGCGCAAACGGCCGCTGCGAACCTGGGTCTCGACCCGATGCAGATGGATGTGAAGCTAGGCGATTCGACACTGCCAAAGGCACCGGTTTCAGGTGGCTCGCAGTCTACGGCGTCGGTTGGGCCTGCTGTAGATACGGCGTGCATCCAACTTAGGCTAAAGGTGGCGGGCGTGGCGCTCAGCGACAAGCAGTCGCCTGTGTATGGAGCGAAGGACACGGACGTGGACGTGATGCACGGTCGGGTCTTCCTCAAGTCGAACCAGACAAAAGGCGAGTCCGTTACGTCTTTGATTGCGCGCAACGGCAATGTGCCGATCGAGGCAGAAGGTTCGGCCGAACCGGGTGAGGACAAGTCTTCAATGACTTCGCAAAGCTTCGGCGCTGTGTTTGCTGAAGTGGCCGTGGACAAAGATACGCACATGGTTGAGGTTCGCCGTGTCGTAGCGACGTACGACATCGGAACACTGGTGAATGACAAAACGGGTATCAACCAGCTCGAAGGCGGCATCACCTGGGGTGTAAGTTTCGCCCTGCATGAAGAGGCACATATCGATCTTCGCTATGGCCGTACAGTAAACGAGAGCCTGGCAGAGTATCACGTGCCGGTGAACGCAGACATCGGGACGATAGACGTCACGGTACTCAACATTCCTGACACGAAATTCAACCCACTCGGTGCGCGTGGTATTGGCGAAATCGGAATCACGGGTGCAGCAGCTGCTGTTGCGAATGCGATCTACAACGCAACAGGAAAGAGGGTACGTCATTATCCAATTACACCGGATAAGATCATGATGGCCTGAATTTCACCTGAGGCAAAGAATATGCGAAGATAGCCGGGTCTATGCCCGGCTATTCTTCTGCGCAGAATTTTTCTGAACTGCTTCATCGAGTCTTCGGACACAGTGGGTTTCGCGCGCATCAGCAACAAGTCTGCGAGGCTGCGGCGAGCGGACGCGATGTTCTGCTGGTGATGCCCACCGGCGCGGGCAAGAGCCTGTGTTACCAACTTCCTGCTCTGGCTTTGGGTGGAACGGGGTTGGTGATTTCACCTCTGATTGCGCTGATTGAAGACCAGGCCACTAAGTTATTGGAACTAGGTCTGCGGGTCGCGCGGATTCACTCCGGTCTATCTCGCGACGACGCACGGCAGGCTTGCCGCGACTATCTTGCTGGTCAGCTCGACTTCTTATTTATAGCGCCGGAAAGGATGCGGGTTCCGGGCTTTCCGGAGATGCTGGCGAAGCGCAAGCCGGCTCTCGTTGCGATTGATGAGGCGCATTGCATTTCTCAGTGGGGACACGATTTTCGTCCTGACTATCGGACCTTGGGCCAACACCTGCAGATCCTGCGGCCCTCGCCGGTGATTGCGTTGACGGCGACCGCGACCCCGGCGGTACAACGCGACATTGCTGTGCAATTGAATCTGCAGGAACCCGCGGTTTTCATTACAGGCTTTCGCCGTAACAATCTGGCTGTGGAGGTAACGGAGCTCTCGAAGCCCCAACGAGCCGAGTACACGCTGAAGCGGCTGACGCCCGAGGGAGCGCGTCCGGCGATTGTGTATGCCTCTTCGCGGAAGTCCGCGGAAGAGCTTGCGGCAAAGCTCGGCAGCAAGTTTCCCACGGCAGCCTACCATGCCGGGCTGGACGCCAGTGTGCGCGAGAAGGTGCAGCGAGCGTTCCTAAGCGGAAAGCTGGATGTTGTGGTGGCAACTGTCGCCTTCGGCATGGGTGTCGATAAGGCTGACGTGCGGACCGTAGTGCATGTCGCGCTTCCCGGATCAGTGGAAGCGTACTACCAGGAGATTGGACGAGCGGGACGCGACGGTTTGCCCTCGCGCACGGTGCTGCTGTACAGCTTTGCCGACCGCAAGACGCAGGAGTTTTTTCTCGACCGGAACTACCCGCCGACAAGCGACCTGACTCATGTCGCTTCCCTGTTGCGAGATGAGTTTCGACCGGTCGAGGATCTGCAACGAGCTTCGAAGCTTGACCGCGAAACGCTGGATCGCGTGATTGAGAAGCTGGTGGCGCAGGGTGTGGCCACGACAGACATGAGCGGCGCGGTGCATGCAACGGGCGAACGCGGCTGGCAGTCCGGGTACGACGCGCAGGTAGCGTTTCGACGAGAACAGATTGATCGCATGATGGCTTTCGCGGAGGGTCACACCTGCCGCATGGCAGCGTTGGTCAATCATTTTGGCGAACGGATTGAGCGTGAGATCGCGTGTGGATTGTGTGATGTGTGCCATCCGTCAGAAGCTGATGGAGGCGCGATGCGGCAAGCCTCGAAGGGCGAGCGTGAGGATTTGCGAGCGATTTTGAAGGCCGTTGCCAATCGCAGTACATCCAGTGGAAAGCTGTTCTCGGAGCTGGCGATCACAAAAGACCGTGGCGAGTTTGATCGCTTGCTGGACGGCCTGGCGCGGGCGGCGCTGGTCAGCATCAGCAACGATGTTTTTCGAGCGCCTGACGGGCGCGATGTCACCTATCGCAAGGTGACGGTGACGCACGAAGGCCGAACGCCGGATGACGAGACGCTGGCCACCGTTTATCTCAGGGCAGAGGCGAAGGAGAAGCCTTCAGGCAGGAAGAAGCGAAGTGCGGCAAATCAGGAGAGTTCGCCGGAGCTTGGTGCGCAGCAGCAGGAGCTTGAGAAGGGACTCAGGGCGTGGCGCAAGAGCGAGGCGGCGAAGACCGGTAAACCGGCGTTTTTCATCTTTGGCGACGATGTGCTGCGAGCGATTGCGTCGGCTGGGCCGACAAGCCTTGCAGAGCTTTCGCGTGTGGCCGGGATCGGGCAGAACAAGCTCGACTTGTATGGAGCGGTGCTGGTTGCGATCTGCCGTGGGAATTCGCGGATGGAGCCGGTAAAAGCGAACGCAGAGGGCGCGAAGAATGCTGGCAACGCGAAAAACGCAAAGCGTGCCCCCGCGGATGTTCCGAGTTCAAAAAGTTTGGCGCAACCGGGCGAAGCGCTTAGAAGAACGCAAGGGTTCGGTATTCCTAAGCCTGCTATTCAAGTGGCTCCGATACAGCCCGCGATGCTCACCAGTGAGCAGGAGGCCCTCGCTGCAAAGTTGAGTGAGTGGCGGAGCTTGCAGGCCAAAGCCGCGGGGCTTCCGAATTTCCTTATTCTCAGTGACTCGGTCTTGCGCGGCATCGCACAAACGGGGCCGCGCACGGTGGCAGAGCTTGAAACAGTGCGCGGTTTTAGCCGCGATAATGCTGAGAAGTTCGGGCCGGATCTGCTGTCACTCTGCCGCAGCTGACTACTGCGGCACTGCCCCGGCCGCGTGAGATGATAAGGCGCGTATGGACACAAGCATGTTCGGAATCGCCATCATGGCTGCGGGAAAAGGCACGCGGCTGAAGTCAAAGCGGCCAAAGGTTTTGCATGAAATTGGCGGCCAAGCGCTGTTGCTGCACGTCATCGCCGCGGCGGAGAGTGTCGCGCCACCGGAGCAGATCTTTTGCATCATTGGGCATGAAGCCGAGAGAGTGAAGTCGGCTGTCGAAGCAACTGGTGTTCAGTTTGTCCTCCAAGCTGAGCAGCGCGGCACCGGACATGCGCTTCAGCAGGTGAAGGCGCATTTCAGTGCGAAGGGACAAATCCCGCCGGAGCATCTGCTTGTGCTTTCCGGTGACGTCCCGCTGATACGACCGGAGACGCTTCATTCCATCTGCGAGACGCACCTGCACGAACACGCGGCGATGACGATACTTACCGCTGTGCCTTCGGATCCCACTGGCTATGGTCGCGTGCTGCGTGTGAGGGAAGGCTCCCCGGAGGTGCAAGCCATTGTGGAGCAGAAATCGTTGCGGCCGGACCAGCTCGGCGCGCCGGAGATCAATTCCGGCATCTATTGCTTCCGCACGAACGCTCTGTTTACGCACCTCGATTCCCTTTCCACCAACAATGCGCACGGCGAGTACTACCTGACGGACGTAGCGGCTATGCTGGTTGCAGCGGGCGAGCGCGTCGTAGCGGTGCAAGCTGCTTCGGTGGACGAAGTGCTTGGCGCGAACATGATTGCGGAGATGATGTACCTCGATGCCGCCATGCGCGATGCTACCGCTCGTAAGCTGATGGCACAGGGTGTCACGATCTTCCGCCCTGAGACGTGCGTGATCGATGCGGCAGTAGAAGTCGGCGCGGATACAGTCGTCGAGCCGTTCGTGCAGTTGCTGGGAAATACGAAGGTAGGTTCCGACTGCCGAATCCGCTCGTACTCCGTTGTGCAGGACTCAACGATCGGCGAGGGCGTTTTGCTGCGGAATGGATGCGTCTTGGATGGAGCCGACGTTGGTGTCGGCGCGGTGCTCGGGCCGTATGCACATCTGCGGCCAGGAAGCAGGATCGGCGCGGGGGCGCACGTCGGGAACTTTGTTGAGACGAAGAACGTGAAGCTCGGTGACGGCTCAAAGGCGAATCACCTGACGTACCTGGGAGACGCGGTCATTGGCGAAGGAGTGAACGTCGGCGCCGGAGTGATCACGTGCAACTACGATGGCGTAAGGAAGAGCACGACAGCGATAGGCGACAATGTTTTCGTCGGCTCTGACTCTACCCTGGTAGCCCCGATCACGATTGGTCATGGCAGCTACGTTGCGGCAGGCTCGTGCATCACCGAAGACGTTCCGCCGGACTCGCTTGCGCTTGGCCGCAGCCGGCAGACAACGAAGCAAGGATGGGTGAGCGCGAGGAAGGCTTCTGCCACCGCTAAGCACGAACCGAGGTGAGGACGATGAGTCGAAAGAAATTAGACGAAACAGTGCTGCAGCAGGCGCTTGCAGAGCTACCGGAGTGGAAGCTGGCCGAGGGCAAGCTGGTTCGGGAATGGACTTTTGTTGATTTTACGGAGGCCCTTGCCTTCGTGAACAAGGTGGCAGAGATCGCGGAAATGGAAAACCATCATCCGGATATCGATATACGATACAACCGTGTGAAGCTGGGATTGGTGACGCATGATGCTGGCGGCATCACTGTCAACGATACGAAGATGTGCGCGCTGCTCGATCGTGGTCTATAGATTTCGGGAGGAAAGAAACGCCAAATAAGCACTTGCATGATTCCGCAGCCATCATATACATTTGTCAGTAAGTCGTTATCCTGAATTCTGGATAGCACTGAAGCTTCCTCGGAATCAGTATCGCCGAGTACAAGTTGCGTCACTGGCCTCCCGGCACGGACTGAAAGGTTCGTGCCGCCTTTTTTGCGCCTGGAGCTTGCTGAATAGCTAAAGTAGTACTTTACTCCAAAGCAGAAATGATATCGCTAGCGATATGATCTACGTAATGAAGCGTTTTCTAGGGTGTGTTGTTCTCGTGATTGTAGCTTTGGCCGCGTCGGCGCAGTATGTGGGCAACAGCGATGTGCCGGCGTATAACGCGGGTAAACCAACACGTCCTCTTCCCGCGATTCTGAGCGGACAGCAACTGACGGGACCGAACTTCTCCCACCCCTATCAAGTCACTGTGTACAAGATGGCAGCGAAGATTCCGGCGGTTCTTCACCAGGAACCCTGCTACTGCCATTGTGACCGAGCGATGGGCCACAACAGCCTGCACAGCTGCTTTGAGGGTGTGCATGGGGCGGAGTGCTCGACCTGCATGAGAGAAGCGGCGTACTCGTACCAGGAAACGAAGCGCGGAAAGACTCCTGCACAGATTCGCGCGGGCATTGAGCGCGGCGAGTGGATGAACGTGGATCTGGAGAAGGTGACGCTCTAAGCCAAGGGGCAGCGGTTCTGAGAGAGCCCTCACGTGAGGGCGGCAAGAACGCGAAGGTCGCAGAGGAGGCCCTGCGACCATCTATACTGGATACAGTTCTTTGCAGCGCCACAACGCAATGTTGGGCCAGCTCCAAGATGGGGGCGTCACGGCTTCGACGGGATTGCTTATGGCAGAGAGGCATGCCGGGGTGTGAACACCCGTAATCGCTCACAAAACTATAAGTGCCGAACCTCAATTCGCGCTTGCTGCTTAATAAATAAGTAGCCGATTGCTTCCGCTTCGCCTACGGGCGGATACCAATCGTCGCACAGTAGGCTGGTCCAAGCTGTTCCGCCTGTACGGCAAGGACGAGATCGATCAGGCTGGTCGGCGGCGCGTCTTCGCCCGTTCTAAGCGTCGCTGACGAGACAAAGAGGAACGCGGAAAAGCATGAATGCTCTCTGTTGTCGGTAGTTTCGGACGTGGGTTCGACTCCCACCGCCTCCACCACTTCATTTGCTTCCCTAACCCAAGTAGCGCTTGTGCAGCGTTTACTTCGCCTTCTTCGCGGAGGACTTCGGGTTCGTTTGCTTGCCG
This sequence comes from Verrucomicrobia bacterium Tous-C9LFEB, assembly GCA_903970445.1. GTDB lineage: Bacteria > Acidobacteriota > Terriglobia > Terriglobales > Acidobacteriaceae > Granulicella. The sequence continues at coordinate 12,015 of CAJCIP010000100.1, read as the reverse complement.
GCTTCTTTGGCAGCTTTCGTTCGGCCCTCTAAATTGAGCGCGACCGCAGCGCGAATCATCTCTTTGAAAGCGGGCTCATTCATTGCCTCACCCTCGTGGATGTCGATTGCGCGTCGCACCTTGCCTTCGAGGCTGGAGTTGAAGAGACCCTTCGGGTCATCGAGCGAAGCGCCCTTGGCGAACGTGAGCTTGACCGCGCTTTTGTAGGTTTCGCCCGTGCAGATAATTCCCGCGTGCGAGAAAACTGGCACGCCGCGCCACTTCACTTCTTCGATGACTTCAGGATCGGCTTCGTGGATCAATGCGCGCACTTTGCCGAGGGTTGTTCCTCGCCAGTCGCCAAGCGCCTTGATGTTCTCATCGATGAGTTCTGAAGCAGATGGCAAGCGTGAAGGCTCCTGATCCCTTCGCACCTATTCTCCACGCCATGCGGAAATCCGCAAGAGCGTTGTAGGTGATGAGACCGGGGGCTGCTTCCCTGTGACTACCGAAGGAGGCTTTCTTCGGGGGATCGCATACGGACGATGCGGTCCACGGTATACGGATTGCGTTGTGACTGCGAGAAGAAGTGGCGCACCTGGAGCTCGCCGAGTAGTCCGACACCGATGAGCTGAATACCCGCAAGGATGAGCACGCCAGCGATGATGAACCAAGGCCCGTGTTCGTCGCCGACACTGTGGTGGGACATCAGTTTATGAACCAGCAACCAGATTGAAATGGCGCCCCCGCCGACCACGCCAAGCGAGCCGAGGCTTCCGAAAAAATGAAGCGGGCGCGTCATGTATTTCAGCAGGAAGCGGATGGTTAGAAGATCGAAGAAGACTCGGAATGTGCGGGAGATGCCGTAGTGGCTGCGCCCGGCTTCGCGGGCGGGGTTGGAGATTGGCACTTCGCAAATGCTGGCACCGTACCAGCTGGCCAGAGCCGGAATGAAGCGGTGCATCTCGCCATATAGCGGGATGTTCTGGATCACTTCGCGACGGTACGCTTTGAACGTTGTGCCGAAGTCGTGAATGTCTACCCCGGACAGTTTGGCCATCAGCCAATTTGCGACGCGCGACGGGAAACGGCGCATGACCATGTTGTCGGCCCGCTGGGCGCGCCAGCCGCTGACGACGTCGTAGCCTTCCTCCAACTTGGTGATGAACTCGGGGATTTCACTTGGGTCGTGCTGCAGATCGCCATCCATGGCGATGATGCACTCGCCGGATGTGTGATCGAATCCCGCAGCGAGCGCAGATGTCTGCCCGAAATTTCTGCGTAACTTTACCAGGAGGACGCGCGAGTCGACCGCGGCAATTTCTTCCAGGAGGCGGTATGTTCTGTCGCGCGAGCCGTCGTCGACGAAGACCATCTCGAAGTCGTCTCCGACATGTTCCATGACGTCTTTCACGCGGTCATAGAGCCGGGTCACGTTCTCTTCTTCATTATGGAAAGGGACAACAATCGAATACTTCGGCACAAGAGCTATTCTAAACCTCGTGCCGCGAACAAGTAGATGAAGAGCGTTGGCGGCCGCTTGCGACACTCTTTGGTAATCAGCCGTCTTCTCCGGGAACGCGGGGTGGGTCGTTGGATAGAATGATGCAAATCACCGCGCTGTCATTCCAGGTCGGACGTAGATATGCGTGATAGCGTTTAGGTCTAAAAGTAATTCATTGGCGACATGACGCTGCTTGCCGTCCAACCCGGGACCGGCAGCAGGCCGTGTTGTGCGGACTCGTTGCACCAAGGAGACATTGATGATTCGTACCGTTGTGAGCATCGTCCTCTTCGTCTTACTCATTGTGGGTTGCGTCTGGATATATCGCATCGTCACGCATGAGCAGGTGCCAGGGGGTGGCGAGGTTCTGGTTCGCTCCAGTCCGGACCACGACCAGATGGAAACAGGCACGACCTATATCGGCGACAAGCCGGTCGAGGCACACCCGACTCCTTCACGCAGCGATGCTCCCGGTACGGTCAATACCGAATCCGTAGCGGATTACGGCAAGCCCTCGAATTCGAGCTCAGACACAACCCGGTATGACCTGGACGGAAGGACCACAACCCCGGAGTCCGAGCAGAAGTATAACGATGCAAACCCGGGCGCGAAAGTAGAAGCGGATCGAGGCAAAAGCCCGAACTACTACCCGGCGCAGCCGAACAGTGTTGTCCCGTATACGCCTACATCTTTCGGCAATGACACCATCGCACCGAACCCGCCAAACGGTCTGGCCTTCGCCGGCACGGGACCGTACCAGTGGTACCGGCAGGGAGACCTGACATGGCGAATCGATTCCAAGAGTGGTGCAAGCTGCATCGATTACGCGACGATGGAAGAGTGGAGCAAGCCGATTGTTTACTCGCATGGATGCGGCGGGTCAGGACACTCGCATCGCCGGCACGTAGCGAACTAGGCTAGCAGAGTCCAGACGATACACTTGGAGCAAGGCCCGGTAGCTCAGATGCATAGAGCAGCGCACTCCTAACGCGAAGGTCGCAGGTTGGACTCCTGCCCGGGCCACCATCAACTCCCATTACTACAATGATTTACAGTAGTGACTCGCTTCCAGTGCGACCGGTGTAATGGCCTGCTTAGATCCCCCAAACGGGTCCTGATATTGCTTCGGCAGCGGCAATCGCGTACTAGCCGCATTTCCCGCATCGCCGGCTAGGACAAGTGTTCTACGGTTGATGAGTTTGAGGCCCAGCACGATTGCGCGCCGCGCATTCCTCAGCTTTTACTTGAAGAATCGTTGGTCGAAGGGATGGGAGTAGCGTGCCGTGATTCGCAGCTTCTTCATCTCTGCATGAAGCGGGTTGATCAGGAAGTTTCGGCGTTCGGGAACGAGAACGCTTGGGACTTCAAGAAGCAGGCTCCTCAGCGACCGAAGCCAGTCGTCACCTATCGACTTTGTTACAGCTAAATTGGTTCGCCAATCGGAACTCAACTTCTTCACGTTCAACCGCTCGACCGTAAGGGCCACAGATGACTGAATCTTCAATACTTGGAAGATCTGCGGTCTATCCTCGGCATCGATTTCGATGTGAACTAGAGTTTCAAACAGAACCGTGGAAGGGTCTTCACTGCAATAGACAATGGGATGGCCCTTCGTGTGCCAACGCCCGGCCACATACGTTCCACCCACGCCGTCAAGAGTGGCGTAATTGCTCACGCGCCATAAGGTGATTCCACCGCTCATGCAAAGATGCCGTAATCCAACTGCAGCAGCATCTCCTCTACGAGACGCGCCCCCGCTTCGGTTCGCGAGATTTCCAACGGAGTACGTCCGTCGAAACGCTCTTTCATTTTGCGAAGCCATCGACCGGCTTTCGCATCGTCGCCGAAGACCTCTTCCGCCAGTGAAGTGATCCTTGCGATACGCACGGCACGGTCGGATTCGTCATGGGTAAGCGGCTCGCGCTTGGACTTCCGATGTACCAGCGTTCTCCGAGGAACAATATAGGTATAGATCTCTTCGTCGCTGAGGCCATGCGAAGTCAAAGACTCAATGGAAAGCAGCGGTAGTCGCTCCTCCACCAGCCGAGCCAGGTCGCTGTCAGAGGAAAGCGTTCCAGTTCCAAGCTTTCGTTGCATCCGGCGATAAAAGACTGAAGGTTCACGCCGCTGGCTTTGGGGCGGCAGGACGACTTTCGGGATGACAATAGCTTTGGGCATAAGGTTACGCGCAATCTGCCACCATTATAGCGGCAGGTTGCTCACGATTGTGTCCTCTTATGTTGCCGCGTTACTGTTGAGAACCAACATAACTATATGCAACGTAGTGTGATCCATATGTACAAAGCGGGCACATTTCAATGATCTTGTGGCGGCCGCTGCGGTCTGTTGCCATCCTTTACGCTACCGAGCGCGCTGTAGCAGCGCCGACTGCCACGGCGACTAAGCCCGCTACAAGACTTACGATCATGTAAAGCACCCCGATCCAAAAAGCTCCTGATGTGAAGTCAGTCCATATCTCCCACTCGAATGTAGAAAAAGTCGAGTACGCGCCAATAAAGCCAACGGGGATCAAATAGCGCCACGCAGGACTGATGTCGTTGTGACGGTTGAGGAATTCAACCGAGAAGCCGATGAGAACGCACGCGCTGATATTGATGACCAGCGTGCCGACAGGAAAGCGCATACCGAAGCGTTCGGCTGCCCACGAACCTATCTGGTAGCGGGTAATTGCACCTAACGCCCCTCCAATCGCAATGAGCAGATAACGTTGCAAACTCACCCTCCTTGAACCCCAAAAATTCTTCTGCGATGCTCAATATCCTGTTTAGCAGTAATTCGATCGCGGTACCAATCGCAAGGTCGTAAGCGTGAACCCTGCTGGTCTGAGGCTTGCGGATTTGCATCACCCGCGCTGGAACCACCAGGGGAAGAACCCATCGGAATTGGAAAGCTTAGCCTCGGTCCTTTCGGTCCCAGCAGGGCGAGGGAAACTCGGGTGGGCGTTTCGATGCTTTCTTCCGTCTACGCGTGCGACTCCACTGCAGTGCATCGCTGTTATCTGTGTGGAAGAACCTCAAGGAATACGCGATTATTGGCAGCACTACGTTCCGCAGAGTAGCATCACTTCGAATGTCGAGAACACACCCCCTGGCGGTTGGGTCGCAGGTCGGAATCCTGCCAAGGCCGCTCCATTTCTAAGACAATGCTCCTTTCGTGGGCAGAGGCTTCACGCGTTTCCAAGTTGATGGTCTGAGACCACTCAAAGACAATAGGCTGAATGAAGCTCACGATTCTGCAGCCTCGACCGGAACAGTGGCTCCTCAGCGCACTTGTGCTTGCGGTGTTTGTGATTGCCGGGTGTTTCGCCTTTGACCATGAGCCGGGCGAGGATTTGGCTTCGTCCTATGTGGGCTGCCGCATGCTGGTCGGCGGGCAGGCCGACCATTTGTATAGCAACGATCCTGCCAGTTTCGACGAAATTGGCAACGACGATCTCTGGCAGAGCATAGCGGACGCCGGTGGCTACACGGGAGCTTTACACCCGTATGTGCAAACACCGCTTTGGGCGTACGCTTTAATGCCTCTATGCCGCCGCGTGGAGTGGAAGGGCTTTTTAAGGACTTTTACCTTTCTTAGCATGTTGAGCCTGGCGGGCTGCCTCTGGCTGGTGGCGAAGTATTGGACACCCTCGTTCTTCAACCCCATCGCTTTTTCTGTCGTCATCGCGGTGTGGGTAGCTTCTCAGCCATTTCAATACGCTGCCTACCTCATGCAGACTCACGTGCTGCTTATTTTTCTGGCGATTGCCGGGCTCGTACTCGCGGAACGTGGACGTTGGATCGAGGCGGGTGCCTTCGTCGCATGCGCTGCGGCGGTCAAAATCACTCCAGGGCTGCTGGTTATCTACTGGTTGATGACAAAGCGCTGGAAGGCCGCACTGTCGACGGTCCTTTGGTCGGGTCTCCTTTGGTTTCTCACTATCGCTGCTGTCGGTCATCACCTTACGGATGTCTATCTTGCGGATCTTCATCGCATCTCGCGCATTTTGATCGTGCCGATGAACAATCAGTCGTTTGCGGCTTGGCTGATGGCCCGGCACTTCGCTCCGGACGAGGTCTTCGACGTAAAGGAGTTTGCACTGCCGACTGCTGTGCGGCTTGCGTCTTCAGGTCTCATGCTTGCTTTTACTTTGCTCGGTGGATACATCGATCGCCAACGAATGAGGCAGGCGTTCCAGCAGGCACCCATTGGCGCAATGATGGCCCTCGTTGCTGCTACTGTCTTCGCACCCATCGCCTGGACGCACTATTCCGTCATACTCGTGATGCCGTTGATGGTGCTTATCCATGAGAACCGCAACATCCATTCGATCTGGGTACGGGCCGCGGTGGTCGTCACGATTCTGTTGAACTATCGGCCAATTTCAACTGACATCAACCACTTCCTGTTTGGGCCTCTTTCCATTGTGCGAGCCCAGTTTTACGCCTGGATTCTCACGCTCGCGGCACTTGGGGGTATGGCAAGCCTGCTATCGCGAAGGGCGAAAGCAGGCTTGCTCCTGTCGTTGCCTCAAAGCGATCCTTTCGGCTCTTAGAGAGGAGCGGTGACAGTCTGCATGGGAAAGTTAGAACGCACGCTCGTTGCTTCTCCGCGGCTCACAGCTGCTTGTGCGTTCTTCTGCTTCCTGGCAGCGCTAGCTGTCTTCGCTCTACCCTACGCGATACCCGTCGAGTTTCACCCTGCTATCTCAGCCTCCTACGTTGCGGGGTTCAGTAACCGCGCGGCCGCCTTTGCGGCTGCGGCAATTAGCTTCGCCGTCGCTAGCTGGAGTTGGCGCCGCGGGATCCTGAGTGCGGATGAGAGTCCTCGGTACCAGCATGAGGCATCATCTAAGCTTGGGCTGACGTTTATTGCGGCAGCAATCTTTCTGACATGCTGCTTCACAGCAGTTTGCGGCTGGGCTATTCACGAAGCTGGGCAGCGCTACCTGGCGGACGCCGGATATTTCATTGAACAGATTTCGAAGCATGTGGACTACGGCGGCGCGCTGTACTCACACATAGAGTTTGCTTATGGACCGTTGCTGTTTTATCCAACGATGTGGCTGCAAAGGCTTGCGCATTGCGGTGTGTTCGCAGCCTACTTCGCGACGTTAGCTGCCGAGCAGTCGATTGGGTTGGTTGAGCTCGCCTACATCCTGAACTCATTGCCGCTTAGGCCTTCGACCCGGTACTTTTCGTTTCTTCTATTTTCCCTCGGAGCAATGACGCCGCTGCTGGGGCTGAACTACACGCTCTTTCGCTATCTGACTCCTATTGTCTTTCTATTGTTTGCCGCGAACACCAAACGCATCCTTCAATCGACCTTGATTCTGGCGGCTGGCGCACTTATCTCATTAGGAATCTCGGCTGAGATCGGTCTGGCTTTCGCCGTCGGTTCAGCCGCCCTCATCCTGTGGAATGTTACGAATGGCGGCCTGCGCCGGCTCGGTGCAATTGTGGGACCAATGATAGGAGCGGTGGTCTTTACGCTAAGCGTTGGGCGAGCTTACGTCCACATTCTTGGTGCTTTTGCCAAGGGCGCATTGAATTTGCCTGTTGCGCCCTATCCTCACCTGCTCGTCTTCCTGTTTGTGGTTGTCTGGCTCGCGCCGCGAGCGCTTGGCCGGGTGCTTGCGGTCCCAGACGGCAGCACACGCAGCATTGTGTGTTGCTATGCCGTTGGGATTGCGATGCTCCCATCGGCGCTTGGGCGCTGTGACCCGCTGCACGTCTTCTTCAACGGACTTGTTCTTTGTTTGCTCTCACTCGTTGCTGTCGAAGGCACGACCCCAACGCTGCGTAGGTTGTGGCTGACATGTTTACTGCTGTTTGTCTTTTGGCAGGTCTTAGCCACAAACAAGCTGTTTCGCTTTCGCACAGCGGACACCATGGCTGCGGTGCTCCCCTCTCCCGTCTCTCATGCACTGGCACGGATAGCAGGAGATGAGCAGCCTCTCGGGCAGCATCTCGAGCCGGCAAGAATGCCGGAGTATGAGTTAGATGTGCAGCGCCTGGAACAGTCGGTGGGACACGCCACTGTCGCGACCCCGTTGGAAATCACGCCCGAAACCGAACGCGTCTTAAAGTGCTCCGGTCACTTTCAGAGTTCCTACTTTGCGTTTATGGTGGACACGTTCTCGGCTCCCTCGGAACTGCGGGCGATCGCGGAAATGAATCAATCAGAATGGGCGCTGGTCCCGAGAACTCTCGATCGTCCATTCATCGAGTTGCCGAGGAATCTACAAGACCTACAAGGTTTCTCTTTTCCTCTTCCGCAGCGTCACAGCATACCGTTTCCAGCTGGAGAGAATATGGCGAACAACATCAGAAAGAACTGGACGCTCGTCGATCAACTAGGGCCGTACGTGCTCTACAAGCGGACCGAGAACGAGTCTCTTTCGCAGAACGCGCTCGCGTTTGAGGATGGTTCGCCGGGTGAGCATGCGGAAGCGCCGCAACCGCTACAATTTTTGACGATGCAGATGGGAACGGCTTGCTGCCAGACAGGAACGATGGATTGAGTGCACCAAAGATTGAGGAGACGAGCTTTGGCCTTCTACCAGATGGAACGGAAGGTCGGCTCTTCACCATCGAAAGCAACGAGGTCATGCTCACACTCACCACATTCGGTGCGCGCGTTGTATCGCTGCTCACGAGGGACCGCAGAGGTCTCCTCGCGGATATCTGCCTTGGATATAACGATGCCGCCAGCTACGCCACCAAGTCCAATGCTTTTTTCGGCGCAACGATTGGTCGTTTCAGCAATCGCATTGCGCGTGGAGAGTTTCGGCTAGGGGCCGGGCACTATCGCATTCCCGTGAATAACGGCGCTAATGCTTTGCATGGAGGACCCCTCGGTTTTGATCTCCGAAACTGGACAGCGAAGATACTCGGAGACGGAGTCGTCTTCTCATTGATAAGCGAAGACACTGACCAAGGGTTTCCCGGACAGCTTGACGTTCGAACCACCTACACGGTGCAAGGCAGCGTCATCCGGCTACGATACGAAGCACAAACGAGTAAGCCGACAGTTGTGAATTTGACGAACCATACGTACTTCAATCTTGGCGGGCAGGAATCGCCAACGATCCTGAATGATGAGCTCACCATCTTCGCGGATCACATCACTGAGATAGATGAATCTCTCATCCCGACAGGCGGACTGATGCCTGTGGCGGGGACACCTTTCGACTTCACTTCGGCTACGGTCATTGGCAAGAGAATAAGCTCCCCGCATCTGCAGCTCCTGCGTGCAAAAGGCTATGACCACAACTTCGTTCTTCGCGGTCCTAAGGGTCAGTTGAAACCGGCGGCGATCGTTCACAATGCACAAACCGGGCGGGTCCTGGAAGTAGCAACAACGGAGCCCGGTGTTCAGTTCTATAGCGGCAATTTTTTGGACGGCTCTTTGGTTGGAAAGGGCGGTTGTGCGTACGAAAGACAATGCTCGTTGTGCCTTGAAACGCAACACTTTCCCGACTCGCCCAATCATCCCAACTTTCCATCTACCGTGCTGTTACCTGGCGACACCTACAGGAGCGAAACGGAATGGAGGTTTGGACATGATTGAGGCATGTCCTCTGATTGCGATGACTTGCTTTTTGTACCTTCTGTTAGGGCTCTCACTGCCGTTCTACAGGAGGTGACAGGGTTAGCGACGCTGGTAAATGCGATACGCTTTCATTGCAGGATTTCCTCCCGGGTCCACCACCGGATTACTGCCGGCCGGGAAATCTCGCTGGATGGAAACAGCGTAGGTCTTCTGAAACCAGTCCCGGAACTCCGGCCACGTGTCGAGCTTGCCAAAATTGCGGCTCGCCGGAAAGACAGCGTTGGTAAGAACCATAAATGCCGGCGGTCTCTCCGTCATCTCCTTGAAGAAGTTTGTTCTCGCATCGTCGACAGCCTTTGACCGCTGTGGAAGGAACAAGAGTAAATCGCCGGTGGATCCAGTGCTTTGCACGATCCTCAAGTGAAAGAGAGCCGTCATACAGCCGTCGACGATATCCAGGCATTCCACATTGCGCTGCAGGTTGTTCGGGCCGATCTTCAGAAGATCGTTCTCTAAGTTTTGAGTGAAGCTGTCATACGTCAGCTGCGTTCGAATCCGCGGCACGGTGCGGTCAGCGACATATAGCACGTAGAAAATACTTGTGACGATAGCGAGCCCGCGAAGAATCGGACGATGATCTCTGAACGCTGTGAACAGCTGAATGAACATCCAGAGCAGAGTGAACGTGAGAGTAACGTACGCGTGATATGTAAATCCCTTGCGCTGTGCATAGTAGTTCAGCAGTCCAACCACAACTCCGCTGAGTATCGCGCAAAGTTCCCAATCTTTCCAGAACTGATTGAGGACACCTATAGCTAAAGCAAACAGGAAAACCTCAAACGTAGTTCGAGGGAAACTACTAAGGATGAGTGTTTTCAGCGGAGCTGCGTTGAGGCCTTGATAATGCGGCAGAACGACTGTGACATCGTACAAGAACGCCTGAAGAGATCCATGCCACATCAGAAAAAAGAGCGTAAAACTCATGACCGCGCCAAATCCGATAGATGCCCAAAGTATGTACCTTCCTACCGGCCGCTTCGTCCTCCGCAAATGCGGGATCGCAAAGAGCAGGATCAATGGACCTGACACGATGAAGGTCGGCTTAATGGATGTTGCGAGGCCGATCGCCAGCCCAAATGGAAGCATCAGCAACGGTATCTTCCGTCGCGCACTTTCAAAGCAGCATGCAAGCCCAACGCACTCAAGAACAGCGATAACCTGCTCTCTCTGCCCTGCCATATAAGCAAGATCCATCCCATGGAATAACGTAAAGGCACATCCGGCAGCAGCTCCCGCCATCCAGTCATAGCGACGCGCTATGACGGCCATCGAGCAGATCATGACAGCCGCGAGCGCATAATCGTAGAGCCGCCATCCGAAATCGCTGACGCCGAAGATGCGAAGTGCAGCGTCTTCCACCAGGTAAGCGCCGGGCATATTCATGTCGCCGATTTGCCTGTAAGGCGCGAACCCATGATCGATCAAGAAGGAAACGTAATGCAGCACTTGCGTGTCATGTATCAGCGGCCAACGCCACGACATCACGACGTAAGCAAGGACTCCCACGCCGAGGAGCAGCAGGATGAATGTTCGAAGGATCTGTAATGCCGTTCGCATTGGGGCCGGCAGCAGTTCCGAATCCTGCTTCTGCGTTGCGTTCATCGACTTCATGGTAGCAATGCAAGTTCTCTGAGCCGTCAATTAGGCCCGGCTTACTGAATCACCTGCACCGCACCCCGACCGACTAGTGACTCCACCTGCTCGACAAACGCTACATCGGCAGCGACCGACAGACCCTGAGGTTCCATGTCAACCGCAAACTGATCGGGTTCCTCAAGCCGCAACATGAGCTTGCCTTTACCTGGAGCGGCGCGGAAGATTGCCTCCAGCTTGCTCAACAGTTCTTCATCCTTGCTGTGAAGCGGCACCTTGATACGTAGTGCGTTCGGCAGACTAAGCTTCACGTCTTCTAATGCCTGAATGGCGGAGACAGCCAACTTCGGCGCCGCATCTTCTTCCCCACGCAACGAGCCGCGCACCAGCACAGGCACATCAATCTTCAGTTTGTCCGCCAGCTTCTCGTAATTCTGTGGAAACGCAATCAGCTCTATCTTCCCTGTGGCATCCTCGAGCGTCGCCGACGCGTACATCTCACCAGAGCGCTTCGACTTCGCCACCTTCAGTCCCATAATGACGCCGGCGATCTGAATCTCGTTCTGCTGATCGGGCTGCCCGCGACGAAAGACAGCCGGTTCCGGCTTCATCTCGCAAGCTGTTGCCGTGTCTACTACACCGCGCAGGTTGCGCAACTTTTCGCGATAGCGATCCAGCGGGTGCCCCGAAACAAAGAACCCAAGCACTTCCTTCTCGTTGGCCAAGCGCGTGTGCTCATCCCACTCGGGCGCCGCGGGCAGAGCATCTTCGCTCGCATGAGTTTCCTTAGCATCCATGCTGAACATGCCAAACAGCCCATGCTGCCCGGCCGCGGCATCGCGCTGCGACTTCTGCGCCCGTTCCATCGCCCTATCAATTGCGGCAAGCACTTGCGAACGCTTGCCAAACGCATCGAGCGCACCGGCCTTACACAGCGATTCCAGCACCCGCTTGTTCATCAGCCGCAGATCGATCACGTCGCAAAATTCCCACAGCGACCCGAATCCCGGCTTCCCGATCGCCTGCAGCGCCGTGCGCTCCTTCTGAATCGACTCAATCGCGTTATGCCCAACGTTCTTGATCGCCGCCAAGCCAAATCGGATTGAGTCGCCCGCCGGCGTAAAGTTTGCATCCGACACCTGCACATCCGGCGGCACAACAGAGATATTCATCTCCTTGCATTCGCCGATGTACTTCACCACATTTTCCGGCTTCGACGTTTCACTCGTCAGCAGCGCCGCCATGAACTCCACAGGATAGTGCGTCTTCAGCCACGCCGTGTGATACGCCAGCAACGAGTAAGCTGCCGAGTGCGACTTGTTAAA
>CAJCIP010000099.1 GCA_903970445.1 Verrucomicrobia bacterium Tous-C9LFEB | reverse complement strand
CGGAAGTCTTCCGGGGCTGCTTTTACGGCGTGCGCGAGCGCGAGGACAGCGGCGAGTTCCTGAACGGAGAGGTCGGCGATGGAGACGAGGTCGCGCCCGGTGAGGCCCTTCGCCGTTTCCGTAAACTGGGTGTCGGACTGGATGCCAAGAGTTGCCATAGGCTTGCTGTCGCTTCCATTCTTTGGAGTCATCATGATGGTTTTGCCGCTCATAGTGCTGCTTCTCCGGCAAGCGAGGGTGTGAGTTTTCCGTGTGTCGTAAAGAGTTCGTCGAGTGCGGCCACGGCTTCGTCGACGTGTTCGCGCTGGATGAGGTACGGCGGAAGGAATCGCAGCACGGTTTCGTGCGTGCGGTTGAGCAGAATGCGGCGGTCCATCATGCCCTGGTGAATCTGCTTTGCTATCTCTGCGTCGGCTAGTTCCACGCCAATCATGAGGCCTTTGCCGCGCACGTCAGTGATGACCGAGTGCTTGGTCTGAAGGCCTTTAAGTTTGGCGACGAAATAGTCCCCTAACTCTGCGTTGTGGGCGAGGAGTTTTTCCTGCTTGATGGCATCGATGGCGGCGATGGCGACCGCGCAGGCGAATGGATTGCCGCCGAATGTCGTGCCGTGCATGCCAGGGGAGAATGCGCGAGAGACTTCTTCCGTGCAGAGCATGGCACCGATCGGAATGCCTGCAGCGAGCGGCTTGGCGAGCGTGGTGATGTCAGGGCGCACTTCAAAGTGCTGGTAGGCGCACCACTTGCCTGTGCGACCCATGCCGGACTGGATTTCATCGAGAAGCAGGAGCGCGCCGGTGGAGTCGCAAAGCTCGCGTGCGGTTTGCAGGAGTTCTTCGGAGATGAAGTTGATGCCGCCTTCGCCTTGAAGAACTTCGATGGCTATGCCGCATACATCGGATGAAAACGCAGCGCGTAGAGCAGCGACGTCGTTGTGCGGAATGAACTGTACGTCGGGCATTACCGGCTGGAACGGTTCGCGGTACGCGGATTTGTGCGTGGTCGCGACGGAACCCATCGTGCGGCCGTGGAAGCTGTGTTCGAGCGCGAGGAACTTCGTGCCGATGTTCTTGCCTTCAGCGCGTAGCATGCCGGCGTGGGCACGAGCGAGTTTTAGCGCGGCCTCCCAGGCTTCTGTGCCTGAGTTGCAAAGGAAGACGCGGTCCAAGCCGGTGATCTCAGTGAGGCGCAGCGCGAGTTCGGTGGTGCCGGTGTGAAAGAAGAGGTTCGATGTGTGCAGCAGAGTTTCGGCCTGCCTGGTGATTGCCGCGGTGATCGCGGGATGGTTGTAACCGAGTGCGGAGACACCGATACCGCTAAGGAGATCAAGGTAGTGGTTGTTGTTTTCGTCGTAGAGGAACACGCCCTCGCCGCGCGTGATTTGGATCGGGTAGCGAGCGTAGGTGTTGAGGAGGAGCTTGGATTCGGCGGCTTGCAGATCTTGGAGACTCATTCACCCTCCTTGGAAGTTTGTGGCAGCGCGCGCAAAAAGCAGATTCCCTTCGGGAATGACAACAAAAAAAAGCGAGGTCGGGTCATGCGGCGATGACCTCCGTTCCGTCGTTGACGCGGGAGCTGATGAGATCGGGGAGAACTGCGGCGCATTCGGCGGGCAGGATGCGGACGCGTTTCACGCCGTGGGTGAGAGCTTCTTTGCAGGCGTTCAGCTTAGGCAACATGCCTCCTGAGATCACGGCGGCGCGCTCCATCGCTGGGATGTCTTTGAGCGACAGCCAGCGGAGCACGTTGCCGTCAGCGCCCTTTACGCCAGGGACGTCGGTGAGGAAGACGAGCGCGTCGGCACTGGTAGCGATGGCGCAGGCGGAGGCCATTTCGTCAGCGTTGATGTTGTAGTACTCACCGTCGAAGCCGAGGGCGATGGAAGAAATGACCGGGATGGCACCCATGGTCCAGATGGCTTGCAGCCACTTGGGATCTGTTGCTGCGATTTCGCCGACGAAGCCGAGGTCGGGCGTCGTCTTCTTCTTACGCGCGCGGAAGACGTGGCCGTCACCGCCGGTAAGGCCCACGGCTTCCTGGCCTTGCTGACCAAGCGCGGCGACAAGCGACTTGTTCACGCGGCCGCCGAGAACCATCAGCGCAGCGTCGCGTGTTTCAGCGTCGGTGACGCGGAGGCCGGCGACAAACTCCGACTTCTTGCCCATCTGCGCGAGCAGCTTGGTGAGCTGCACACCGCCGCCATGCACAACCGCAACCGCATGGCCGTCGGCCGCGAGTTGTGCGATGGCCTTCGCGCAAGTTTTGAGTATTTGCGCGTCTTCAAGGGCGGCACCGCCGAGTTTAACTACAAATTTCATCGATAACTCCAAAGACAAAGTTCATGCGAACAAGCGATCAGCGTCCGTTGCGGCTCTAGCATCGTCGGGGTCCTTCGACTGCGCGTTTCACGCTTCGCTCAGGACGACAGTGGTTTCGATCGAGGAGGGTCAAAGCAGGCCTTCTGTCTCGTGCCATCCAGCCATCAGGTTCATATTTTGCACGGCCTGTGAAGCTGCGCCTTTAAGCAAGTTGTCGAGACAGGAAACGATGACGAGGCGTTTGCCGTCGGGTGAGAGGGAAAAGCCGATGTCGCAGAAGTTCGTTCGCACCACATGCTGAATCTGCGGAAGGGCGGGGGAGCGGCGGATCCGGACTAGCGGCGCCTCCGCATAGAAGGCGTCGAAGCAGGCCTGTATGTTCTCTGTCGTCCCCGAGTCGGCGAGACGGACGTAGATCGTTGATAGGATGCCGCGCGGGATAGGAAGCAGATGGGGCGTGAATTGGATCTGGTTCTCCGTTAACTGAAGCTGTTCGAGCAACTCGCCCGTGTGACGATGGCCAAAGACGGCATAGGCGGAGAGATTGTCGGCCGCGTTCATGAAGTGAGTGGTCGGCGTTGGCGCTTTGCCCGCGCCGCTGACGCCTGACTTGGAATCGCAGATGATGCCACAGTCGAGATCGACCATGTTCGCGCGAAGCAGAGGAGCGAGCGCAAGGATGATAGACGTGGAGTAGCATCCGGGATTCGCGACGAGGCGTGCTTTCGCGATTGCGGGGCCGTGCAACTCGGGTGAGCCATAAACGGCTTCAGCCTGCACCGTCGCGGCGAGCGCTGCGTCTGCATCGTGGAGTTTGTACACGGCGCGATTCGTTTCGTCGCGCAGACGCCAGGCGCCGCTTAGGTCGACTACGCGGAGACCACGTGCGAGTGCTTCAGGAACCCACTCGCGCGATTGCTCGTGCGGTGTTGCGAGAAAAAGAAGATCGACGCCTTCACGTTGAAGCTGATTCCAGTTCCATCCGGTAACGCCGGCGTCGTCTGCGTTTGGTAATCCTGAAAGCTGCGGATGAATGTCCGTAAGAGCAACACTTCGCGACTCTGTACCGTAATGGCCGAGGAAGAGAGGTAGCGTGTTCTGCAAACGCGGGTGACGCAGTAACAGACGTGCGAGTTCCGCGCCAGAATATCCGCTGACGCCGACGATGGCTGTACGCAGGGTGGAGAAGGCGTCAGACAATCTGCGCCTCCAGACGTATGCGTACTTTGCCTGCGCGCTGTGCATCGGAGCAGATGATGAGAACAGTGTTGTCGCCGGCGATCGTGCCGACCACGTCCTCCCACTCTTCATAGTCGATGGCGGCGGCGACCGGTTGTGCGCCACCGAGGGTGGTGATGAGCACAAGGAGGTTCTGGGCCTGGCGTACTTCGAGGCCGAAGTTCTCCATCACATCTGAGAGATTGGGCTGGTCTTCATCTTCCTGATCAGCAGCACTTGGCAGAGCGTATCCTGCGGGTCCCTTCATCAGCTTCAGCTCGCGAATGTCACGTGACAGCGTCGCTTGCGTCGCGTGGATGCCCTTACTTGCCAGCTTGCGTCGCAGCTCGTCCTGGTTGGTGACCGCGGTCTTTACCAGCAGTTCCTTGATCGCGTTGTGGCGTTGAATCTTCATGCGCTGAGAGAGTGAGAACGCGGCTTTCTAGAACAAGAAAACGCGCGACGCGTTAGGCGTCACGCAGCATGCATAAAAATCCACTATCAATGTATAAATATACACGAACTGAAAGTCAATCCTTCTGCGGCGGGCAGGCAGATTTCTTGTGGAGAACACCGGAACCGCTGCTGCGCGATGCGCAGGTCGTATATTGAACTATGGCTGTCATTCGACCTGATTCCCAGGCGCCCGCTGCGGGTGGCCGGCGGGAGCCGTCCCCTCAAGACGATCAAGCGGCATCGCTCATCGACCCGCGCTTTGATCATGACTCCTGTGGAGTGGGTTTTGTTGCATCTGCTCTAGGCAAGCCGAATCATGCCATCCTCCAGCACGCACTGACGGCGCTCGCGCGCCTGGCGCATCGAGGAGCGATCGCGGCGGACGGCTCGAGCAGTGATGGCGTTGGAATCATGACGCAGGTACCGCGCGAACTGTTGTTGCGAAGCACAGGGCTAAGCATCGGCGCGGAGGAGCAGCTTGGGGTTGGTATGGTGTTCCTGCCCAAAGATGAGCTGCACGCGGAGTCGGTCATCGAAAGCGCTCTGGCTTCACAGGGGCTGCGAACTCTCGGGTGGCGTGACGTGCCCACGCGGCCAGAGATTCTGGGGCGGATCGCGCTGAGCACGATGCCGCTCATCCGGCAGGTGCTGGTTGCTGATTCAAGCGCGGAGGGCGAAACCGATTCGATGGAGCGCAGGCTATACCTGGCGCGAAAGCAATTCGAGCGAGCGGTTGAGCTCAAAGAAGTAAGCGGTTATATTTGTTCACTTTCAGCGCAAACGCTGATCTATAAATCGATGTGTCTAGGACGATTGCTGCCGGAGTTTTACCGAGATCTCGCGTCTCCGGAATACGTCACCAACTTTGCGCTGTTTCATCAGAGGTACGCGACGAACACTTTGCCTGCCTGGCACCGTGCGCAGCCTGGGCGAAAGCTCGGCCACAACGGCGAAATCAATACCGTTTGGGGCAATCGGGTACGCATGGAGGCGAGAGATTCGACCTTGCCCGTGGAGTGTAAGCCCGTCTTGACGAAGGACGGCACCGACTCAACCTCGCTTGACGAAGCGGTGGAGTTGCTGAGCCAGAATGGGCGAACCATTGCAGAGAGTGTGCGCATGCTGCTTCCGCCTGCGATCACGAAGCGCGTACATCCGTTTCTGGAATACCACCGTGACATTTCCGAGCCGTGGGATGGACCAGCGGCCATCGCCTTCAGCGATGGCATCGTAGTCGGCGCGGCGCTGGATCGGAACGGCCTTCGCCCTTGCCGATATGCAATTACAAGCGGTGGTCTCGTTGTCGCGGGCAGCGAAGCCGGCCTGGTGGATCTTGATCCTGAAACGATCATCGAGAGTGGGCGCCTAGGGCCCGGCGAGATGATCGGCGTGGACATGGCCGAGCGCAAGGTTTATCACAACGAAGACATGATGGATGCGTTCGATGCCAAGTTCTCCTATCGGACGCTGACGCGCAACGAGCCGCTCGTGGGAATACCGGCGGCGGAAAAAACGCAAAACATTCCGGAGCTGCAACGGGGTTTCGGTTACACCAAAGAAGATATTAAGATGATTCTGCAGCCGATGGCTGCGACGGGCAAAGATGCCGTGTGGTCGATGGGCGACGATACGCCGCTAGCGTTTCTGGCGCGATCGCCGCGGCCTATCTATGGTTTCTTTCGGCAGCGATTCGCGCAGGTGACGAACCCGGCGATCGATCCTTTGCGCGAAGCCGTGGTTGTCTCGCTGCACACACGTATCGGACCGTGGGCACCGCTGTTAGACAAGAGCTCGCCTCTTCCGGGGTTGTCGCTCGAGTCGCCCTTCTTGTCTCTGGGGCAGGTTGAGGCTCTGCGGAGTGGTGCGTATCCCCAGAAAGAATCTTTGAAGCTGGAAGAACTGCCGTGCTTGCTCGCACCGGGACAAAGCCTCGAGCAGGGCCTTGATGATCTATGCCGGCGTGCGGTGGAAACTGTGCGCAAGAGCGCGCGTCTGCTTTTGCTTACGGACCGAGGCGCATCTTCCGAAAGAGTTCCCGTTCCAATGGCGATGGCCGTTGGCGGGGTGCATCAGGCTTTGGTGGCGGCGGGTTTGCGTACGCTTTGTGGACTGGTTGTCGAGGCAGGAGACTGCCGTGACATCCATCATGCGGCTGTGCTGATCGGCTACGGTGCCGGGGCGGTGTGTCCGTGGCTGATGCTGGAAACGGGACTTAACTTCGCTGGAGAGAAAGGCTTTCCGGAGGACGCGGACGGCGAGAAGATGATGTTGAAGTCGCTGGATGCGGGGCTGGCAAAAGTGATGTCGAAGATGGGGATTTCTGTGGTGGATAGCTACCGCGGCGCGCATCTGTTTGACATTCTCGGCCTGCATGCGACGGTGGTAAAGCGATGTTTTCGCGACACGCCCGCACCGTTGTCGGGCATCGGTTTTTTGGAGCTGGAACGCAGGTTGCGTGAGTCCTGGCGTAAGGAAGCTGATGCTCCTCAGGTGGCCGACCTGCCGGATTATGGATGGGTACGGTTCCGCAAGTCAGAGGCGGCAGAGCCGCACATGTGGCAGCCGCAAACTGTAAAGACGCTGCAGTCGGTTGTGGGAAGCGCGCGTGGTGTACCGCAGCCGACCGATCCGGGAGGCACATTCTCGATCTTTAGCAGGAGTGTGGACGCTGGTGAGTCTGTGCATCTGCGCGATCTGCTCGAAGTGCGACCTGCTGGGCCGGAGCTTGCACTTACGGATGTGGAAGCTCCGGAGAGCCTTTGTAAACGCTTCGTTTCAAGTGCAATGTCGCTTGGCTCGCTGAGTCCGGAAGCTCACTCCACGATTACCGAGGCCATGAACATGCTTGGCGCTCGTTCGAACACGGGTGAGGGTGGTGAAGACCCTGCGGTGTACCGCATGCAGAGAGCAGGTGTTCGAGGAACGAGTCCCGTGGGCGCGGGCGCGGCGGTTCATGCGGTGCTTCGTGATGGTGGAGTTGCCGTTGCGGAGTTGGTCGAAGCGCCGGCGGTGCACACGTCCCTGAATAACAAGATCAAGCAGATTGCATCAGGGCGGTTTGGAGTAACAGCGGAGTACCTGGCGCACGCCGAAGAGATTGAGATTAAGGTGGCGCAGGGCGCCAAACCGGGCGAGGGTGGTCAGCTGCCCGGACACAAGGTTTCGGGATTGATCGCGCGGCTGCGCCATGCCCAACCGGGTGTGTCGCTCATTTCGCCGCCGCCGCACCACGACATTTACTCGATTGAGGACCTCGCGCAGCTTATCTATGACCTGAAGCGCGTGAACCCGAAAGCGGCTGTTGGTGTAAAGCTGGTTTCGAGCGCGGGTGTAGGAACGGTCGCAGCGGGTGTCGCAAAGGCATATGCCGACTTCATCGTGATTGCGGGAAACACCGGTGGGACAGGGGCGGCAGCGCTTTCGAGCATCAAGTATGCCGGTAATCCCTGGGAACTTGGGCTTGCGGAAGCGCAGCAAATGCTCCGCACCAATGGAACGCGCGACCGTGTGCGTTTGCGCACGGATGGCGGTATCGCAACAGCACGAGATGTATTGATTGCCGCGCTGCTCGGTGCGGATGAATATGCGTTCGGAACCGCAGTGCTGGTGGTCCTGGGCTGCGACATGGCACGACAGTGTCACCTGAACACGTGTCCCACCGGCATCGCGACGCAGAAGCCGGAACTTCGGGCTAAGTTTCGCGGCAAGCCGGAGCATGTAGTTGGATTTTTCCGCCAGCTCTCGGCAGATCTGCAGCGGCTATTGGCCAAGTTTGGCTTGCCCAGCCTCGAAGCGGCGATCGGTCGTGTCGACCTGCTGGAGCAGGTACGGTTTGATGGCAATCTCGATCTCACGCCGATTCTTTCGCGAGCGGGCGAAGGACCGACGCGGTGGACTGGGGTGAAGAATGAACGGCCTGAGGTGGATGAGCCGTTGGACGAGCCGTGGACGGCACCAGCGATCCGCGCGACGCAGCAGGGAGAGGCGTGGTCAGTAAAGGCGCACATCGGGAATGAACATCGTGCGGTTGGCGCGAGACTCGCAGGAGAGCTTTCGCTGCTGCGAGCAAAGGGCGAGTTGGACCGCGCGGACGTCACGTTCGATCTGCATGGCACAGCTGGGCAGTCGTTCGGAGCGTTTGCTGCGGAGGGTACAAAGCTCGTACTGACCGGGCAAGCGAACGATTTTGTAGGCAAAGGACTTTCCGGCGGCGAGCTCGCATTGCGAGCTGTGGGACGAGCGGCCGAAGACAGCCACGATCATGTACTGCTTGGCAATGTCGCCCTGTATGGCGCCACCTCGGGCAAGCTGTTTGCGGCGGGCCGCGCTGGGGAACGCTTCTGCGTGCGCAATTCCGGTGCAACAGCGGTCGTGGAAGGCGTTGGTGATCATGCCTGCGAATACATGACCGGCGGCACGGCTGTGATTCTGGGTGAGGTTGGGATCAACTTCGGCGCCGGAATGACGGGTGGTGTCGCGTGGGTGCTGGATGAAACAGGAACGATGATCAGCGAAGAGCGGTTCCATCGCGAGTTCCTGTCCGCTAAGGAATACACCGCCACGGACGAGTCACAGCAGTCGAGCCTGAAGGAACTCATCGAAGAGCATGTGGCGCGAGCACAAAGCACACTCGGTAAGAAGCTGTTGGCCAGCTGGGAAACCGCGGCGCCAAAATTTGTGCTTTTTACGCCGGTGCCTCAGGCCTGAGCTGTCAGGCGTGCGGCGCACAGGATATTCTCATTGGCGATGAAGACGAAAGTGATTTATCCGGGCACGTTCGATCCATTGACGAACGGCCATCTTGACCTGATTGCGCGTGCCTCCAAGCTGATGGACGAGCTTGTGGTGGCGATTCTGCGCAACTCAGAAAAGGGTGAGCCGCTCTTCACCGTACCCGAACGCGCAGAGATGATTCACGAAGCCACGCGGGAATTTGGCAATGTGTCCGTCGCGACTTTTGATGGCCTGCTCGTGGACTTTGCGCGTTCGCAGAAAGCTTCGGCGGTACTGCGAGGCATACGGGCGATCTCGGATTACGAGTACGAATTTCAGATGGCGATGATGAATCGCAAGCTTGATCCGGAGCTCGAGACGCTCTTCATGATGCCCGCGGAGAAGTACACCTATGTGAGTTCCCGGTTGATTAAGGGGGTGTTTCGTCTTGGCGGCGATGTTACGGCGCTTGTACCACCGCTGGTTGTCGAGCGACTGAAAGACAAGACGCTTGCGACCCCGCACAAATGAGCGACTCTGGGACGATCACGCTCGAAGAGCAATTTGGCCAGATAGATATTTATGTGTTCGACCAAATTCTGCGCGGCAACATCGAGCCAGGAATGCGAGTGCTGGATGCCGGCTGTGGGTATGGCCGGAACCTGGTCTATCTGTTGCGTGCGGGCTGCGATGTATTTGCAGTGGATCAAAATGCGGAAGGCGTAGAGCATGTGAAGGCGTTGGCGGCTGAGCTTGCACCCCGGCTTCCGGCTGCGAACTTTCATGTGGCTCCGGTGGAGGACATGCCGTTTCCGGATGGATTTGCGGATGTTGTGATCTGCAATTCCGTGCTGCACTTTGCGCGGAACGAGGATCATTTTCTTGCGATGGTGGAGGAGCTTTGGCGCGTCGTGCGGCCGGGAGGCATGTTGTTTTGCCGGCTTGGGTCGCGCATCGGCATGGAGTTCGAGCGGCTACGCGGTAGCGTATATCGCATCGGAGACGGATCGGAGTGGCTACTCGTCGATGAGAAAGCGCTGCTGTCAATGACAGAGCAGATGAACGCAGTGCTGGTGGACCCGCTGAAGACGACTGTGGTGCAGGACTACCGCTGTATGACGACATGGGTGCTGCGGAAGCGGCGCTGAAGCAGCGTTCATTCTGCGCCCGTGTTTATTCGCAGCGCTTGAGGAATGCTGAAGGCTTTATCTCTGGAGCAAAGTTTGACACACTTGAGAGATGAGTTCAGCAGTAGCGGAGTCACCGACGAAGGTCCTGACGGACCGAATCAATCGCATCGAAGTGTCGGCCACCATGGCGATCACGGCAGAAGCCCTGAAGATGAAATCACAAGGCATTGACCTTGCAGATTTCGGCGCGGGTGAGCCGCATTTCTCCACGCCGCAACACATTAAAGATGCGGCGATCAAGGCTATCCAGAACAATTTCACGCGCTACACGGCTGTTGCCGGGATTCCAGAGGTTCGCAAGGCGATTGTCGATCGCCACGCGGCTGACTTTGGAACGAATTACGCGGTAGAAGAGTGTGTGTTCTCGGCAGGCGGCAAGTTGTCGATCTTCAACGTGGCCGAAGTGCTGATCGATCACGGCGACGAAGTAATTATCCCCGTACCGTATTGGGTTTCTTACAAAGACATCGTTGAGTTCGTCGGCGGCGTGCCAGTGTTTGTGCAGACGGCAGAAGCAGACAATTTTCGCGTGACCGTAGAGATGATCGAAGCTGCGATTACGCCGAAGACGAAGGCGATTATTTTGAATACGCCTTCGAATCCCTCCGGCGCTGTTCTGCCCGCGGATGATCTCTATGCGATCGTGCGGCTGGCGCATAAGCGTGGCATCTATGTGCTGCTTGATGAGTGCTACGTTTATCTCAGCTTCAACGGTGACGCGGTCTCCGGTGCATCGGTCTTGGAAGCCAAAGAACATGTACTTGTGCTTGGGTCGTTGTCGAAAACCTATGCGATGACTGGATGGCGCGCAGGATTTGCGCTTGGGCCGAAGCAGATCATTTCGGCGATGAGCAAGCTACAGTCGCAAAGCACATCGAATACGGCGAGCATGGTGCAGCGCGCATCGATTGCGGCGCTTACTGCTTCGCAGGACTGTGTGAAGGAAATGCGAGCTGATTATGTGAAGCTTCGTGATCGCGTGTTGGAAGGCTTCAAGAGCATTCCCGGGCTGACGTGCACAAAGCCGGAAGGCGCGTTCTATGTGTACCCGAACATTAGCGCATTCATCGGCAAGGGTGGCATCAAGTCAGCGGCCGATTTAGCGGCGAAGCTGCTGAGCGATGCGCATGTGGTGACCGTGCCCGGAGAGGCCTTCGGCACGAAGGAACACATCCGGTTGTCCTATGCCGTGTCACAGGATGTAATTGACAAAGGCGTCGAACGGCTTAGAGATTACCTCGGCAAGCTGAACTAGAAGTTTGATTGGGTTCGCTCGCTAGCGGACCAGCTTTTTAGATGGGGACGCATGGCAGTTGAAGTATCGAAGCCGTCGCTGGTAGCGGTGATCCTGGCGGGCGGAAGCGGAACAAGGTTCTGGCCCCGCAGTCGGAAGGCGCGTTCCAAGCAGGTTCTGTCGCTCGAGGGCGACAAGACAATGATCCAGAACACCATTGGAAGGCTTGGCGATCTTGCCGGGCCAGATGATGTCTGGGTGATCACCAATGAGCAATTGGCGCCGACGATCGCTGAGCAATTACCGGACGTGCCACAAGGCCGGATGCTGTGCGAACCTGCATCGCGGAACACGGCTCCGGCATGCGCGTTGGCTGCTTTTCTGCTCGAACGAGACACGCCGGAAGCGGTGATTGCAATCTTTCCCTCAGACCACACGATTGGTGATCTTGGACGCTTTCGCGAGGTGCTGCGTGCGGGTGCGCGGCTCGCCTCTTCCGGGGAAAAGATCGTAGTTCTTGGTGTGCCGCCGACACGTACAGAGACAGGGTACGGGTATATCGAACTTGGCGCTGCTGAACTGCCAGTCGCTGGAGACAAGCATGCGATTC
>CAJCIP010000098.1 GCA_903970445.1 Verrucomicrobia bacterium Tous-C9LFEB | reverse complement strand
GATGATGCCGCGCAAGCCGTTTCCGCACCCGGAAGATGAGCAGCGGTTGAGTGCTCCGATACCCGGCATCTACCCCAATGCCGTCGTCCCGCCACCGGATGCTGGCAAGCCGAATACGCCACCCACAACGAAAGCGAACTAATCAACCAAGAAGCACTCATACCAAGAGCGGAGGCTACGGTCTCCGCTCTTGTCAGCGCTAAAATACAACGAGTGGTGGAGGAAGCGATGCATTCGGCAACCGAAGGCCTCAATCGAAAAATCCGATCTCTCACTCCCGAACAACTGCTGAAGGTGGAAGAGCTGATTGATACTCTGCAAACCGAGGATCAGGCCCGATCCATCCTCCCTCTAAGTGAGCCATCCTTTGCGGGCGTCTGGAACGATCCGGAGAACGATGTCTACGATGCTCATTGAATTCGGTGCGATCATTCTCGTCCGATTTCCTTTCACGAATCAAGTCGAAGCGAAACAGCGACCAGCGGTTGTGGTCAGCAACCGAACCTACAACGCCGCTCGTCCTGACCTGGTTATTATGGCGATCACGAGCCAAGTACGCGCAACTGCCGGTCTCGGTGAAGTACGAATCGCTGACTGGCAAGCGGCGAACCTTCTTAAACCTTCAGTGATCAAGCCTGTCTTCGCGACCATCGAACGCGGCCTGGTCATTAGGTCGTTAGGAAACCTACAAGAACCAGATCAAGCCTTGCTGCGTGAGGCGATTACAGCTTCACTAGGATGAAGCTGCCGTTCGTAGCGTGTAGGTTCTTCGGTTATGTCTGGTTGGCGCGGTGACACGCGACGAACGCGGATAACAGTCCAATCTGTTTTGAATTCATCGACGTCGATTCCCCGCATCCGATACATGCGTCGATTCAGGTCGGTCATCGCGGCCAACCGTTCAGCAACGGTCTTGCCAAGCCAATAGCGGTGCTGTTCCATGCGAGCCGCCTCGGCGGAAAGTTTTCTCGGCGCCCAATCCTCGATGGCGTTCATCCTAAACCCTCATCTGGTGGCATCAAGACTCCGACCGCGTCAACGCAGGCAAGGCGGCACGTACGCCGCGGCAATGAGCACCGCCGGCGCCAGCGTGGCAAACCAAGTCAGAAGCTAAAGGCCTCTGCGCCGTCCGAGGAGCAAGTACAGAATCACGATCAGGATGATGAGATCGATACCGCCGCCGCCGTAGTAGCCGACTCCCGGACCCATGTAGTAGCCACCGCCGCCGAACAGCAAGAGAAGAACAATAAGAATGATAAGAAGCATGTGCGGAAGTCTAGCAGTTCTTTCGCTTGCTGTTCAGAAAGCATCGTGGAGCAGCAGCGAGCGTAAGCTCCCGGAAGCGATTGCGCGAGGCTAGAGCTTGCGCCTCCTCACGCTTTGCTTTCTTTTGGTGGTCTTCGGCCGCCCCGGCCAGCAATCAGAGCTATGCGTGACGCTCTGGTAGATTTCGCACGCCGCGCGAATGCCTGATTCCACCGCACCCTCAATCCACCCATGCTTCAGCGACGTATGTTCGCCGGCAAGATGAACACCTTTTTGCGGCTGCCACATCGCGTCGAACAACTCTGTCTCCTGGTGCGGCTCAAAGATGGAGAACGCGCCGAAGTTGTGTTCGTCTTCGGCCCAGCTATGCGTCATGCCGCCGACCAGCAGGCGCTCGCACTCTTCCACGTCCATATCGTGCAGGCTGGCGATGTCGCGCAGCGCGAAGCGTATGCGGTCTTCGTTGGAGAGAGAACTCCAGCGCAGCGAATCTTCTCCCCACGTGTAGCTCGCGAGCAGCACGCCGCGCTCTGTTTCCTGCGCGTAGATGCTTGGCGAAGGATAGTAGACCCAGCGGATCGGCAGGTCGGTGAAGCTTTTGCCGCCGTGGATGTGGCAGCGCGTCTCCCAGAAGCGCTCGGAAAACTCAAGCACAATCTTCGTCGCTGTTTCGTAGTGCAGGTTGCGGATGGCGTGCAGTTGCCGCGATCCGAGCACGCCATCAAATCGCACATGCGTCAGCGCGGAAAATGGCGCGGCGAGCACAACATAATCGAAGCGATCAGGCTGCGTGCGCCGGTGCGTGATGGTGTGCTCGAATGCGATGCGGAATCGCCCTTCGTTGCGAGCAACGTTCGTGACGCGTGCGTTGAAGGTGATGAGCGGAAGCATCTTCTCCGCAAGCCGAATGGGCAGCTGATCCATGCCTCCCTTGATCTGCAGCTTGCCGGAAAGCTCGTTGATGATTTCGTGATCGCGCATGGCTTCCTGCAGCGACACCCGCAGATCGGATGCTCCAAATTCCAGGCCGATGAGATCAATGTCCGCCTGCGTCAGCAGCGCCTTCTTCATCGGCTTCTGCGTCACGGGATTCATGCTGTTCGCAAAAGTGAAAGCCCGCAGGTATTCACCGAGCGAGATGTGATCAAGCAAGTCGCGTTCAGAGTCCTTCAGCTTGCGCAGGCCTTCCAGCGCGAGATTCAAGGCCTGCGTCGCCGTGCGGCCCGTCGTGTAAGGCACACCAAAGCGCGCACCACCGTTGTTGTACACCGACATCTTTTCGCGACGGCCATTCACCAACACCCAGGAGTTCTGGTCGACCTCCGGAAAGTCGATCATGCTGAGATTGGCCCGCTGACACAGGTGTTCCGTGAGCTTGTGCTGAATGGGGAGACGCATCGCGCCAGCTTCAGCATGCAGCCCTTGGGAGAAGCCTTCGCGCAGCGTCTTGATGCGACCGCCAACCCGCTGACTTGCCTCATACAGGCGCACCTGGAACCCAGCTTCACTCAGCAACAACGCGGACGTGAGACCCGCCATGCCTGCGCCGACGATCGCTATGCTGCGTTGCGAGCCCGTGTACTTCGGCAGTCCATTTTCTAAAACGTAAAGATAGTCGCGTTCGGTGATGGTGCGAGGGTCGCGGAAACGGGGAGGCATACCTCCTTCAAGATAACTGCTCCGTGCAGACGCAGTCGCCCAGATTGCGGCGTTGGCATTCCCGCTCCGCTGCTGCGGCGAAAAGATTCCACGCACCCTGCCACTGGCCTTCGATGTGCCGCATGGAGCGCGCGTGCTGCAGCCACAGCAGCAACTGTTCGTCACTGTCCTGGAAGAAGATGGTGGGTTGTTGCGGGGGAGTCGAAGGCAGCTCAGCGGATTCCATGCAGTGGAGCCTACCCGACAGGGTGGTATTACCCGCAATGCGACACGCGTAACCACTCCTGGTGCCAAGAGGGTATGAACAGCGCGATCTGATATCGCTCCTGCTATCAAAGCATAGCAACGCAAGGGTCTGACCTTTTGTCGGACCGAAAGTCATGCCTCCTTGTCATTTCCTTCTGTACCACGTTGCGTAGCGACGCAATGCCGAAAGAAAGCGTGTGCCAGCTTTAGCTCTGACTGAACTCAGCGCGCCTCCGCCGCTCAGCAAGAAACGCGTCGTCACGGCGCATGATGAATCACTTGCCTATCTCGTTCCTCAACGATTTGCGGTCTCCACGCGTCTTGCGCGGAAGGTTCCATGTTGTTTGTGAGCGAGAGCGTACGCGCAAACGCAGCTTCGGCACCGGCACGATCACCTTCGGCTGCGAGCGACTTGGCAAGCTGGAACTGCGCATCGAAGTTGTCCGGCGAGATCGCGAGCGCGGCCCGTGCTTCGCGGATAGCCGTAGCTGTGTCGTTGGCCTTCAATGCATCTGCAGATCTCTGCGTCGGTGCGTATGCGACAGCATCCGGAAAGGCGAACGTGCCGTGATACACAAAGATTCCATCGTCGATGAGATCTTCAGGCTCTCGTCCCATCAACGATTGATATGGGTTGCGCACCTTCGTGCCGGACTCGAATCCATTCACATCCGCAGAGCTGATGAGCAGTGTTCCGCTGAACGTCCGTGGCGCTTCCATGATGCCGACGGAAGCGGTATCGATGGTCGGCAGTTCAGTGCAGCGAATACCGTAGTCTTCGGGCCGCACGAACGGATACGCAAAGTAAGCAAAGTAGCAGTCGTGCGGATTGTTGATGTTGTGCAAGCGCACGTACTTCTCCGCAGCGATAAGACCTTGCGCCCAGTCCGAGTTCGAATCACTGAGATAGCGCCACGTGTTCGCAGGACCGCCCCACGCCTCGTTGGAATAGGCCATGTATACGGGATAGGCACGAAGCGATGTCGCCACGTGCGCCAGCACCAATAGTGTGAGCACGATCGTCCAACCTCTTCCTCGGCGCGAAAGGGCAACACAGGCGCCGGCAAGGAACACGAACAGCAATGGAACGATGGGGAGAATGTGGCGCATGCCGATGTTCAAGCCCGCAGCCATTGCGTTGTAGAGAAAGAACACTACCGGCACCAGCAGGAAGAGAACTTCGCGGGGACGGCGCATCCATCCACGAACCGCGGCAAAGAGCGAGAGGAAAATCAGCACGATGCTGCCGAGCGTGAGCTTGATAAACAGCAGCGTTGGAAAGTAATACCAGATGCCGCGCGCGTACACTTTGCCGAAGAAGTACGTGGGCATGACGTTTGCGACCTTGCGAACGTCTGTCAGGCCGTAGAGCCAGCTTTCGGGAAGCAGGTGGTAGTGCGCGAAAAGAAGAATGCCCTTTGCTTCCACAGGCTTCAACCCGACAACATACTCCGCGAGTGTGGGTGTGAGCGTCAGCGGCGCGGGGCGCATGGCATAGCGAAAGCCGTAACAAGCCCACATGGTGAAGACTGCAATCGCGGTGATCACAGCGAGGCCGCCAACAAAGCGCAGAGCCTCGCTGCGTAGCAGGGGATCGTTGCGTTCCGCGACTCCCCCGGACTTCTGGCTGCGCTCGGCGATGGCATGACGAATCCACTCTGCGAGCAGCAGGGGAACCAGGCCAAGCGCGACAACGAGGCCGGAGTGTTTCGTGATGAGCGCGAGTCCAACCGAAAGCCCTGCCAGCAGCAGTCGGCCGAGCGTTGGTCGTCGCACCCAGCGGTACGTGGTCCACACCGTCAGCAGGCACATGCAGGAGACGCCGGTGTCCGTGGTCACGCGTGCGCCATGCGCGAGGATATTCGGATCGAAGACGACGAGCGTCATCGCGATGAGTCCTGCGCCCGTGCTGAACATGTCGCGAGCAGCGAAGAAGGCAAGCAGCGCAAGTGCGAGCGCAAACATGGACGCAGCCACACGCGCGCGAAACGTGAGGTCCGTGATGCTGTAACGCGGTCCGTTACCCGAAAGCATGTCGCGCCCGCCGAAGTACGCCTGCGTCTTGAACGGCAGACCGGTGACAGGAGCTTCCTTCAGATGTAACGGAAGCAACGGCAACGCTGCGACCATCTTCACCAGCGGGGGATGTTCGGGGTTCAGGCCGAAATCATGCAGCCGCAACGACATGTATCCCGCGAAAAGATGATCATCCTCATCCCAGGTGAGCGATTCGCGATGGACACTGGTCCACATCTCCGCCGCCATCGCGATGAGCAAGAGCACGACAGCGAGCGGAGCAAACCACGGCTTCTTAACAAAGGAAAACATGCTGCGCAAGTGTAACCGCGCGGCGCAGTGCTTACGATAGGAAGGATGGCAGCTACATTCACACCGGAGACGCTGAAGTTTCTGCGCGGCCTCGCACGGCACAACGACCGCGATTGGTTTGAAGCGCGCCGCAACGTGTACGAGCGTTCGCTGAAGGCTCCAATGCTTGCGCTGATAGAAGAAATCAACGCAGCGATGGTTCACTTCGCGCCCGGCCATGTGCGTACGCCGGCGAAGACGATGATGCGCATCTACCGCGACACGCGCTTCTCCAATGACAAGCGACCGTACAAGAAGCACATCGCCGCTTGGTTTGGCAGGCGCAATGCTGTGTGCACCACAGGTCCAGGCTTCTATCTGCACATCTCCGCCGCAGAAGTGCAGTTTGGGGCTGGCATATTCATGCCTTTGCCGGAGCACATGCTTGCGATTCGCAGCTGGATGGCGGAAAACCACGCGGCTTATGCGGCCACGATCAAGCGTGTAACGAAGCCGCGGACGAGCGAGCCTGCGCTCACAGTTGCGAATACAAACGCGCTCGCTCGCATGCCGAAGGGCTTTGCGGCAGATCATCCTGCGGGCGAACTGTTGCGCGCTCGCCGCTGGGGCGTGTTGCAGAAGTGGCCCGGCGACGCGGCCCTAGAGGAAAATTTCAGCGACCAGATTCTGAAGGTGATGAAAGCATCTGCTCCCGTCGTGGAAGCGATGGACGAGGCAATAGACTGCGCTCCGGCGCATGCCAAAATGCTCACCAGACCCATGTTTTCGGGGAGTTTCCACACGTTCAAACGCCAAAATGTACCTTTATACGTACAAAAACCAAATAAAACCGCAAAAAACCTGTGGAAACAGAAGCTTTGCCGTTGACTTTCCGCTCAGGAAGGTTGAAGGTGAGTTCGGCGCGGTTTCTCCGCACCCGCATGAACACTGGCGATTCTTCGCTAAAACGTGCGGGAGATGGGTGGGATACCCATGCTCATTCAAACAAGGATTCGATAAGGAGCAAGACAAATGGCAAAGGGAATAACGAAGACAGCGTTGATTCGCTCGATGGCCGAGAAGACGGAATTGAGCAGCAAGCAGGTTGGCACCTTCT
This sequence comes from Verrucomicrobia bacterium Tous-C9LFEB, assembly GCA_903970445.1. Lineage (GTDB taxonomy): Bacteria > Acidobacteriota > Terriglobia > Terriglobales > Acidobacteriaceae > Granulicella. The sequence goes on along the minus strand of CAJCIP010000098.1, from coordinate 3,184 downwards.
TCACCCTTCTGGCTGACACAGCCGTGAAGGAAACCAAGAAGAACGGCGAGTTCACCATCCCCGGCATCGGCAAGCTGGTGAAGGCAGAGCGTAAGGCGCGCCTCGGCCGCAACCCCCAGACTGGCGAGCAGATCAAGATCAAGGCGAAGACCGTTGTGAAGTTCCGCGTTGCCAAGGTAGCGAAAGACACCATCGCTCCCCCCAAGAAGTAGTGATCAGCTGCGTGAGCAGCGATGAAGAACAAGACGCCGGAGCGCTGCATGCGCCTCCGGCGTTTTCCAGCTTCGGAAACACTTTCCGAAGCACGCTTACTCCAAACTATCCTCCTGAGCGAAGCTGCCTCCGCCGCGAAGTCCAAGGATCCCGATGGTGTCAGTTCAACAGAAGCCCGAGTTCATTTCACAAACCGTATCGGGCATCGCTAGAATTCTTATGTGCTGGGAAATGAGTAGATAATGAGTAGATGGTGTATGTTGATTCTTGTATGGATTTTCGGGAGGTTGAATGAATGCGTCTTAACTTGGAACTGAACAGTGAACAAATGGCGTCTTTGAAGGCATTGCAGCATCGGACGGGCGCGAGCACGACGAAAGATCTCGTCAATAACGCGCTAACTCTACTGGAATGGGCTGTGGACGAATCCGCGAAGGGCAATGAGATCGCCGCTGTGAACGAGTCGAAAGAGACCTACCGGGTGCTTGTCACACCGTTGCTACAGTATGCCTCGCGAAGCAGGGCGACTGCCGCCGAGGCTGTCGCTGGATGAGCCTGGCGCGGCGTCCACCGGAGAACCTGAAACCGAAGGACTGGGTACAAGCGGCACACGTTGAGTTTCAGCAGCAGATCGTCACTTTTCTGCTTGGCGCCTATGGTTTCCTGCTGGTGGCGACGGTTGCCATCGTTCTTCTACAGGGCTTCCACGCTTGGGGTTTCGCACTCGAAGCAAGTTTCCTGCGCTGGCTGGGCGCGGCCACCATCGGCGAAATCGGCGGCTTACTTCTTCTTACGTTTCGCGCCGTCTTCCGCCAGTAGTTCGGAAATTTCCGCACTCGCCACAAACGATTTCACACGCGGATGAGTGCTGAGTCGCCTGAATCCGCGCAGACTCTTCTCTTCGGGGTCAGTCAATGGCTTGAAGTGTTGAGCGGGATCCGTCGCCGCAACCTTGTCCCCGTCTTTGCTCCCGCCTCGCATCGAACTAACCGTACCACGCACGCTTCCCGTCTCGTGTGTCGGCCCGCACCCTGAAGCTTAGGCAAAGGATTCAGACCCACCCACACTGTCATCTTGACCGAAGCGGAGCGCAGTAGAGACCCGCAGTTTGCCACCACAGCACTTCAGCTCGCCGCCGCCTTCGGCAGAAACGCCCGCACAACAAGCGAGGCGCCTAGTGAGATCAGCACGCCCTGAATCAGCGTGTTCACGTTGAAGGTCCAACTGAAGCCGGCCAGTGTGATGAACACGCCAATCATGTAGATTTCTCCCAACGCTGCCTGGCCCCATCGCGGTAACAAGCCCGCCGCAGGAACTCGCGGCGACATCGCAGGAATGAAGCGCGGGACGCGTGCCTTGTAGGCGATGTATGGCTCGCCAAATTTCGCGGTGAGATACGGCTCCTCTGCCAGCGCCAGGCGAATCTGAAAAATCCAGATCAGAACAATCGTGAAGATCGCACCGCTCCACGGCATAATGAGCGCGATGCCAAAGGTGTGCAGCAGCGTGCCGAGGTACAGCGGATTGCGTGTGCGGCGATACGGTCCATCGGCAAGCAGCGTGCCGCCGTGCATTGACCCCGAATGCACAACGCTCGATCCGACGTAGGCTGTTCCCCAAACGCGCAGAAACGCGCCCGCAGCCGAGCAGACGATCGCAAGGCATAGTGGCACGACGGCCGCGGCGTTGAAGTTCAGCCAGCCCTCGCGCCCGGCGGTGATCATGAAAAGCGACCACACCGTCACTTTTGAGGTCGCAATCCAGGGGAGCCAAAGCGACCAGAAACCAAGCGCGTAGATCACGCCGTGAATCGCAAATCGAAAGCGGTATTCGAAGCGAGACGCACACATCAGAAGCTGGCTCCCGCAACGGGTGAAGCGGGGCTATCAGCAAAGCCGCCGATCGTGGGCTTCGTCTTGTCCGCGCCCGCGGTGGTCGCTTCATTCTTGTAGATCACGCCGGCCTTCATCACGAACGGCACATGCTGCAGCAGCTTGATGTCCTGTAGCGGATCGCCCTTCACTGCAATCACGTCGGCCCACTTGCCCGCATCGAGCGAGCCGGTTTTCGCCGTCCATCCCATCAGATCAGCCGCGTTCAGCGTCGCCGTCTGCAACGACTGTAGCGGCGACATTCCGTAGGCCGTGACATACACCTCGAGCTCTCGCGCGTTCAGCCCATGCGGATAGACAGCGGCATCCGTGCCAAGCGCGACCTTCACACCAGCCGCAATCGCTCGCTTGTGATTCGTGCGCGCCACAGCAATCGTGTCGATCATTTTCTGGTGGTACAAGGCCGGCAGGCTGCCGTACTGCGTTACCCAGTCGTACAGATAGCTCGTCGGCACAAGGTATGTACCGTTCTTTTTCATCATCGCAATCGAAGCATCGTCGATGTAGCTGCCGTGCTCAATCGAATCCACGCCTGCCTGCGACGCCCACAAGATCGCCTGCGCCCCATGCGCGTGCGCCGCCACCTTGCGGCCCAGCCGATGCGCATCCGCAACAATGGCCTGCATCTCTTCCAGCGTGTACTGCGACGCTTTCGGATCGTCTCCCTTCGAAAGCACGCCACCCGACGCACCAATCTTGATCAGGTCGGCGCCGTACTTGATGTTCTCGCGCACCTTGTGTTGCACCTCAGGGATGCCGTCGGCCACGCCTTCGCCCTGCACGTGGTACTGCTGCGGCAAGAGGTTCTCGTCCATGTGTCCGCCGGTGATGCCGAGCGCCGGCCCCGAAGCCTGCATGTGCGGACCAGGCACGTGTCCTTCGTTGATCTCATCGCGCAGCGCCACATCGGTAAAGCCATTTGCGCCTACGTTGCGCACTGACGTGAATCCGGCCTCCAGCGTCGTCTTGGCATTCTCCACGCCGATGATCGCTTCTTTGCCCGGCGTCATCGACAGCTCGAAGTAGGGGTCGAAATTGGTCTCCATCGTGAGGTGCGTGTGCACGTCAATCAACCCGGG
>CAJCIP010000097.1 GCA_903970445.1 Verrucomicrobia bacterium Tous-C9LFEB | reverse complement strand
CCGATCGCTTACACACAATACGGTCACCCAACAGCAGCTCCACCGCCTCCTGGCCGTCCACCGTCAGATAGGTCTCGTGGGGCACAACATCCACTTCCACGCTGATCTCGGAACTACCTGGGAACACAATCGGGCGGATGGTAAGCAGGTGCGGACAGATCGCCGTCAGCACCATGGCGTCCACGCTCGGCATCAGAATTGGCCCGTTTGCCGCCAGCGTGTACGCCGTGGAACCAGTCGGCGTCGATACGATCACGCCATCCGCCCGGAACTTCGCGACAAACTGGCCATCCAGCGCAACGGTGAACTCACCCATCCGCGCGATCGCTCCCTTGGCCAGCACCACGTCGTTCAGCGCATCCCAGTGGCGAAAGCACTTGCCGTTTCGGAAAAGTTCCGCACACATCAGGCTGCGCGAATCAATGATTCCTTTTCCCGCCAGCCATGCCTCGAGCGCGTCATACATTTCCGCCAGGGGAATCTCCGTCAGGAATCCGAGCCAGCCCAGATTCACCCCGAGGATCGGAATGTCAGTCTTCGCAAAGGCTCTAGCGGCAGAAAGCAGTGTCCCATCACCGCCCAATGAAATCACGATCGCTGGATCCTGCGCGGCCATCTCACGGCGTTCCAGCGCATCTGCCGGGCGATCGAGATAATTCGCCGTGTCAGGGTCGAGCAGCGCCTCAAAGCCATGCGTCTCAAGCCACGTCACTAAATCGAGCAGAATCTGCCGCAGCTCCCGCTTGAGCGGCTTGGAAATAATCGCGGCCTTTGGCATGTGTTGGATTGTAACTACCTTGGCCCGAATCTCACGTGCGTAAGGTATTCGCGGTTACCTTCCATGCCAAGGATGGGCGAATCCATCACTTCAACCACATCACCCTTGAGCACCTTCACGGCATCGACGACACGATCCACAGCGAATTGCCGGGCCGCGGGATCTCGCACGATGCCGCCCTTGCCAATGTTCTCTCGTCCGGCCTCGAACTGCGGCTTGATCAGCACAACGGCATCACCTTGCCAGTGTTCGCCTGGAGCAGAAAGACCTGCGATGACAGCGGAAAGGACGAGTGTCGCGGAAATAAAGCTTACGTCCATACAGAAGAACGAGACACTCCCGGCGGCCATCGCTGCCAACGAACCAGGCGCCAACAGCCTCGCATTCGTACGCTCCATGAGCGTCACCCGCGAGTCGACTCGCAGCTTATGCGCGATCTGCCCATAGCCCGTGTCCACCGCCAACACGCTCCTGGCTCCGTGCTGGAGCATGCAATCTGTGAAGCCCCCCGTTGATGCCCCGATGTCGGCGCAGTGGGCCTCCTGAACATCGATCTTCCACACCGTAAGCGCGTGCTCCAGCTTCAGTCCGCCGCGGCTGACATAGCGCAATTCCTCGCCCAGCAACCGAACCGATGATTCTTCCGGGATCGCCGTGCCTGGCTTTTCCATCCGCTGCTCGTCCACAAGCACTCGCCCGGCAAGTATCAGCGCCTGAGCGCGCTCTCGCGAGGCGACGAGGCCTCGTTCTACAAGCAATTTGTCGAGCCTGAGCTTCACGGTCTGATACCTTCTCGCCATCGTCAGAGTAAATGTCGCCCCCGCACGGAGGTAATGTATTTGCCGTACACTGTGGGTCACGCAGCGGGTCACTAAATGAATCACGTTCAAGCTAATTCGGGGCAATCTGTTTCCGGTCTGGAAGCGTTCTATGGATAGAAAGGACGTTGTACCGAACGGCCCGGCATTCGAGGCCCTGGAGAGCGACACGGATCTGTTAGCTCGCGTTAGTCGTGGCGACGATGCAGCGATGGCCTTGTTGTACGACCGTTATTCCAAGGTGGTGTATTCGGTTTCGTTGCGGGTACTGCGCGACGCGTCAGCGGCGGAGGACATTCTGCAAGAGGTCTTTCTCCAAATCTGGCGCAGCCCGGGTGGATTTCTAGCTACCAAAGGAAGTCTGGGCGGATGGCTGGCGGTAGTCTCGCGAAACCGTTCGATTGATTCGCTGCGCCGTAAGAAACCGACAGATCAGGCGGAGGAGATGTCACTTCCTTCAAACTGTGACCTGTCGAAGGAAACGGAGAGGAACTTGATGGCCGAGCAGGCACGCGGCATCATTGCAACACTTCCTCTCGAACAGCGAAAAACGCTCGAAATGGCGTTTTTTGATGGTTTAACACACTCGGAGATCGCCGAAATGACAGGCGATCCCTTGGGCACCGTAAAGACACGCATCCGCAGCGCGCTGAGCACGCTGAGAAAGGCATTCCGGGCATGAGCACTGACACTCACATCACCACCGATGATCTGATCCTGCTGGCGCTGCAGTTTCTGCCGGAAGCCGAGTTGCCGCAAGCTCAAAAACATCTCGCGGACTGCCCCGAGTGCCGCGATGAGCTGGGTCGGCTGCAAGGTGACCTCGCCGCCTACGCCTGGGGAGTCGAACAGCACACACCACCCGCCTATGGCCGCGAACGCCTGCTTCGCCGCATCGCTCTTGATAAGAAGCAGATGACAGCACGTCATGGCGCGGCTGCCGCAGGTCAGAATTTTAGCAATAGCGACATCCACCTGGTCCCCACCCGGCGTTCACGCGTCATCCAGTGGGCAGGGTGGGCCGTTGCTGCTGGCATGGCCGCGGTTGCCGTGTTGCAGTTCGCAGAGCGCCAGCATAGTGACAACCTGCTGGAAGCACAGCAGCGGCAAATAGGGCAATCCGCCCGTGCGCAGGACGTACTGCAGACACTCACCGACTCTCGCGCGAAACAGGTTGGCATTCACCTGGCATCAGCCACTGAAGCTCAGAAGACTCCGGAAGCTCACGCCGCCTATCGCGCCGATACGGGCGCTTTAGTGTTCTTTGCTTCCAATCTACAGCCGCTCCAGGCCTATAAAACCTATGAGCTCTGGTTAATTCCTGCGAACGGCCACGAACCGATCGCCGCAGGCCTGTTCAAACCGGACGCCAGCGGCAATGCCAATGTGCTCATGCCAAACCTTCCTAAAGGCATTGCAGCATCGGGCTTCGGCGTCACCATCGAAGATGAAGCAGGAGCCAAGCAGCCAACTCTACCCATCATCATGACCGGCGCATAAACCGCGCTCCGCAAGTCAGGGCCTGAGGGTCTGGTCTCTCGTTGCGGATGCCAGTTCTATTTGGCTTGTCATCCTTCCGCGCAACGGGAGGATCTGCTGTTTGGCGAAGCGCCACAACATGCAGCAGGCGTGCCGCACTTACGGCTAAAGGCCGGCTCATACGATGCTAGGCCACAGCCCAGGTCTGAGCGCCAAAACGGAAGCCGCTCCTACGGCGCGGTGACCAGCACACCCGGTGTCTGCGGAAGCACAGGCACGGTAGCTCCGCCCGTCGGTGCCACCGGCAGTTGGACACCTAGACCCTGCAGCGCAATGTGCGTCTGTACGATGTCTTCGTCGGTACGAAGAACGGTCATGTAGCGGCTATCAGCCGACGTGATGTAGACCTTGCCCGTCGGCTGGCCGATGGTTGCCGAAACCGTGTTTGGGTGGCCGTACACCAGCGTCGGGCTTGAATTCACATCAATGGTTCCCGCCGGCGTCGAGATCCCGCAGATCGTAGAAGACACCTGCAGGGTCACTAAATTGACCACGCTGACGGAGCCCTCACCGGCACCGCAGTGGTGAATACCAAGTGGATCGTAGTCGAGCTGATTCACCACGTAGGCCCGGCTGCCGTCCTGCAGAATCGACACCATCGTCGGACTGATACCCACTGTGATGGAGCCAAGCACGGTGCCGAAACCGGTTGCATCCACCGGGTTGGTCGAACTGCAATTGGGGTTTGTGGGCTGCGCTGTCGCATTGCAGAGAGGAATGCTGATGACGCTCACCGTGCCCGGCGCAGTTCCGTTTCCCGCATTCAAGACAACCAATTCCTGATTGCCGGCGACGGAGGTTGTCCGCGGCGAAAGATCAGCCCACACGGGGTTCACACCCAACATGCCGGTTGCGGGAATGACGGGCATGTTCACGTCAAGGCTGTTGTTCGGCACATTGATCACCGACACCGTTCCCGAACCCTTGTTCAGAATGAAGGCGCGGTTGTCATCCGGAGTCATCACTCCGTAGACAGGTATGCTGCCCACTGGAATCGTTGCCGAAATCGAAAGCGGCGATCCTTCAATCGACGCAACTTGTCCATTTCCACCGCCCGTCCCCTGCGAAATGGCATATGCCCGGCGCGTGCCGTCGTTTCCTACCACAAACGTCGGGTTCGCTCCAACAGCAAGCTCCTGGGTCAACGAAACGGAGCCGGAGTTCTGTAGTGCAGCGATGCGGGAAAGGTTAATTTCTGGAACAAACACAGACGCTGCAGATCCGGAAAGCGAAAATGCAGAGATGCTCACCGGGCCGGCCCCGGAAGCCAGTGTTGTCTGGCCGATATTGCTTGTAATCAGGGTCGTAGGATTACCTAGCGGGAAGTTGTCAAACGAACCCGACGCATTGACGACATACCCTTCGGAACCGGAAGCGTTCGTCGTGAAATATCCGGGTGTCGTCAGAATGTTTGGGGTCGACAAGATCGTGTCGCCGGAAAAATCAACAAACGTGACCAGACCCGGAATGTTCGTGCCCGGGTTCGAAACGGCGACCGCATACTTAACCGGCTGCCCCGCAGGCCCCACCGGATTGATCGCGCTCACGACAGGCCGGTACTGCTGACCGCATCCACCTGCCATGGCAACCACCAGGCCTGCCGCTAATGCGAAAGAGCACTTCCGCCAAACCAACTTTGCTGCTTCTTGCTTCACTGCTTCAGGCAAACGTCTTCCCCACAACATGCCGCTTTTTGCGAATGTTCTGCGTCTGATTGTAAATGAGCGGGGGTGCGCCTTGAACGAATCGAATGTCATTCTGGACATGCTCGGAGGGACGCAGCGAGAGCCACGGACGTTAGCCGTTGTTGGCCTTTCCGACAACCCGGCAAAGGCCAGCTACTCCGTCTCTGCCTACATGCAGCAGCACGGCTTCCGAATCCTGCCGGTGAACCCCGTGGTCGACTCTGTCCTCGGCGAACGCGCATACCCGTCACTCGCTGACCTGCCGATGAAGCCGGATGTTGTCAACGTCTTTCGCCTGCCCAAAGCGGTCCCGGCCATCGTGGAAGAAATGATCTCGCTGCACCTCAAGAACATATGGGTGCAGCTTGGCATCGTGAGCCTGCCCGCGGCAGAACGTGCGGAAAGCGCCGGCATCCGCGTTGTCATGGATCGTTGCATCCTCATCGAGCACCAGCGGCTTGGCTTCGCCCTCGCTTGACACGCGCGATAGACTAAGATCAGTAGAGAAAGTCGCCCGGCTCCGGCCGGGCTTTCGTGTTTCTATGGTGCAAACTTTGGACTTAGCACGAACCTAAACCCAATCCGCTCAAGACTTTAGGACCTAAGTACGGGAGGGGGGTGTAGCGAGATGAAGATGGCATTGAAGAACACAGAAAGCAGGATGCGGCTTGCCACTTCTACAATGAAACCGATGACGCAGCAACGCCTTTCTCGCATTTCGAGCCTCTGCTACGCCCTAGCCTGCACGCTGCTCCTCGCTGGCGTTCCCGCGCGCGCCCAGATAGTAGAGGTCGGCGACGGCGGCCCAGGGCCGGTGAAGGCGCAACACCTGACGGCAGAACTCACCACCCTCGGTCCTCAGATATCCGCAGGTGGACACCTCCAGGCGGGCCTGGTGCTCACCATCGAAGAGCACTGGCACGTGTACTGGATCAACGCAGGCGATTCCGGCGAGCCACCGAAGATCAAGTGGACTCTACCGGCAGGTATTACCGCCGCGCCAATGCAGTTCCCGCCGCCGCAGCGTCTGCCACTCGGCCCGCTCATGGATTACGGCTACGAAGACCAGGTGGCGTTCCCCGTCGAGCTGACCGCCGCACCCAACACAAAGCCGGGTAAAGCCCATCTGGATGCGCACGTTTCATGGCTGGTGTGCGCTGACACCTGCCTGCCCGGCAAAGCGCATCTTGGCATCGATATCGACGTCGTGAACGGCCCTGTGCCTGCCCCGCCCGTGATTGGAGCGCTGGGCCAGGGAATCACAAGCATCCCCAAGCCGTTGCCCGCAAACATGAGTGCCACCGCTATCGGTGATGCCAAGCAGATCCTGCTCACCGTGCGAACCGGAGGCCGCGAAGAGGACGTTGAGTTCTACCCCTTCGACGGCGAGCAGATCGAGAATGCATCAGATCAGGCGGTTCAGCCTCAAGCTGACGGTGTGCGCGTTTGGCTGCAACGTGCTTCCGATTCCACCGCTCTGCCAAAGTCACTTCATGGCCTCGTCGAGCTCGGCGGAGGGGAGAACTACGAACTCACTGCAAGCGTCACACCAGGCCAGGTTCCTCCAGCACCCGTACAGGTGAAACCGGCTCCTGGAAGCGAAACCAAAGGCCTCACGCTGATTAGCGCGCTGACACTCGCGTTCTTTGGCGGCATCATCCTCAACTTGATGCCCTGCGTTTTCCCTGTGCTATTTCTGAAAGGTCTCGCGCTCGTCCATTCTTCAGGCGAGCAGCAGAAGCGCCAGCGACTCCACGGACTCATCTACACGCTCGGCATCATCGTCTCGTTCTGGGCTGTCGTTGCGGTGCTCCTTGCACTCCGAGCGGGCGGCAGACAGCTTGGGTGGGGCTTCCAGCTCCAATCTCCCGGATTTGTCGCTGTCCTCGCCGCGTTCCTCTTCTTCCTTGGCCTCTCGCTTGCCGGGCAGTTTGAGCTCGGCCTCTCACTCACCAGCGCCGGAGGCAGTCTCGCCAACAAGCAAGGCTACGCTGGAAGTTTCTTCACGGGAATCCTCGCGACCGTCGTTGCTACGCCATGTATGGGCCCGTTTATGGGCGCGGCCGTTGGCTTTGCTCTGGCGCAGCCGGTCATTCTCACCTTCCTCGTATTCACCGCACTAGCTCTCGGCCTCGCCCTGCCCTATCTCCTGCTCACACTCAATCCACAATGGACAAGCATCCTCCCCAAACCCGGCGCGTGGATGGAGGTGCTGAAGCAGCTCACAGCCGTGCCGCTCTTCGCCACCGCCATCTGGCTCGTGTGGGTCTACGCACGTCTCTATGGCAACGACGGCGTCGACCGCATGGTCTCGCTCCTTATTTGCTTCCTCGTGCTTGCCATTGCAGGATGGGTGCTTGGACGCTGGCCCGCCCGCCTGACCGCAGGCATCGTCGCTACCCTGCTGATCATCTTCGCTGTCGCTCTCCCGTTGATCCGTGTTCGAGCAGCGAAGACACAGTGGCAGCCCTATACCGCAGCGAGCTTTGAAGCCGCACGTGCGTCCGGCAAGCCTGTCTTCATCGATTTCACCGCCGCATGGTGCCTAAGCTGCCAGGTGAACGAACGTGCAGTTCTGCACTCCGCTGAAATCGAGTCAACCTTCATCACGAAGGACTTCGTCCTGCTCAAGGCCGACTGGACGCAGTACGATCCGGCAATCACGCAGGAACTTGCCTCCGTTGGTAGAAGCGGCGTACCAACCTATGTCATCTATCCGGCAGGCGAGAAATCAACCGCCGACGTCCTACCCGAGCTGCTAACGAAGGACACGGTGTTACAAGCGATCCAGAAAGATTCCCCAAAGAACTAGGGCGTTGCGACTTTCGAAACCACCTCGTCGACGCGAACCTCTTGTTTCGCGTCATATTCTGCAGCACAGGAGAAAACTCATGAACCTTCGCAATGTAGCAATCAGTTCGGCTGCCGCAATCTTGCTCATTCTTCCTGCATGTGCTGCCGTGAAACCGGGCGAAGCGGCGCCAGACTTCAAGGGTCAGGACTCCAACGGCAAGACGCAGAGTCTGGATCAGTACCGCGGCAAATTCGTCGTCCTGGAGTGGGCCAACCAGGGCTGCCCCTACGAGAAGAAACACTACGAAAGCGGCAACATGGAGCGCCTACAAAAGGAGTGGACAAGCAAAGGAGTGATCTGGCTCAGCGTAATCTCCTCGGCGCCCGGACAGCAGGGGTACGTTTCGCCCACGGAAGAGAATGCCTACCTCAGCAAGATGCATGCGTCGCCGTCAGCTGCGATCCTCGACCCCAGCGGCAGCATCGGTCGCCTCTACGGCGCAAAGACCACGCCGCACATGTTCGTCATTGCTCCTGATGGCAAGCTTGTCTACGAAGGTGCTTTGGACGATCAGCCATCGCCTGACCCTGCAAGCCTAAAGGGCGCGAAGAATTATGTGAGTGAAGCGCTTGCCGAAGCAATGGCGGGCAGGCCAGTCTCAACTCCTGTCACCAAAAGCTACGGTTGCTCCGTAAAGTACGGCGACTAATTACTGCTTTGCACCGTAAGCATCATCCCCTTGCCGCTGCTTCTTCAGGGCGGCGATTTCGTCCATGCGTTGCGCCAGCAACCGTTCTCTGCCCTCACCCGTAGGCTGGTAATACTTCCGCTCGGCAAGCGAAGCCGGCAAACATTCCATCGCGGACACTTTGCCTTCGACATCGTGCGCGTACTGATAGTCCTTGCCGTAGTCGAGCTCTCTCATCAGCTTGGTCGGCGCGTTGCGCAAGTGCAGCGGAACCGGCTCAGCAGGGCGTGATTCGATGTCCGCCAGCACCGCGCTGTACGCGGTGTACACAGCGTTCGACTTTGGCGCGAGCGCGAGATAGACGACAGCCTGAGCAATCGCCAGCTCTCCTTCCGGGGAGCCTAGAAAGTGCATCGCGTCCCGCGCGCTAAGGCAAAGATTCAGCGCCTCAGGAGCCGCAAGCCCTATGTCCTCTACCGCCATGCGCACGACGCGGCGAGCAACAAACATTGGATCTTCGCCTGCCTGCAGCATGCGGCCAAGCCAGTACAGCGAAGCATCGGCATCGGAGTTCCGCACGCTCTTGTGGAGAGCAGAGATTAGATCATAGTGCTGCTCGCCATTCTTGTCGTACAACAGCACACGCTGCTGCAATGCTTCGCTCGCGAGCTCGCGCGTGAGATTATTCTCTCCGCGCCCGGCTGCTAATTTAGCCGCCACTTCCAACGCATTGAGCGCAGTGCGAGCGTCTCCGCTCGAGTAAGAAGCCATCGCTTCCAGTGCGCTGCCGTCAGCACTCAACTGCATCGCGCCGAGGCCGCGTTCCGCGTCCGTGAGCGCTCGCTGCAACAGTGCGATGACATCATCTTGATTGAGCGCTCGCAGCGTATACACGCGGCAGCGCGAGAGCAGCGCTGCGTTGATCTCGAACGATGGATTCTCTGTCGTTGCACCAATCAGCCGGATCGTTCCGCGCTCCACATACGGCAAGAACGCGTCTTGCTGAGCCTTGTTGAAGCGATGTATCTCATCAATGAACAAAATAGTGCGCGAACCATACGTCGCGGCCTTCTCAGCCTCGACCATGACCTGCTTGATCTCTTTGATCCCTGAGAGCACAGCAGAAAACTCGATGAAGCTCGCGCTTGTTTCGCGCGCAATGATCTTCGCCAGCGTGGTCTTGCCCACTCCCGGCGGTCCCCAAAACAGCAGCGACGCCGCATCATCATTTTCGATCTGCACACGCAACGACTTTCCTGTTCCAAGCAGATGTTGCTGGCCGAAGAACTCATCGAGCGACCGCGGGCGCATTCTCTCGGCGAGCGGCGTATGAATCCGCGAAGTGGCGTCTTCTGCAGGCACCCCTGTATCGAACAGGCTCATGCTCCGAGCACTCGCTTCTTGAACTCACCGCTTCCTGCACCAGCAAACCTCTGCCGCATCGCTTCATACATCAGCGTGGATGCAGCCACGGCTGCGTTGAGCGACTCAACGGCGCATGGAATACGAATCTGCTGCTCCGCAAGCTCGAGCGCCTCCGCCGAAAGACCCGCTCCCTCGTTGCCGATCAGCACGGCGCACAAGGTATCTAGGTCAGCGTCCATCGGAGTGACCGAATGCGCTTTTTCAACGACCGCCGCAAAGACCTTCACCTTTGCCTCTCGAAGCTTGTTACCGACATCCTTCATCGACGCGCGCAGCACCGGCATGCGAAACGCCGAACCCGCCGACGCTCGAAGAGTCTTGGGATTCCATTGACTCACGGTGTCCGGCGTGACCATCACCTGCTCCACGCCGAACGCCTCGGCAGAACGAAGCAGCGTGCCAAGGTTTCCAGGGTCTTGCAGGTTTTCGAGGACCAGCACGAGCCCTCGCATTTCTTCTACCTGCTTTGGTTCCGTGATCGCCCACGTTGCCGCCACACCCTGCGGCGAGGACGTATCCACCGCGCTCGCAAACACGTCCTCGCGAAGCACCACGCGGCTCTTTGCCAGCAGCCCATGCAGCGGGCCAGACACAAGCAGCGACTCTTGACCCTCGCGAACGTAGATCGTCTCGAACATCAGGCCAGAACGATAAGCTTCAAGCAGCAGCGTCTCGCCCTCGAGGCCCAGCAGTTCGCCCGCTCCTGCCGCTTTCCCATTGAAGGAAGCACGCAGTTCCTTCACGCGAGCATTGCTTTTGCTTGTGATGACCGTTCCGAGGTCCATTGCTTCACAAGTCTACTCGCGGCAGCGCGAGCCCACGCGCGCGGCACATGCTGTAAAGTCGAATATCTGAGGATCGCCTTTTGAACGCAGAAGTCCTTCGCATTCACCCAGACGAGCCCGAGCCGCACCTCATTGCACTCGTGGTTGCTGCCCTGCAGAGCGGAGATGTAGTCGCTCTTCCGACCGACACGTTCTATGGGCTCGCCGTTGACCCGGTCAACCTTCGCGCAGTGGATCGAATCTACGATTTGAAGTCCCGCGCGCGCCACAAGCCGTTGTCCCTTCTCATTTCCGACACACCTCAGGCATACGAAGTCGCGCGCAACATTGATACAGGATTTGACCGTCTCGCTGAGCGTTTTTGGCCAGGTCCGCTCACCATCATCGTGAAGGCCGGCAGCAAACTACCGCTGCGCGTGACAGCGAACACCGGCAACGTAGCTCTACGGGTGCCGGAGGCACCTATCTGTCGCGCAGTCGTCGCGGAACTCGGCTTGCCGATTACGGCGACCTCTGCCAATCTTCGTGGCGAGGCAGAGTGTACGTACGCCGGATGCGTGCGCGACCAGTTCGGCGACAAGCTGCCTTTGATCGTGGATGGTGGCCCGACCGCGCGCTCCATGGCTACAACCATCGTCGATTTGAGCGGCGGTGCAAACTCGTGGATGATCCTGCGCGAAGGCGCCATTCCGACTCATGAAATCGCTCTTGCCCTGCAGCGTTCCTAAGTCTCCTGGATTCTCAGCCACGGTCGCGTCATACTAGTTACTTCCATGGCTTCGGCTGCCAAGCAAAACAAAGGATCAAGACACGAGTTGGGATTCCTCTCGCGACTCCTGTGGTCGTGTGTTCTTACCGCAGTTCTGCTTGCTGCGGTCTGGTTCACGTGGGTTCATCACGAGATCTACTCAACAGCGGCCATCGATAACGCACAGACGGCCGATGCTATCGCGGTCTTCGGCGCTGCCGAATACGGTGGCCGCCCGTCGCCCGTGCTGCACGCTCGTCTCGATAAAGCAGTGTCGCTGTACCACCGAAACATCGCTCCGTTCGTCATCACACTAGGCGGAGGCTCCGATAGAGACTCAGGCAAAACAGAGGGCGGCGTTGGTCGCGACTACTTGCTGGCCAATGGCGTACCGCTCAAAAACATCATCGCGGAAACCAACTCCGTGGATACCGAGCAACAGGTGCAACGCCTCGCAAACATCGCGGCCTCACGCAACTTCAAGCACATTGTTGTTGTCAGCGATGGAACACATCTCTTCCGAATAGCGCTGCTCTGCCGGCGCGCTGGACTTGACGTGTACACGTCCCCACGCGCGCAGATTGGTCACATCGACAGCCTGGACGCGGCCCAGCGCATGACGCACGAAGAGCTTAGCTATACGGCGCTCGCGCTTGATCTGCACGTAAGCTGGTTGCATCGCTGGCTCGAAGGCAAATCCGACTGACTACTCTTCGTCGTCGACTACGGCCGCAGGCACGCCGCCCTCACGCCGCATCTTCAAATATCCGCGTATGAACGGCTCGAGGTCACCATCCAATACACGGTCCACTTCGCCTACTTCCACGCGTGTACGCAAGTCCTTAGCGATGCGGTACGGCTGTAGCACATAGCTCCGAATCTGCGACCCGAAGTTGATCTCCAGTTTTGAATCTTCGAGCTTTCGGCTGATTGCCTTCTTTTTGTCCAGCTCATATTCATACAGGCGAGATCGCAACATCTTCATCGCCTTCTCTTTGTTCTTGTGCTGCGAACGCTCGTTCTGGCACCCTGCAACGAGCCCCGTTGGCAGATGCGTAATGCGCACCGCAGAGTCGGTGGTGTTGACGTGTTGCCCACCCTTACCACCGGAGCGATAGGTATCGATACGAAGATCATCCGGCTTGATGTCGATCACGATGGAGTCGTCGATCTCGGGAGAAACAAAGACGCTTGCGAA
The DNA here is from genome assembly GCA_903970445.1 of Verrucomicrobia bacterium Tous-C9LFEB. Classification (GTDB taxonomy): domain Bacteria; phylum Acidobacteriota; class Terriglobia; order Terriglobales; family Acidobacteriaceae; genus Granulicella. Next base: position 32,268 of record CAJCIP010000097.1, on the reverse strand, counting down.
GCTCGTGTGACGCCTCTTCGCCTGGTCGAAAGGAGAGATTCGCACCAGCCGATGCACACCCGTTTCGCCAGCTAACTGGCCGAAGGCGTACTCGCCTGTAATCGTAAAGGTCGCCGACTTGATGCCAGCTTCATCACCATCCTGCAGCTCATTGATTTCCGTCTTATAACCCTGCCGCTCTGCCCAGCGCAGATACATACGCATGAGCATCTCCGCCCAATCCTGACTTTCCGTTCCGCCGGCGCCCGGATGTACCGTCACGATCGCATTCAGCGCATCATTGTCCTCCGACAGCATCGTCTTGGTTTCCAGCTTTTCTGTGTAACCAGCGAGACTCTCAATTTCATTCTTGAGCTCAGGCTCGATCGAACCTTCGCCCTCGCGCATAAGATCGAAGTAAGCATCGACGTCGCTGATACGGCGGGCTAGTTCGTTGTCATAACCAAGCTGTTCTTCCAGCCGCTTTCGCTCCCGCATCAGCGGCTGCGACTTGGCCGCGTCCGACCACACCGACGGGTCGGAAATTTTGTCCTCTACGACAGCTAATTCTTTCTTCAGGCGGGAAGAGTCAAAGATACTCCCGCAGGTCACGCACCTTCTCGCGCACCGGGGAGTAAGCAAATTCCAAATCGGTCAACATACCTCTAGTTTACTGCCCGCCTTCTGTTCACTCCAACAAGCAGGACACCAGTGCACAGGGCCGTGCACATCCAGGCAAACCAGTCGCCGTGTTTGGTGTAGAACGTTAGATTGCTCCGGTAGTCGAATGACGCTGCCATCGAACCACGCACGTGTCTCGGCATCTGAGCCGTCAGCTGGCCCTGGGGATCGATTACTGCCGTCACGCCTGTATTCGTCGCCCGCAATATCCAACGGGAATTCTCGATCGCCCGCATGCGCACCATATCGAGGTGCTCCCACGGTGCGCTTGTGTCGCCATACCATCCATCGTCGGAAATATTCACAAGCACGTCTGCGCCCTGTTTCGTGAACAGACGAATTTCGTCGCCGAAGATCGACTCATAACAAATGAACACACCATAGCGATGTCCGCCCGTAACGAACAACTGCCGAACAGTGCCTGGAACAAAGGGGCCAACGTTGTCCAACAGATGGCCAGCAAAGAAGAATAGCTGTTTAAAAGGCGTGTATTCGCCGAAGGGAACGAGGTGCATTTTGTAGTAGCTTCCGGCGTGTTCACCGCTGGGAGCAAAGAAGCTAGCGGTGTTATAGAGGTGCGGCTGATTCAGGTCATCCGTTGGCGCAACGGAAATAGAGTCCGCAATCACAGGCGCGTTCGCCTGTTTCGCAACGGAGCCTAGAGCGGAGCGGAAAGACGCGTCAGCGTCAAAGAAATCAGCCGGCGCCTCCGGCCAGACAATGATCTGCGGCTGATGCGCGGAGTCGCCCGGCTCCATGCTTGAACGCAGACTCAGTTGCTGGAACGAAGCAACCATCTGAGCACGTGATTCCACTATCCTTTTTGCCTCACCACCCACACTCAGATTCTCCTGCAGAAGCACTGCGGTCGCCGTCGGCATTATTTTGGAGGGAGCCATTGGAATGGAGGCTGCGAAAACAATAACTACAGCAGCTGTCGGACCTACAAACCGCCGCGACGCTCGCAGAGGCAAAAGCCAAAGTAGATTCACGCAGGCGATGACGAACGAGATTCCCATCACTCCAGCAAATGGCGCTAACTTTGTGAGCACCGCGCTGTCAATTTGTGTGTAACCCAGGAGGTCCCACGGGAAACCCGTGATCCTCGCACGCGCGAGTTCCACCGCAACCCAAAGAAATGGCAGCAGATAAATAGCCACTCCGCGAGAAAAGCGAAGAGTGACATATCGTGCCGCTGTCGCGAACAAGCAGCCATACAAGCCGAGATACAAGGAAAATAGAAGGAGGATCCCGAAAGCGCCGGGCTTCGGAATTTGCCCGTAGAAATGCATAGTTTGGTAGATCCAGTAGCAATTACCCAGGTACCAGAGAACACCGGCCATGTACCCCAGGATGGCTGCTTGGCGAACGGTAATCTCTTGCTTCTGATCCAGTACCACCCAGAACAGCGGAGCGAGGCAGAACCAGCAGACGTATCTGCGCCAAAGGGGCACCGGTCCGGCAATCGGAAAAGGAACTAGTTGGAGCAGTGCGGATAAAGCAACCAGCGTCCACGAACGCAGAGGAATGGAGCGCATCGCGTCCAAGTCTAGCATTCTGCCCACGCCTAACTACGAAGGTAACGAAGATCTGTTACACAACGAAGCACCCGCGCAAGACATCCTAGGAGCAACTTAGTCTAAGCTGGTCACTGGGCCCTTAGTCAAGCATCGGGCCGCGTAAAAGAGTTACTACTTACTACTGGAGACATCAATGGACGTACATCGGATCGTGTCAGAACTCGACATCGAGATCGCACGGCTGCAGCATATTCGCGCGGCTCTACTTGGTGGGGATAGCTCCACCTCTACTTCTGCTCCAACAAAGGGTCGTCGTGGGCGCCCCAAAGGGAGTAAGAATGTTGTCACCGCATCCAACGCACCGAGCAGTGCAGCCAAGAACAGCACAGCAAAAAAGAGTAAACGTGTTCTGTCCCCGGAAGGCCGCAAGCGCATCGCAGATGCGATGAAACGTCGCTGGGCAGAGCGCCGGAAGCAAGCAGCCAAGTAGATTTTGCTGCGGCAAGAGGGGTGGGAGCGTCACGCGCTCTACCTCTTCTGTCTTAGTACAGCCGCTAAGCCAGCTTCTCCGAAAGCTCCACCCAACGTTCCATCAGCATGTCATGTTCATCCTGGGCGCTTTCTATCTCAGACAGAGCAGCAGTCAAAGCTGCCGCATCATTTGCGACTGAAGGGCTCTCGACCTGTGTCTTAGCTTTCGCCAGCCGCACGTCAGCTGCCTCAATCCGCCCTTCAATGCCGTCGAACTCACGTTGCTCTAAATAAGAAAGCTTCTTCTTAGAAACGGCTGGCACACTCCCAGCGAGATTCTGCAAGCTCTCTTTACTTTTACCAACGCCGCGATTCTTCCATTCTTCCCATTGTGAGTAGTCCGCGAAGACCGCTGCTGTACCGCTTCCATCCAGACCCAGCACCGTGTTTGTGACGCGGTCCAGCATGTAGCGGTCATGGGTCACCAGCACCAGCGCTCCCGAAAACTCAAGCAGCGCTTCTTCAAGTATCTCCAACGTAGGAATATCCAGGTCATTTGTTGGCTCATCGAGAATCAGAACGTCGGCTGGTTGAAGCATCAGCCGTGCAATCAGCACACGCGCACGTTCGCCGCCGCTAAGCCGCTCCATCGGCTGATTCAGTAGATCCCCGCTGAAAAGAAACTTTGCCGCGTAACTCGCTACATGCACAACGCGGTCTTGATAAACCACAGCGTCAGAGTCCGGTGCTAGCGCTCGCCGCAGCGTAAGTTTCTCGTCAATCTCGCGCATCTGGCTGAAGTAAACCAGGCGCAGCGATGCGGCTCGCTTAACCGTGCCTGCACTGACAGGAAGCTCTCCCGTCATGGCCCGCAGCATCGTGGTCTTGCCGCTGCCGTTTGGGCCAACCAGACCAAGCCTCATGCCATTGGTTAGTCCGAAGTTTAGATTGCTGACAATGTCGCGACCACCAAGCATGACCGAAACGCTTTCCATCTCGATCAGCCGCTTCGTTTGCCGGTCTGTCGCATCGAAGCTCAGCTCGGCAGATGACGTCCTTGTTCTCGCATCGACTTCAGCAAGTTTGTCAATCATCGCGTGCGCCGTGTCGATGCGCGCCTTCGCCTTCGTAGCGCGCGCCTTTGGTCCGCGTCTCAGCCATTCGACCTCTGTGCGCACCCGGTTGCGGAGGCCTTCCTGCATTCGCGTTTGCGACTCCATGTAGGCCTCGCGACCCTCTAGGAATTTTGAATAACTTCCGCGCACCCGCAGAATACCTTCCGCGTAGGCTCGACTTAACTCGACGACTTCTTTCGCAACGTTCTCCAGGAAGTAACGATCGTGGGTCACGACGACGCAGGCGAAGCTAGCGGCTTTCAGCAGACCTTCCAGCCACTCGATACCGTCCACATCGAGATGGTTCGTAGGCTCGTCCAGCAACAGCACGTCCGGCTTGGTGACGATCGCTTCCGCAATCGCTAGCCGTTTGCGCCATCCGCCGCTAAGACTCACAGCCTTCGCACTCATCTCTTCAAAGCCCGCGCGACCCAATGCGACGCGCAGGGCCTGCTCATGCTCTTCCGCTGGCACACGCGCACGCTGCAATGAAGCTTCCACAACGCTACGCACGGTGTCGTTCGCATCGAACTCTGACACCTGCTTGACGTAGGCGACGCGAGCGAACTTGCGAGCCACAAGCTCACCGCTGTCGGGCTCAACCTCATCGGCAAGCACAGCTAGCAGCGTTGACTTGCCCGCTCCGTTCGGACCGATCAAGCCAATGCGGTCGCCTTCATTCACAGCAAACGAAATCTTCTCAAAAAGCGGAGTCGCACCGGAGCGCTTCGACACGCCTTGTGCATTCAAAATTGGAGGCATACTCAGCTAGTTTACGTTTGCGCGGTAGAAGAGAACTAATCGAGATCAAAGTCTCGCAACGGCTTCTCGTTCAGCGGTGACTCTTTCGCCTTCTTCACTGCTTCAGCAAACTTCTTTGCCATTAGATCGTCTTTGTTCTTTTCCGCTTGCACCGACTGCGCAAAGAGTGAATCGCGCCGCGCATCCTGCTCCTTCAAAGCGAGGGCCGCGGCACCAAAATCTTCAAAGGTCTTCTTACGTGGAGCAGATGCATGCGAGATGACGGCACGTGTTATCGGATCGATCTTCAACACGCCATGGCAATCTGGACACGTCACATCAAACGGCTCGTCACTCAGTCCCATCACAAACTACCTCAATAGAATTTTAGAGCCTGATGACTAGCCAACACGCCAATGCGCGCGCTCCGCTGTTTGCATCTCAGACTAGTAGCGTCGATATGTCTGCTGTGGCGGGTACATATACATATATTCACGCTCGTTTGTCAGTGCCCAGATCAGCGCGATGATCCATCCGATCACCGTCCATCCCAGGAACAGATTGAGCAGAAAGATGCCGACAAGGCTGCGTCCGCGACGAAGAGCCGCGATGATCGTCGGCAGAAAATGAATGGCTCCAAACGGAATCAGCAACAACGCGAATAGAAGGTGCATAACATGGACCTCTTCACTCAAAAGATACGCGGCTCGTGGGCCATTTGTTCCGCACGCTTCACTGGAGATAGATGACGCGATGCCCAGGGCACTCCTGTCCAGCATGTTGCACCAGAAGCTCCGGCAAGCCTTCTCCATAGCGCGCTAGAAACAAAATGCCGCCGAGCAGCCGCTCCTGGAGATGGCTGTCCGGAAAGAGCGTGAGCATGATGGCAGTCGCGTGCTTGCGCAGCGAGGCTTCCTTTTGCAGCTCGAAGTTGGCCGACATTCTGCGAAGGCGATTCATCTGGTAGCGCATCTTGCTCGCGCTCACGCCTGCCGCACGCCCAAGCTCCTCACTCATCGCCGTCATGTAGTCCGTCAACGCAGTCAGTTCCGAGTCCATTGCGTTCCCAACAGCAGCCAGCTTGCGCTTGCTTTCAAGAGGCATCGCACGCGCACCCAGCCGTAGTGCCAATTGATCAACGGTCTTCGCTTCCCATACCTGCGAGACCTGCAGTTCATGGGACGACAAGGTCTTAGCGCTCGTAGAATCGACCAGCGTCGCCGAAAGCCGTGGAAGAACCGGAGTCACCCGACCCAATATCTGCTCATACAACACAGCCGACTGGGCGAAGTACGCAATCTCCGCGGGGCCACCAATGTACGCCGCAGTCGGCAGGATAGTGTCCTGGAACACAGGTCGCAGCAGCGCATTCGGGCTCAGCCGTTCAGGGTCAGCGTCGAGGATCGTCAGCAGCTCGTTCGTCTGGTATACGCGCGATCCCGCTTTCCATGCACCCTCGGTAGACCGCCGCAGCGGCAGCCTTGCCCTACTCTCACCATCTAGCAGAAAGAGAAGCGAGTGACTCGGCGCAACCAGAACCTGTGCGTGATAACCAGCCTTCACAAGTTCGTCAGACCGAACCAGAAGCGCGTGTTCCAGCGCGTCGGCATCTGTTATCGCGGAGCGTAACGTCGTTGCACCAAGCTTGTGAAATTCTCGCGAGGCAGCATCCATTACGACCAGACCCTGCTCCGCGAAAACCTTCGTCAGCAATGTCCCGAAAGACTGCGCCAGCGTTTTCCCGGGCGCATAACACTCGCGCAGCAGATCGCAGACCGGAGCCCATCCAAGCAGCTCGCTTGCCTGATCCAGTACATCTTGGACCCGTCTGCGACCATCTTCTGTGGCTCCATCCAAAGCAATGCCGCCAACCGGAACCGGTCGCTCTGTACGTAGACCAAGCCGGAGCGTCTCGACAGACATTTTGCTGAGCAATGAGACCTGATCGACCTCGGCAAGATCGTGGTCCTCGCTGGCCAGCCAGAACACCGGCACATGCTCGCGTCCGCTCACCTTTGTCGCGTCCTGCGCCTTGCGAACCGCCGTCGCCGCCTTAAGCAGCGTTAGCAGAGGTCCGCCAAACAAGCCGACCTGTTGGCCAGAGACGACGGCAGCGGCTCCGGCGCGAAGCTTCTCTACATTTGCAAGTGCTAGCTTATTACCGCCAAAGCTTTCAACTTCTTTCCGCAGTGCGTCTGCAAGCAGTTCGCGATGTTCTAGTACGAGTGTTGGCGCGTCCTTCGCCCACGCCATGGAAAATGGATTGGATGGATACCACTGGCGCAGCTTCGCAGTGTCCGCGGCAGCATCACTCTCCGCGAAATCGCGAAATAGAGCGGTCGTTCCGGGCACTAACGAAATGGGATAGCACTCGGTTTCCATGGCGGTCTTAGTGTCTCATCCTGAACCTCTTTGGATGCACTGGGTGGGTCGCTGATTCACCAAAGTGTTCACCCGGCTACACTTCCTCATCGTGTACCGTACGGTCATGGCGAAGACAAAGAAAACTCCGACAAAAAACACTACACCCGACGCGAAGCCGACCGAACCGCCTGTCAAGAAAGCTCCGAAGAAGCTCACCGGCAAAGCGAAGGTGCTCTCTTCGAAAACTTCCTACAAAGGCCCGGTCTTCTGGGTCACGACGGACAGGGTCGTGGAACCAGGCAACGTCATTGCCATGCGCGACGTCGTTCGGCACAACGGCTCCGTCGTTGTCCTCGCCGTCGACACCGCTACAAACGCCGCCGATCCCGGTATCCTGCTCATCCGGCAATATCGCCACGCCGCCGAGGGCTTTCTCCTCGAACTCCCCGCGGGCCGCATCGAACCCGGCGAGAAGCTCATCCCTGCCGGCAAGCGGGAGCTCATCGAAGAGACTGGGTACCGCGCCAAGCGCTGGTCGAAGCACGTGCGCTACTTCGCCAGTCCGGGCTTCGTTTCGGAAGCAATGAACATCCTCATCGCAGAAGACCTCACCCTTGGCGAAGCCACGCCGGAAGAAGACGAGCGCATCGAGCTCTTCATGACCCCGCTTTCTAAAGTGCTCAGCATGATCCACGCGGGCAAAATTCAGGACGGCAAGACGCTGATCGGCGTGCTCTTCTACGCCTCTATGCACACCGCGAAGTAGCATCGCTGCTATTTACACCAACATCGCCTGGACCTCACCTGCGTCTTACTACTTATGGACAACATCGCAATCGCGCGGATGCTCGATGAAACCGCCGCGCTCCTTGAAATCGACTCCGCAGACCCGTTCCGTGTGCGCTCATACCGTCGCGCTGCAGAAGCAGTCGAGCAACAAACGGTGCAGCTGGAAACGCTCACTGCTCCCGAAGCGGACCCGAAAGCCCTGCTCAACATTCCAGGCATCGGCAAAGGCATGGCCGCAAATATACGAGACATCGTCGCAACCGGCTCGATCCCGCTGCGCGACGAACTACTCACCCGTTACCGGCCCACCATGCTGGAGATGCTTCGCTTGCCGGGCATGGGACCAAAGACTGTGGCGATGCTCTTCTCGGCTCTTAACGTCTCCAACATCGACGAGCTCGAAGCGGCTGCCAGACGCGGGGATCTGCTCACGCTTCCCCGCATGGGCCAAAAGTTTACGGACAAGCTACTCAAGGGCATCGAAGACCACCGCAAGAATGTCTCGCGCTTTCGGATCGATGTCGCGCGCGATCACGCGGAACGCATTTCCGAACTCATCCGGCAGCTTCCTGGTATTGAAACCATCACACCAGCGGGCTCGTTACGGCGTGGCAAAGAGAGTGTCGGCGACCTCGATCTCCTTGTCACTGGTCCTGCTTGCGAGCCTGATGTCGTCAGCGCCGCCGTCGAGCACGTCGCCTCCCTTCCGCTCATCGATAAACTGCTCGCCAAGGGTCAGAACAAAGTCAGCTTCACTATGCGTAACAACCTGCAGGTAGACGTGCGCCTTCTTCCGCGTGCCAGCTATGGCGCTGCACTGCAATACTTCACCGGCTCGAAGCATCACAACGTCGCACTGCGGCAGCGTGCAATCAAGCGCGGCCTCACACTCAGCGAATACGCGCTCCTCCGCCTGGAAGACAACACCATCGTCGCAGCCGCTACCGAGCAGGAAATCTACAATGCGCTCGACCTCGACTACATCCCACCGGAGCTTCGCGAAAACTGCGGCGAGCTCGAAGCCGCCGCCAGACACACGCTGCCGCACCTGATCGTGCGTGGCGACATTCGTGGCGATGTGCACATGCACACCTTCGAGTCCGACGGCTCCAACTCCATCCGAGAGATGGCTGAAGCGGCCATCAGCCGTGGCCTTGAATACATCGCGATCACCGATCACTCGAAGAACCTCGCCATGACCAACGGCATGGACGACATGCGCACGCTTGCTCACGCTGCCCGCATTCGCGCCGTTTCCAATGAACTCGCCGAGGAGTTTTCCGCAGGCCGCGGTCCTCAGTGGGAGCGCTACGAATGGCAGCTACGCAACAACGAGCCCGCTGCGGAAAAACCAATAGTTCCCTTTCGGGTCCTTGCCGGGATCGAGGTCGATATCCTGCTCGATGGAGCAATCGACCTTGAGAACGAAACTCTCGCTCAACTCGATATTGTTGTGGCCAGCGTGCACTCCGGCTTTAATCAAACCAGCGACGAAATCACCGCGCGCATCCTCCGCGCCTGCGAGAACCCTTACGTCCACATTCTCGGCCACCCCACCGGCCGCAAGGTGCTCAAGCGCGACCCGTACAAAGTTGACCTTGCCCAACTACTTCCCGTCGCTGCCAAGCTCGGCATTGCCGTAGAGCACAATTCGGCACCTGCGCGATCAGATCTAAATGATCTCAACCTTCGGCTTGCAAAGGAACAAGGCTGCAAGATTTCCGCAAACACAGATGCCCATTCAATTGACGAGCTTGACCTCATCGACCACGGCATCGTGCAACTGCGCCGCGCCTGGCTTACGCCTCAGGATGTCTTGAACACCTTGCCAGTCGAACAATTTCTTGCCGCCCTGCGCGCTCGCCCGTAAGACATTTCATCCAGCGGAGCGGTATTCTTCCTCCATGTCGGACCTTCAACTCGCACCGCCGCCGGAACGCAGCCCGCTCACCTCGGTTATCCTTGCGATAGCAATTCTTGCAGTGGCCGTTGGTGCGCTTTTTTATTTCATTCCACGCGACACCGCCAAGGTCACCGTGACCAACACCAGGATCTTCGCACCCACGGCACAATTCGCGGCAGCCACGCGCAAAGGCCACGGCATGAACGTCATCAGCGGCGCCGCAGCATCGACGGAAAGCGATCTGTATGTCGTCGTCACCGTGCACGTTGAAAACAAGTTCCGCTTTCCTGTATCGATCGACGGTGCGAACGCCACACTCACGGCCGGCGATGGATCTTCACCAGACGGCAGCATCGTTCAGCGGCACGACGTGGATCGCCTCGAGAGCATCTTCCCCGCGCTCACACCAATGCTCCCACACCCGCTCGGCTTCGGCGATGAGATAGCCCCTCATACGAGTCTGGAAGGGCAGTTCATCCTGCAGTTCCCCGGCCTTGACGAAAACGCCTGGAAGAGCAAGAAGTCCGCCAGTGTGTCCGTTGAAATGCACAACCAGCCTGCACAGACAGGGGCGCTGCCGTAGGCTATGCTGCAGTCTCAAGAGAGAGAAAAGGCCACGCGTTTAGCATGGCCTTTTCGATGGAAGCTCGACGCAACTAAGGAACTGCTAGCGGTGCAGGAGCGCTCTTCGGAGTGCTCAGGTAGCCCTGCACTTCATTCTTGCTTATGTTATTGACCACGATCTCGAACAGAGCTGGTGTCTTACCGGAATAAAACTGCACAGGCTCATCGAGGTTCTTGTCCTTCTTTTCGATGCTTTTGTCATCTGCATTTACCAGCAGCGTGAACTTGGACCGCTTTTGATCGACTTTCTTCAGTCCAACCTTGATGGTGCCTACATTCTGAGGCTCTTGACCCTTGTGCAGCGTGAACTCGTAATAGTTTCGTTCGCCCCGACGCTTCAGTTCCAGGAACTCGTCGTGGTTGGTCGCGATCAGCCCACTCATCACACCTTGGTCGCCTACCACTCGCGTGAGCTGTGACTTTGTCTGGGCGAGATCAGCTTGTGTTGTCGCAACGTCTGTCTTCACGCCACCAACGTCTGTCTTCACAGAGGAAACGTCGGTCTGCACGTCGCCGACCTGCTTCGCAGTCGCGGCTTGCTCCTTGGCTAGGCGGGCAGTTGCGGCCGAAGTAGAACGCTGTGCGGCGAGCAGCTGGTTCGACTTATCCTCAAGCTGCTTTTGCGTCAAACCCACACTCTGCCCAAGCGTTTCTGCTTGTGCTTTCATGCGGTCATTGGTTTCCTCAAGCTTCTGATCAAGATCCGCGTTGCGCTGGTTGGCAGCCGCCAAATCCTTCTGGTACGAAGCCTGCGATGCGGTGTAGTGGTTTTGCAAACCAAGGCTCCACGCGAGTGCTCCAAGCGCGAGCACGAGACCCGCGACTGCAACACCAATTAGCCAACCGGGTGCCTTCGGTTGAACTACGTATTCATTGTTTTCGGCCATGCCTTTTCTCCTTGCATGTGAGGTTGAATCAGAAGGCAAACGACAGGGCCCGACCACTCGTTATTTCCTTAGACGAGATGGTGCCCGATATCGGTCCAACTGAACCACTAAAACTTGCGTCAGAACGCACTAAAATGGGATGCCAATGAGCTCTCCCGCGCTGCCGCAAGCCGAAATACTTATCATCGGTGCCGGGATTATAGGACTTTCCCTCGCTCTGGAACTTGACGCACGTGGAGCACGAGTCACGGTTGTAGACCGGGATACGGCACTTTCTCACGCATCGGGCGCCGCTGCTGGCATGCTCGCCGTGCACGATCCGTACAATCCGCCGGACCTTCAGGAATTGGCGCAATTCAGCGTTAGTGTCTATACGGAATTTCTGCAACGAATAGAGCGGCTCGGCGGGATGCCAGTTCCTTATCAGACGAGAATCACCAACCAGTATGACGCGCGTGGTGTCGGCACACGACTAGTCGAGTCTTCCATTGACCCCCGCCAGCTCGCGCCCGCCTTACTGGCGGCGGCAAAGGCTCTGTCTATCGACATTCGTGAACACGAACAAGTCGAAGTTCTACCAACGAGGGCGCAAGTCGTTTGGACCACTGGAGCATGGGCCAAACACTACAACGTCTCTCCACGCAAAGGCCAAATGTTGCGCGTAGAGCTACCTCGGGCTTCCACTCTCACCGAGGTCCATCGCGCCGAGCACGTCTACATCGTTCCTCGCACCCAAGGCCCGCAGGCAGGCACCGCTCTTATCGGCGCGACTGTCGAAGACGTCGGCTTCGACCTTACCACGCACGCGGAACATTTAGTTCAACTCAGAGCAGCAGCCGCCGATCTCACAGGCGACCTTCGCTTCCTCTCAGACGCTCCTATCGTGGAAGCCTGGGCAGGCCTGAGGCCCGGCACGCCTGATAATCTTCCGACTCTAGCCCGCGTCAACGAGCGCGAACTTGTCGCGACAGGGCACTTCCGCAACGGGATCCTGCTCGCGCCAGGTACAGCAAAAGTCATAGCCGACCTGATCGAAGGCCGCCAACCGCGGATCGACATCGCGCCCTTCCGAGCCACACGCTATCAGCAACGAACCGCACAACCTAGTCGATAAACGCACCCGCACCGTGACAAGCGTTTTCAGCATCTTCCATAATCGATGCTACTGTTTCTTCCGGAGTACGCATGTCTTCTACAGTTGCAGCACCCAAGGGCCTCCAGGACGTCGTCGCCAATGAGTCGTCGATCTGCTTCATCGATGGGGCTAAAGGCATCCTCTCGTATCGCGGTATCGACATTCATGAGCTCGCGCAGAAGTCCACGTTCGAAGAAACAACTTATCTGCTCTGGAATGGCGCGCTGCCAACAAGCGGCGATCTAGCTACTTTCACGAGCCACTTGGCTGCCGCGCGCGTGCTTTCGGACGATGTCGTCTCATTCCTGCACAGACTTCCAAAAACCGCGTCACCGATGGAAGTGTTACGCACGACCGTCTCTCTGCTCTCGCTTTACGACGAAGACGAGCGCTCTGACTCTCACGAAGCAAACATGCGCAAGTCGTTCCGACTTACGTCACAAATCCCAATGATCGTCGCTGTCTTCGACCGCATCCGCAAAGGCAAGGAAGTCGTTCAGGCCGACCCATCGCTTTCACATGCAGCAAACTTCCTCTGGATGCTCAATGGTGGGTGCCCATCCGACACTGCGACAAAAGCTCTCGATGTCGCACTCGTCCTGCACGCTGACCACGAGTTGAATGCCAGCACCTTTGCTGCACGAGTAATCGCGGCGACACTATCCGACATGCACTCCGCCATTACTGGCGCGATCGGCGCACTCAAAGGACCTCTGCACGGCGGAGCGAATGAAGCCGTAATGCACATGCTCTACAACATCGAAAAGACCGGTGAGGACCCGGTCGACTTCGTACGCAACATGTTAGCGACGAAGCAAAAAATCTCAGGTTTCGGACACCGCGTGTACACCACAGAAGATCCTCGCGCGACGCACCTGCGCCGCATGTCCGAAGACCTCGGCAAGGACGCCAATCCGAAGTGGTATGAGATGTCGCGCAAGATCGAGCTCTTCGTCAAGCAGGAAAAGAAGCTAAACGCGAACGTCGATTTCTACTCAGCAAGCACCTACACCACGCTTGGCATCGACATCGATCTTTTCACGCCGATCTTCGCCTTGAGCCGCATCTCCGGCTGGTGCGCCCATGTCATCGAGCAGCACGACGACAATCGGCTCATTCGCCCACGCGCAGAGTACACCGGGCCAGCTTACCCTGCCCCATACATTCCAATCACTGATCGTAAGTAGGCGAAATTCCTTCTCCGTGGAATCGGATGGCAAGCGCACCCGATGCGGTCCGCGATGGAAAGTCCTGCCCTTTCAGTGACCTTACCCGCTAAGCATGGCAATGCACTCGCAATGCGTTGCCTGTAGTGTCCCTTGCCTTAGCCGGCTACTTGCTTCCGGGCGGTACAACGCCATTCATGCGGAGATACTCGACCATCTGCCCGTAATGATCGAAACCGTGTGCGACAGCGAATGCCGCGACGGTCGCGCGCGTGTCCATCCCATCGACGCCTTTAATCAGCACAAAGGCATTGCCAGGCGTAATCGTATCCACAGCTTCGTGCGCGTAAACAAACGACCCAGCCAGCGCCTTCACCAGCTCTTCCTTACTCGTCATGCTGCCGACCGTCTTCATATCAATGTCCGGCTTCACGCTCGTCACATTCATGAAGAAGAAGTAATTGCCCTGCGTGAGGTGCTGCACCTGCTGCGCAAACGTGCGCACACCGTCAAATTTCTCTGTGGAACCAGGCGCAAAGGTAGCGGCGTTAGGCGCGAAGTTGAACTTGTCAGCGGGCATCGCCTTCACCACGCCTGTCAGCTCTTCTTCATAAAGGCTGAGCATCTTGTTTAGCGCCGCGGCCGGCGTCGCCATACGTTCACCGGCAGGCACCATCGCCATGCCGCAGTGCTTCATCTGCCCCACTGCTGCACTACAGATGAGACCAACTACTAACACAGCAAAAATTCGTAAACGCATCACTCACCTCGGAAATTCAGTTTCTAAAAGCGTGACCAGCCTAACAAATCAGATGCGTGTCACGCCGCAGGAATCATTATCGCAAGCGACCTACAATGAATTTATGCAGCGCATCTACCTCGACGCGAACGCCACAACGCCGGTGCTCCCGAAGGTTATCGAAGCCATGTACCCGTTCTGGTCGGATAGTTTTGGCAATCCCAGTTCTGCGCATCAGTCCGGTCAGCGCACACGCTCGGCGGTAGAGCACGCGCGAGCTTCTGTCGCCGCTTTGCTCACTTGCACACCGAAAGAGATCGTTTTTACCTCAGGCGGTACCGAAGGAAACAACCTTGCGCTTTCCGGCATTCTTCAGCCGTTCCTGGATCGCAAAGAGCAGGCCCACCTCATCACCTCTCGCATCGAGCATCATGCCGTCCTCTATGCCGCTGAAGCTCTGGAGCGCCGTGGCGTTGAGGTCACGTACGTTGCGCCCACGCGCGACGGAGTCATCGACCCGGCAACAGTCGAAGCTGCACTGAAGCCGCACACAAAGCTCGTTTCCATCATGCTCGCGAACAACGAAACAGGCGCGATTCAGCCGATAGGCGACATCGCGCGTATCGCCGAGCAGCATCACGTGCTTCTGCACACCGACGCCGTGCAGGGGGCCGGCAAAGTGCTTCTCGATCTTTCGGGCGAGCTAACAAACGTCAACCTGCTCACGATCTCCGGTCACAAGATGTATGCACCTCAGGGTACCGGAGTTTTGTTCGTCCGCAAGGGTGTGACACTCGCGCCGCTCTTCTACGGAGGCCCACACGAGCGCCAGCGCCGCGCCGGAACAGAGAACGTCCCAGGCATCGTCGCGCTTGGCAAAGCCGCTGACCTAGCGAATACCTGGCTCTGCACTGTGAACACAGCCAATCTTGTCACGTCAGCGGTCTCGACCGAAGTCCACCCTCACGAATCTGTCGTCTCAACCGAACACGCATCAAGCCTTCATCCTGAGCAAGCGCCGGATGCGCGCAGTCGAAGGATCTCCGTCTTTGCCGAAGCAAGCGCCAAGCGCGAGCGAGTGAACTTCGAATCAGCAAGCAGCAACCCACGCACGCTCCAGGTACTTCGCGACCGCCTGGAGCAAGGCCTTCTCGCCACAATCCCCAATGCCTACATCAATGCGTGCCAAGTGCCGCGTGTTCCGAACACCACCAATATTCGCTTTAGCGGTGTCGACGCTGAAGCGCTTCTCATCGCGTTGGATCTGCATGGCATTGCTGCCAGCTTCGGTGCCGCTTGTATGTCCGGTGCGACAGAACCGTCACATGTCCTTCTCGCAATGGGTCTGACACCCATGGAAGCACGCAGCAGTCTGCGCCTGTCTTTAACGAGATTCACAACGCCGGCAGAAATCGATCGAGTCCTCGAGATCATTCCTACTGCCGTCGCACGCCTTCGCTCGTTAGCCTAGAAGGTGTCCACGATGAGATCGTTCTCGGCTGTGGGTCGCATGCGGCCTAAGCATTTGCGCGCTTAGAGGTCTAGGTCCTTCGTCATCGTCAAAGCGCGTTTTCTTCCTTGTAGCCTGACGGCTGCACCGCCCAGGAAGTAAGGCGGAAAGCAACCGGCAAACGAGACAAGCTTCGGATCGACACTGCGTTAGGAGTTCGGGGTTGAACACCCAAGTTCTAGTAGACGTCGCGCTGGTACCGCTTGGCCTTCTTCATCGCAGCGAGATATTCGCTCGCGTGCTCCAGCGTGCCGTTCGAACCCCTGGCTATGACGTCAAGCAGCGCCGTTTCCACATCCTTTGCCATGCGGCTGGCATCGCCGCAGACGTAAAAGTAAGCGCCGCGTTCGAGCCAGTCGTATAGCTCGGAAGCATTCTCTTGCATCCGGTCCTGGACGTACACCTTCTTGCCCTGATCGCGAGAAAATGCGGTGTCCAACTTGGTAAGTACGCCTTCGGCTTGCATGCGAGCGAATTGCTGCTCGTACAGAAAATCTGACACGCGACGCTGCTCACCGAAGAAGAGCCACATCGGGCCTTTCTCGCCGAGCGCCTGTCGATGCTCGAGGAACGCACGGAAAGGCGCAATGCCTGTGCCGGGACCGATCATAATGACCGGTGCGTCAGTGTCTTCCGGCAGACGGAACGCATTGTTTTCGTGCAAGAAGATCGGCAAAGAAGCATCGACCGGAGCGCGTTCGCCCATGTGGCCGGAGCACACGCCCTGGCGCTCGGCGCCATGTGCGTTGTAGCGAACCACGCGGACTGTTGTGTGCACCTCGTTTGGGTGCGCGGCCTGGCTGCTTGCGATGGAATACATCCGCGGCGTCAGGCGCTGCAGCACGTTGAAAAGCTGCTGCGGATCAGTCACTGCACCAGGAAACTCTTTTACCAAGTCGACGAACTCGCGACCCCAAACGTATTCCTCGGCGATTGCCTTGTTCTCCTGCCCTTGCAGCTTCTTGAGGCCTTCAGGAACATTTTCCCCAAAGAGCTTCGCGTACTGATTGAGACTGCCACGTGCGAGCTTGCCGATCCCAAGACGCGTAGTAAGTGCTTCGTGCAGAGAAATCTCAACTTTGTAGTGGTCCAGGACGCGTTCGGTGCCATTGAACCCAAGTGCGGACAGATTCTCTTCCACCTGCTGTTCGCGGTTGGTAGGAATAATGCCTACGGCGTCGCCGGGCGTATAGATCATTCCATCTTCGAGATCCAGCTCAATATGAAGCGTCTCTTTTTCCGACTCAGGCCCGGTAAGCCGGTCGTTTGTCAGAACTCGGGAGATGTAGGGCTGATTGCGCGTGTACTTGGTTGCGTGCGGCTTTGTGGGGGTAGGCGGGGTCGCCACCGATGAATCACTCATTATCTAAACATTGTAAAGAAATGAGGGCGATGGATGGTAGAGCGGGAAGATCGGGCAAGTGAAGGACGAGGAGGACAAACGATGGAAGAGCCAACTCGCCGTTGCTATGGCGTGACATGCGAACGCTATGAGCGGTACGGTCGCAATGCTTCGCCACAGGATCGTTGCGTTCCTTTGCGCCCGAGGCGAACTTAGCGTTCGGGGTCTGGTAGGGGGAGTCTTGGCTGATGTCCGTCTTAGCCGGTGATCGAGGATGTTACCGCCGGAAGCGGCGTGCGTACTTCGGATAGCGCGAAAGGTCGTTGATGCGGAAGCTGATGCCAGCACTCAAGCCATATGGGCGGAGCGCACCATACGGAAAGTTCTGCCAGAGCTGGTATTCGAAGTCCACCACGCGGACCGCAAGCCGGTCGCCGACGAGATACTCCACGCCACCGCCAGGAGCCATTGTGAAAAACGTACCTTCCGCATAATTGAACGGAAGCACGATGTGCCCTGCACCAACCATTAACTTCACGTAAGGCCGAATCGGACCCGGCCTGACCGCTATGCGTGGCCCGATGAGGTAATTGTCTTCGGTGACCTGCTCATCGGTGTTGTAGCGCAAGAAGCGAGCTTCGGCTTCAACGCCGTAGCGCCAGGTGGGGTTCAGGTCAACGAATGCGCCGGGCCCCACGATGTGCTGCTTGCCGTAGTCTTCCTGGAAGATGGAACCCGTTCCACCTACCGCAAGGTAACTACCTGGCCCAGTTGCTGCGGCTTGTGCCTGACCGCGCGCCTTGGGCGAAGCGGTCAGACCGGCCAGCAGAACAGCGCCTGTAAACAGGAACTGCGCTGTTGTTTTCATGTTTCTCCTCACTGGGTGACTGTCAGGTTCATGACCGCAGCCTTGGTTGCGCCCGTTCCCTGACCGGAGGCTGAAATCTTGAAGCTATAGCTCCCGGCAGGCGTGCCGTTGGTCTGCAAACCGGAGCACCCTGTGATGCCAGCCGTTGCTGCAACACCGATGAGCAGAAGCAGCAATCCTGGAAGGGTACGCTTACGGCGACGGAGAGCGAAGCCGGCCAGCAGACCAAGCGGAAGGAACGCGAAGACCACGGTGCTCGTTGTCTTGTTGCTGGCCGTCGTCTTCTCACCGGAACCGAGCGGATCGCCTGTATCTACAATGACCTGCACAGTCATCGTGCCATCCGCCGGCAGAGTTCCCTGCACCTTGCTGAAGGTGCACGTCGCGGCATACGGCAGACCGAGACAGCCGAACTGCATCATGTCCGTGAAGCCCTTGATCGACGATAGCGTGAGGTTCACCGTTGTACGCTGTTTGCTTTGCAGCGTTGCGTTCGAAGGATCGATCGCGATGGTGAACTGCGTCGCCGCGCCACCGGAGATGTCTGTCGCCAACGAGTCGGAGGACGCATAGGAGTCGTCACCGCTGTATGACGCCACAATCGATTCTGTCTGCGTGTTGAGCGTGATCGTCAGTGTCGCCACGCCGGAAGCATCGATGATTCCGCTGCCCAGGGTGTTGCTGGAGGTCTTGAACGTCACCTTACCCCGAGGCGCTGTCGCATTGCCACTCCAGTGAACAACACCGATCAAAGTGACGGTCAGTGGATTGTTCGGATCAGTTGACGTTGCGCTTAGTGCGGTCGTCGTCGGCCGCAACGTCACGCCTTGCGGTAGGGCTGCAGCGACGCTGGAGAAATCAGCAACATCTCCCGTGTAGCTGGCCACGATGGAGTGGTTGCCCGCGGTCATCTGCGGAACGGTGACACTGGCGTGCCCTGTCGTATCGAGGCTTGCCGTGCCGAGGTTGGTTGTGCCGTCTGTAAAGGTTATGCTGCCGGTCGGTTGCGTCGCACCCGCGTTCGCTACCGCAGCCGTGAACGTGATCGAGCTAAGCGTCAAGCTTGGATTGCTGCTGGAAAGCACCGTTACACTTGTGACCTGCTCGACCTGCAGGCTCAACGGCACGGACGCGGAAGCTCCGGCCTTTCCGTCGCCCGCGTATGTCGCTACGATGCTCTGTGTTCCTGCTTGCAGCTTCGAGGTCGTGAACGTTGCCGTACCCGTCGCATCCAGTGTGCCGGTTCCAACCGCAGTCCCATTCGCTGTGAAGGTGACTGGACCGGTAGCCACACCGCCGTTGCTGCTTATCTTCGCTGTAAGAGTCACCGCCGATCCATAGACGGCAGGATTCGCACTCGCGGTGAGGGCGATGTTGGTGTTTGCGCCCGTGATTGTTTCGGTCATCGCCGCGGTGGTCTTGGCGTAGTTTGTATCACCGCCGTAGGCGAGCCCCATGTTGTGCGAGCCGACCGCCAGCGTGGATGTTGTATATGTTGCGCTACCAGTCGCGTCGAGGTCAGAAACAGCTACTGGATTGGCTCCGTCAATGAACGTTACCTTACCTGTTGGGACAAGCGTTCCTACACCTGTAACTTTCGCGGTGAAGACGACGCTGTTGCCTGTGACAGAAGGATTCGCGCTCGAGATCAGTGCTGCGTTGGCGCTTTGCACAACCGCCTGATTTAGTACCGAAGACGAAGAGGTCGCGTGGTTCGTGTCTCCGCCATACACCGCAGTGATGGCATGCTGGCCGAAAGTCAACATGGTCGTGGAGAAAGTCGCAACACCGTTGGTTACAGGAGTCGACCCGAGTGAGTTCGCTCCATCCATGAAGGTCACGGAACCGGTGATGTTCGGGCCGTCGCTGGTGACCGTTGCCGTGAAGGTAACGTTCTGGCCAAGGACTGCCGGATTGAGGCTGCTCGTCAGCGTTGTTGTCGACTGGGCCTGCTGCACCACGACTGTGATGTTGTTCGAGGTTGCAGGTGCATTGTTGGCGTCACCAGCATAGCTAACGAGGATCGAATGCGTTCCAATAGAAAGGGTTGCTGTGCTAAAGGTGAAAGTGCCGACGTTCGTCACGTTCTGTGTGCCGATGACGGTGGCACCTTCTTTCAACGTGAGTGCGCCGTTCGGTGCTACACCATTGCTGGACAATGCTGCCGTCATCGTGACTGTCAGTCCGGCATCAACCGGTGCTGCAGGCCCAGACAGGGTGAGGCCGGGGGTGGCTAGCGAGACGACCTGAGCGATCGGTGTCGACGAACTTGTGGCGTAATTGTTGTCACCCATGTAGACCGCGATGATGTTGTGCGTTCCAACCGAAAGAGTGCTGGTCATGAAGGAAGCGACACCCTGCGCGTTCAGACTGCCCTGTCCCAGAACCGTCGTTCCCTCGCGGAAGCTGACCGAGTTCGTTGGGATGCCGCCGGTTGTGCTGGAGACAGTGGCCGTGAAGGTGACCGGCTTGCCCGCAAGCGAATTCAAGTTGCTCGAGCTGAGTGAGGTTGTTGTTGTCGTCTGTTGCACAGTTTCGCTGAACGGCGCGGACGAGCTCGTGGCGTAGTTTGTGTTACCTCCATAGCTTGCGACGAGGGCGTGCGCGCCGACGGCAAGATTGCTCACGGTGAGGACAGCGTTTCCATTGGCATCGACTGCGACGGTACCCAGATTTGTGGTGCCGTCGACAAAGGTGACCGAGCCGGTGATTGGGCCATCAGGAGTCGCACTCGCGACGATCGCAACCTTTGCGGTGAAGTGAACTGACGCGCCTGCGTTTGCAGGATTTGCGTCGGACGTGAGTGTCGTCGTCGTACCTAGCTGCTGCACGGTCTCAGTGAGGCCGGGCGAGCCACTGACGTCGTCGTTCGCGTCGCCGCCATAGGCCGCCACGATGCTGTGTGTGCCGGGTGCGAGCGTCGAGATGTTCAACACGGCCACTCCACTCGATAAGGCCGCGGTCCCGATGGTTGCCGCGCCGTCTTTGAAGACGACATTGCCGCTTGGCGTAAGACCGATGGCGCTGCTTACGTTTGCAGTGAACGTGATCGTTGTGCCGACCGGTACTGTCGCGTTGCTGGTTGCAAGCGTGGTGGTGGTCGAGCCGCGCTGAATCTGCTCACTTACTGTATTCGATATGCCCGGTGCGTCGGTGGCGTCACCCGCGTATTTTGCGGTGAGCGAATGTGCGCCCGCGGCAAGCGTTGTCGTAGAAAACTGCGCTTGACCACTGCCGTCAAGATTCACCGCTGCCAGAACGGTCGAGCCGTC
This sequence comes from Verrucomicrobia bacterium Tous-C9LFEB, assembly GCA_903970445.1. Classification (GTDB taxonomy): domain Bacteria; phylum Acidobacteriota; class Terriglobia; order Terriglobales; family Acidobacteriaceae; genus Granulicella. The sequence continues at coordinate 11,162 of CAJCIP010000097.1, read as the reverse complement.
GTAGAAGGAAATGGCGCCTGTCGGTGTGCCGCTGGTAGCGTTTGCCTTGAGGGTCAGTGTCACGTTTTGCAACACCGTGGCCGGGTTCGGTGATGCACCCAGAACGAGAGCTACGGATTGCAACACTGTCTGTGTCAGGTTCGGAGAAACAGCAGAGGCATTGTTGGGATCACCCGAGTAGTTGGCGACAATGTCATGCTTGCCGAGTGAGAGCGTGCTGATCGTGCAGGTGGCGATGCCGTTGCCGTTGATCGCCACGTTCAGGCAAAGATTATTGCCATCGGCAGTAAAGGTGATGGTCCCACCGCGGGATGTATCCGCGCTGGTAACGGTGCCTGTAAAAGTGACGGCGTCACCCACCATGCTCGGATTTTCGCTCGATGTAAGCGAGACGGATGTCGGCTCTACATCAAGGACCTCGCCCACGAGCTGAATGAGCGCGGGGCTGTTGGCTGCGTCTGAGTTGGCTGTGACGAGTCCCTGGATAGCGGGGCCAACTTGCTTTGGGGCGAATTCAACACCGAAGTTGCAGGCGTTAGACGACGTAAGTGTTGAACCCGCATTGCAGGTTGTGGTGGCTGCATCAAGAGCAGCGTTGGCGAGTCCTGGTGCAGTGATATTCAGGTCGCCATTACCGTCGTTCTCAAATCCTTCTGCTTGCGGATCCGAAAGCTTTCCAACCTTCATCGTGGGGTATTTCAACTGCACCTGCAGAGCATTCACCAGGCGGATGTGGTTCTGAAAAAATTCAGCGATGTACAGGTTGCCCCATTGATCGAGATGAAGACCGTAGGGCGTGTACAGGCTCGCATCGAGAGCCAGACCGCCGTCGCCCTTGCTGCCGCTGTCACCTGTGCCAACGTACGTGACGATTACACCGGTGTTCGCGTACACCTTGCGGACCCGGTAGTTGCCCGAATCTGAAATATAGAGGTTGCTCGCAGGATCAAGCGCAACGCCTGCGGGGGCATTGAGCGCAGCAGAAGTAGCAGGGCCCTTGTCGCCTGAGAAGCCTTCAGCACCTGTGCCTGCGACGGTGGTGATGATTCCCAGCGCGCTGACCTTACGGATGCGATGATTGTTCAGGTCGGCGATGTATACGCTTCCGTCGAGGCCGAGCGCTACGCCCCATGGCGAATTTAGAGTAGCTGTCGTGGCAGACTTGTTATCGCCGTTGTAAGAAGCTACGCCTGTACCGGCGATCGTCTTGATGTAGCCATTGCTCGCCGTCACCTCGCGAACAGCGTTGTTACCGGTATCGCCGATGAACAGGTTTCCGCTGGCATCTATCGCCAACCCGTTCGGCGCGTTCAGCGTCGCCGACAGTGCGGGACCGTTGTCTCCCGTGTAGCCGCTATGTTGGGGAGTGCCAGCTACCGTCGTGATCTGTCCGGAGATGGCGTCGACCCGTCGAACGCAGTGGTTGGGGCTATCGACGAAAAAGAGATTTCCAGCACCATCTAGAGCCAGGCCCGATGGGCCGCCGACTCTGGCCTGGGTGGCCAATCCACCATCGCCTGAGTACCCTTCCAGTCCATTACCCGCAACCGTAGAAATGATTGTCGTGCCGGCAGCAACGCGGCGGACACGGTAGTTACCAGAATCAGAGATGTAGTAATTGCCCGCGGTATCTACGACCGTGTCGAGCGGTAGAAAGATCTGAGCCTGTTGCGCAGGCATGCCATCGTTGCGATAAAGGTATGCGCTGCTGCCTGCGGAAGTTTGGATCGATCCAGAATTCAGAACTCCCAAGCCACCCTTACCAACACCAGAAACAAAGGCGGTGCCTAGAAGCGCTCCGTTGCCGTCCAACACTTGGATCGCACCGCTACGCAGCCCTGGGTACTTCGGTGAGAAGATAACGTTGGCCGTGCAGAGATCCCCTACGTTGTACTGTGTACCAGCCGCGCAAACCGTACCCGTCGCCAAGGCGAAATCGAGATTCGCCGTGCCTTGCGTAACCGCCTGCACGCTACCCGCAGTTCCCGCAGACGTAATTTGGACCACAACCGGAAGAGCAACCGATTGGCTGCCGACAACTACGGGAGATGGAAATACGGTCGCACTCTGCGCTTCCATCCGCACTGCAAAAAAGAGCGCGGTGAACAGCAGAACCGTGCCGAGCAATGAGTGTGCCCGGTTTTGCATAGAGGCAGAGGAGCGTGAGTGATTTAGGGAAATGCGCGAGGAAAAGCCCAAGGTGATCGGTCTCCGAAGATGACCGTAACGTAACCATCAAGCCGTTACTACTCCACCGTGCGGTGACCTCTTCTGCGAAAGTTGTAAGGTTCTGCACTGGAGTAAGGTGACCAAAGACGCGGCCGCGCGAGGCCTCTTACATGCCAACATATTGATGACCCAATAGTTATGCCACGTGACTACAGGTCAACGCTGCATATCGATTCTCGGAGATCGTTCTGCTATGACACGGAAGTACTAGACGACTTGAGTTCCTTGGATCTAGATGACTTCGGAAGTTTGTTGCCAGGGAGAAATACATGAAGATTGCAAGCTGGAACGTGAACTCCATCAAAGCGCGCTTGGACCTGGTGACTAGCTGGTTGAAGGAGCACAATCCTGATGTTCTTTTGTTGCAGGAACTAAAAACAACGGACTTTCCAGCTGAAGCGTTTGAAGCCATCGGGTACAGCAGCGCGGCTGTGACACAGAAAACCTACAACGGCGTGGCGACACTCTCGCGGCACTCCATCGAAACAATAAACATAACGCTTGCCGGAGATGAGGAGGATAGTCACGCCAGATTTCTCGAAACAACTATCGAAAGCCTGCGGGTCGTCAACATTTACCTGCCCAACGGCAATCCTGTCGGCACGCCGAAGTTCGATTACAAGCTCGCTTGGATGGACCGGCTTAGCCTACAGCTAACCTCTTGGCTGAACGATGGTGTGCCGACCGTCATAGGAGGCGACTTCAATGTCATTCCGGAGGACATCGACTGCCACAAGCCTGCATCATGGATGCGTGATGCGCTGTTTCAGCCAGAGCCACGGGAGCGATACAGAGCCATGCTCGGCTTGGGTTACAAAGATGCATTTCGTTTCTTGCACCCGAATGAAACGGGTCAGTTTACCTATTGGGACTACTTTCGCAATGCGTTCGAAACAAACCGGGGCATACGAATTGATCACTTTCTGTTGTCGCCATCGCTCGCGTCCCGGCTGCAAAGCTGTGCGATCGACAAGACGCCGCGCTCCCAACAGCGCCCGTCGGATCACGCACCGATCATCCTGGAACTATCGTAAATGCGTCTGCTGACGGCTACTTTGCGATCGCCGCATGCTGCAGGTGATCAAAGTTCATGATCGCGTTGAACACCATCGGATAGCTCCCGATCGTTTCGCCTCGATAAACAGGATTACAGGCGAAAAGCAATACATTACCCGTGCCGAGATGGGCATCCACAACAACTGCGTGCTCCGCGACTGAACCTGAGTTGTCGAGCAGGCCGGAACCTAGAAGATCTTTGCCATCGGCGAAACGAAGGATCACATCAGGACGCGCAGACTCTGGGAGGATGTACGGGTTATTTCGCATCTGCTCCTCATTCAGCGGGTCCGGTTGCCAGGGCTTCGGGCTTGGAAGCGAGACCGGTTCAACAGCTTTCCGTCCTTCCACGATGTCCTCGTCACCGATGGTTCCGCGCCCTGTTGGTCTCTCGGTTTCAGGACTCTTGCGCCGCCCCGAGCCACCGCGGGTTGTATTGCTTACTTGAAATGACATACCGTCGGCGCTCATGACAGCGGTGCCCTTGCTATAGCCATACGCGATAGCATTTTGCGGCTGCACAAACACCGTGTTGAGGACTGTGCCAACGACACGGGCACTTCCGGGTAGCGTTACGCTCACGCCGGGGGCGAGGCCCATGTCGATTGCAAAGCGCGCCGTATCCTCGCTGGTGATCAAGAGTCCGCCGTCCTGCACGAACGCTTGTAGATGCTCCAGGCCAGAACTTCCAAGGCCAGGACGCATATCTGCTGTTGAGTCGAGCCCTAGATTCGGAGTAAGATCGGTTTTTTGCCACGGCAGCGGATTCCCATACAGCGGCATGCCGTTGAGGATGTCCGAACTACGTGCGTAGCCGACGGGCGCAAAAACGATGACATCGTATTTCGAACGCAGCGCGTTACTTGCCGCCACGGTCTGTGTGCTGATGTAGTTGTAAGGAATGCCGGCATGGTCAAAGGCATAGCGCCACCAACCTTCCGTCTGCGTACTCAACCAGGTATGCATGAATGCGATCCTCGGCCGAGTGACAGGGTGGCTCTTCACGGCTGGTGCAGAGCCGAGGCGCACAGCACTGAGTTGAAGCTTCTTGAGAATGCTATCCATGTCGCTCTCGGACGCTCCACTCCCCAGAAGCGTTCCAGGAGCAAACTGCTTGCCATCCGCAGCGAAGCTCGCATCCGCAATGCTGAAGTGCGCGTCCTTCATTGCGAAGATCAAAGGAAGAAGGGAGCTCTGGCCTGTATTTGCGATGGCGAAGAACGAACCTTTGCCGTGCAAGCCTTCCGCCAAACCAGGATCCGAGCCTGGGGTGATCAATGTCATCTTATGCTTGAGAAAATCTGCATCTGTAACTCGAACGACCTTGAGGTTGAAGAGTTGACTGAAGCTCCAGCCGGTGTCGTCATAGGGCGTTTTTTGTGGATCGTTTGGCGCCCAGTATTGTTTGTCCAGTAAGGCATCTGCCGCACGGGCATACGGTTGATCCATGCGGATAACAAGGCTGCCTACGGGGAACTTTTCTTCTTGCGGTTTTACTTCCGCATCCATGCCTGTTTTGGTTTTCGGCTTGGACGGCGAGTCATCGTCAGCTTTATGCTTTACCGGCAATGTGAACGAAGCAGCTTCGTTGAGACGGCTGATCTCTACGTGTTGCCGCTGCAGCACTTCGATCAGTTGCGCCTGACGGTTGCCTTCTGCTTCATTCGCTGGCAGAACGTAGGCCGCCGGCCCTTCTACAGAGGGCTTCAAAATGCTGCGCTTGCTCTTCGTGTAGTAGTTCTCAAGAAAGTGTCGGCCATGGTTTGCAAAGTACGAAAGAGTGCTGAGCAGCGCGCTCTCTTCGTAGTTGTTGTTGTCACGCTGCGACCACGTAACGACAGGGTAAGGTGGGTTCTGCCGGTACCAGGTTCGCGAATATTCTTCCGGCTGCAGGATTCGCTTCTCTGTGTCAGCACCTCCGTTCCCGAACGTCTCATAGAGGCGGCTGATGCCGTTGTGCATGCCGGCCAGGAACATCAAATAGCCGGGACTCCAGGTATCAAAGTCGCCGTGTGTAAAGACGCCCGGCATTCCAAAGCCCTGCATCTGTGCGACGTTGTTCCAACCCAACTCAGCCCATTCGTCGGAGAGCAACGGGTCGATCCAGGCGTTATACGGGCCATCCCCGACAGTGTTGTCATAGAGAAAAGGTACAGACTCATGCAGATCGTGCAGCACCTGTGCATGCCAGCCGAGATAGGTGTTTAGCACATTGTTGGTGAGCGCAAGCGTCATGCCCATGGCGTCACGATTGTTGTCGTGCGCAACATAGTGTCCCCAGTAGAGAAGCCGGGGGTACTGCAAGCCGGGATGAGCTTTGTGCCACTTGTAGATATCAACCATGCGGTCACGGCCGTCGACTTCGACGACAGGCGTAATGAGCACGATCATGTGCTTGCGGATGTACTGGATGTAGGGCGAGTCATCCACCGCGAGCCTGTAAGCCAGCTCCATGAGGGCCGTCGGCGCACCAGTTTCCGGCGAGTGGATCGTACCAGTGATGTAGTAGACCGGAACGCTTGCCTGGAGCAGCGCCTGCGCCTTCTCATCATTCATCCCAATGAGGCGCGGATCACTGAGCTGCGCAAGCCTTGCATCGTTTTCCTTGACCGTCTTAAGCAGTGATTCGTCCGCGATGGCCGCTGCAATCATCTCACGACCTTCTTCGGACTTACCGATGGATGTGACCTGGACGCGCGGTGACTTCTCCGCAAGCAGCCGAAAGTAGCGATACACATCTTCCGCATACGGCAACATGTCAGGCGCGCCGGCCACATCGCCGAGCACAGCTTTCGGCGTTGGTACTGTGCTCGAAGCGGGAAGGTAGTTCACCAGCGGAGATAGGAATGCGGGATCTGTCGTGTACTTCGCGATCGCAGCCGTATAGCCAGCATCGACCAATTGCGATGGATCGCGATCGAAGTTGTGGTTCAGCGTTTGCGAAAACGCACAGCTTGACGCAAGCAGGCAGACAACAAGGCCAGACCATTTGAAGGGCATACTGTTTTATACGGCAAGACTCGCTGTCTACGCATCGCCACCAGCCCGAGACTGGACTGCTTGACTATCCTTGCTCTTTTCTCGCACGGTGCTTGTTCATTTAGACAGGGCGCCAAGCACAGCGAGATCGCGTTCTGCGTGACACTGACGCAGATAGATCTTCAACTCCTCGCACCTGAGCGACGTTTCATCTACAAAGGCAAAGGGATGCGGGCCATAGGCGCGGCCGAATCGGTCAAGTATCTCCGTGCATCTTTGCTCGATGACATGCCGCACGATGAGCGCTCGCGCGTGTGCGGCAGCAGCATTCCCCGGGTCTCCATCGATTTCATTCCCAGATGCTTCAAGCGCCGCTCGCATGGTCCATGCTGCGGCTTCCATCGCGCCTTTATGCGCCAGAGTATGGGGGTCGTTTCGCGTTTGCGATTGAACGTAATCAAGCAGGCCGAGTGCCCCGCCAGCCCAGCATGACGCCGGGCCGATCGCACCATGCCAGAAGCCCGGGCGGCTGAGGTACCAACCCGGACCACCTACCGCGCGGTCCCTCGGAACACGGGCTTCACGAAACGCAACGGTCGCAGTGTTCGTTAGTGCGAAGGCCTTCGGTTTCCACGCTGAGGAATCAATGTCGAGGGCATTCTGATTGCTATGCAAATCTATGTCCAGCAGGATTGGTTCGGAAGCTTCGACTGTCACCAGAGCCCTGTCGATGATGCTGGCTCCGCTGCAGAACATCTTGGTACCGTTCACGAGCACTTCATCACCTTGCGTCGTGAGAGTCAGGTGAAAGCCGGGCCGCTCCGAGGCCCAAACGCCGTAGGTCGCGCCAGGCTCCGGTATGCGTCCAGCTTCTGCCAGAATGGCTACAGCATCGAAGTGCGCTTCTGCAAGGCGAGCCAGAGATAAATCTTCCCGCCCTATCTTCAATAGGCGGAAATGTCGTCTTGCTGTCTCTCCATGTCCAGGCAAAGGCAGCTCTTCTTTGCAAACTTCTCGAAAGCGCTGCTGCAGCTCGTCATTTGTCACGTGAAAGCCTCATTGTGCGCAGCAAGGGCATCAGCAAAGCCGCTCGGGGCGCGGCCTACGCGGCGCCCGCTCGTCAGTACTTTTAACTTCGCTACCGATTGGCGGCGGCATCCGCCGTGAGACAGCCGGTTCCATAGATCGTGGTCCTCGGCAGTCTGCAGATCGGCCCATCCCCCTGCTTTAAGATAGGTATCGGCTCGCATTCCCATATTCGCGCCGTGTACATGTGGGTGCGTGCCGTCCGGATGAATGAGATAAGTTTCACGGAAGCGTTTCGCCACTCCCTCATGATGTTCGGTGAAGTCGAGGACATCGACGATGCCTGCGATGGCTTGCGTTCCATTAGCCGCAAGCAAAAGTTGATCCAGAAGCCAACGTTCCGGAACCTTGCAGTCGGCATCCGTGTTGGCAAGCCAGCAATTCGAGCGTGGCCCGGTGTACCGGCTGAGCGCGGCCTCTGCGGCGAGCGCACGCGATGTACCCACACTTCCCACGTTGGTTGTGAGCACAAGGCCCCTGTTCCCTAGCATTCGGCTTGCGATGTCATAGGTCCGATCCGTTGATGAATCCACCGCCACAATGATGTCGCAGGTCACGCTGGCAGGCACCGCTTGCTGTGCCCGTAATACGGAGGCGATACAGCCCGGCAGCAAATGCTCTTCATCACGCGCGGGAATTAGCGTTGCAATATGACTGATTCTGGGCCCCACCACTTATGCTCCTATTTTGCGCCAGCGATCCAAGCGGAAGTTTTCATGCCGTTCATCGTGTTCGTGCTTCAAATCTGGGAGTTGGCGAAGAGTGTCGTGCACCTGATCCCCGGTAAGAATGTGGTCCTTGGAAGTTCCGAGCCAATGACAAGCAAGCACCGTGGCACCCGGTTCAAGTGTGCAAAGGGCTCTGCCTGCCATATCGAGAAGCTGCTGTTGCGTGAAGTAGTAGCCAATTTCACACAGCAACAGGAGGTCGCATCCATGGGGTATGCTGCCATCGAACTTTGCATGCTGGATGTGAACATTTTGCTTTGTTGCACATCGGGCCTGCGCCTGCGTCACCGCGGTGGCTGAGATATCGAAGGCTTCTACACGATCACAGACATCCGCCAGCCGCTCTGTGAGTGCACCAACGGAACATCCTGGCTCAACCGCCAACTGGAACTGCCTGGTTCCGAGACTGGCCATGATCGCACTGTAGCGGGATTGCTCATAGGCATCCGTGGCAAATCCCCAGGGGTCAGGAGATTCCCGATACATCGCATCGAAAAACTCTTCACTCGTTTCGCTCAGCATGCCGATGCAAAGACCTCGAAGCCGCGACGGGCTGGTGCGAGCAGGCTCTCTGGGAGGATCGGCTCGCCGTTTGCCTGTTCAAGCTGTGAGCGATGACATGCAAGGGCATCGCGCTTTCGCTGTTGAAGGCCTGTGTTCAAGCGAAACTGATGTAGATCTAAGTTATGGAGCTGGTCGGGCGTTCCGCGATGCCACGTCCAAAAGAAACACCAGCTCAATCTGGCGCCTGCTCGCTTCGCTACCTCGAGAGCAGCTTGTCCACAGGTCTCGTGGTCCGGGTGATAGTCGCCGGTCCACGGTGCGATGACGTGAGTTCCGTGAGAGACATGAGGCTCGAGTGCGCGCTCCAAGCCCTGTACATCTTTGTGCAGACCACTGTCTTCCAGCCGAAGCCTCACGATACTGACGCGGCCCTTGCCAAGAATCTGAACCGCTTCTTCCTGCTCCTGCGCACGAAGCTCGCGAAGCCCGGCGTTCTCTTGATAGGCATTCTCGCCGTCGGTGACGGCAATCACGAGAACGTCGCGTCCACGATCGCTATGGGCTGCAATCAAGCCGCCAGCAGCGAGCGTTTCATCATCGGGATGCGGAGAAATCACCACCATCGGAGTAGTACCCAGATTGAATGTGGGCAGGCCGACAAGTTGACCAACCCATGTTTTTTCATCGGTGACAGGAACAATCACAAAGTTTCCTTTATGGCAGCCGGGCTAGTCCTCCCGGATGTGCTTTGCAGCATGTTTGGGGTGGGGATTACAGATGAGTGTTCCAAGTGATCGCGGGTGGATTTTGGCTTTCGGTAACAGTGATGTTTGCCATTGCTGCTCCTTCTTCGCGGTAGCCCGCATCAAGTACGTCCGGATAAGATCAGGACAATTTCTCGTCGCGGCTACCAGCTGGAAGAGGCTTCGAGCTCCGCACTTGCTGAGATGCAGTATCTGCACGGCGCGATAAGGGACATGCTAGACAGCACTGGCGGTGCTTCCAAACAAGGAAGTAGCTGGCATGTTGATGAAGGCGGTTCAGGACCTCTTAGCACCAAAGTTGCGGAAAGCGCATCTGACGAGGAAGTACGACCATACACCCACGCACGGCGGGTTCAGGAGAACTCCCCTTTGGCTTTGGCAACTGTGCTACGTGCTCTTTTCGGCTACTTCTTCCTCGTCTTCATTGTTCGAGTCGTAGGCAGGCGGCCGGGTAAACAGCTCACGCCGTTTGAGTTCGTCCTCATCTTTTTTCTTGGTGGCCTTACCCTCACCGGTGTGGTGGGCAATGAAGTATCGCTCTCGAACGCCGTCTGTCAGATCATCACCATCGCATGCGGCCACTACTTCTTGGTCTGGCTCCGGGCGAAGTCATCACGGACAGCGCGACTGCTGGATGGCACACCTTTGATTCTGCTCGAAGGTGGTGCGTGGCGAAGCCGCACAATGAAGCGGGAACGGATCGCACCGGAAGATGTGATGGCCACTGCCCGAGATCAGGGTCTTCGGACCCCCGCGGATATCGACACGGCGATTCTCGAACGGAACGGTGAGATTAGTTTGATCCCGAAGAAAGAGGAATAACGTGGAAAAGCAATCGCTGACCAATCCCATAAGCGGAGATGAAGTACCCAAGGTCGACAATGCGGTCGCGGTGGGCGAAGACCTTGAGTTTCAAGAGCGCTGGTGGAAGCTGGAGCGGCTCATCTGGAGCCTCTTCGCCCTGATCCTGATTGCCGACGTGCTAGGGTTCTTCGGTCGCGGCTGGTTTGCGAAGGCGCGATTGTTGGAACCCGACAGCGGGATTGCCGTGAATTATGAGCGGGTGGAACGTGCGAGCACGCCTTCCATCATGACCATTCGGTTCTTACCGGAAAGTATCGTGAATGGTTCCGCTCAGTTGTTCGTGAGCAACTCGATCGTGAAACAACTGGGCGCGCAGCGCATCGCTCCACAACCGGAGCGATCTATCATCGGCGATGGAGGAATCACATATTCCTTCGCCGCGAGTGGAAGCGACGCGGATGTGCAGATCGCTTTAGAACCATCCTTTCCCGGCTACCGCGAATTTTCATTGCAAGTACCCGGCAAAAAGTCTGTTGGGGCGCACGTCGTGGTGGTTCCCTGATGGCGACCATTGTTCATGCCGTTCTGGGGTACATCTTTCTAACCGGAATCGTGCGTGTCCTCGTCCGTAGACCCGGTGCGCAGATGACGCTTTTCGAGTTCGTACTGGTTTTTCTTGTGGGCGGGGTCATCATCTTGTCCACAGTGGGAAACGATAGGTCTGTCGTGAACTGCACATGCGCCGTGCTCGCAGTTGCGGCCATGCACAGGACCACATCATGGCTCAAGCTTCGCGTGCCAAGATTCGGCGAATGGCTGGATGGAACACCACTAGTTCTGGTCAAACGCGGCGTCTGGCAAGAAGACGTGCTTCGCGGCATGCGGCTCGCACCGGAAGATGTTATGGCATCGGCGCGGCTAAATGGGGTTCGCAGTTTCGAGCAGATTGATTACGCAATTCTTGAACGGAATGGCGGTATCAGCATCATCAAGAAAGAAGATGACTCGAAGG
>CAJCIP010000096.1 GCA_903970445.1 Verrucomicrobia bacterium Tous-C9LFEB | reverse complement strand
TAAATCAGCCCCGCCGCTAATCCAAGTTTATGTAGCTCGAGCAGCGTGCCCCGCACTACGATTCCGGCCTCATGAGTATCCGGCAAGCTGCTGAAGGCGACCTTGGCGACAGCGAAGGCAAAGAAGACGAGGCTCCCTACCCAGATGGCCAGGGCGATCAGTCGAAGCGCACGAAGAACAGTTGTCATACGCCCGCCGGTGATGCAGGCTGCAGGCTTGCGCTAGGTGTATGAGAAAGAGCCCGGCGCAGAATGAGTTCCAAGGCCGCCTTGGTGCTGGCGTAGTCGTGTTCGGAAATGAGGTTCTGTAGACGCTCTGTTTCAATCGCGAATAGTTCCTCTTTCAGAGCCTGCAAGAGGAGTGAGTCGTGGTTTGCCAAAGGCAAAGGGAGTGTAGAGCCGTGAGTGACAGCTTGTGCGGAGGGCTTCCTCAGTAGAACTCCCGCAGCAGTAGCCAGCATCAGCGCAAGGCCCCCAAGAATCCACCACTTGTACCGTCCCCAAGGGTCACGATCACCTTCCGGGTCGAGCGGGTTTTGCAGCCCGCGGCCCGGAGCCGTGTTTTGTGTCTCAGGCACAGGCTGTCCGCTGTCCGCGCCAGATGGTGCCTGACCTGCTTGATCTGGATTTTCTGAGTCTCGCGGAAGCTGTCCATTACCAGACAGGGTGAAGGCTAAAGACTGACCAGCACTGACATTGCGTGCGACGAAGGTTTGTGCGTTAACCTCATCATTCACGGGCGAGTAGGGAGCATCCGCCGAGGCGGTGAACTTCATGCTCTTTGGCAGCATGATCGCGATGGTGTCGGTCGCCTGTGTCGCATGAGGTGAAAAGTTGAACGTGCCGGAATACGGCAGCCTGTAGGTGATCTGAAAGCGAGTCTCACCCGGACGAATGGGAAACAAAAAAGTGTAGTGTCCCTTCTCCGTGAGCGGGACTGGAGCCGCCTGGACCGGCATACCGCCAGGGGCCAACGCGGCCGATCCTTCAACGATCGCGCTTTCCGGCAGCCAGAACTCGAAGGGCCGGTCAGAAAACTGTGTCAGCGGGGGCGTGGATTCGTTCTTGACGAAGAAGTTCTCGACCACGCGCAAGCCGGTGCCACTGGCGTCCGTCTGTATGCGCATCACGTCGGCTTCGTTGGAGACGCCTTTCACTTGTGCGGCCGCGTTGAATACTTCTACTGCAACCGACTGCGTTCCTGGAGGCGCGGGACGAAAATAGTTCGCTTTATCATGCGTTACGCGTACGAGATGTATGCCGGAATCGGGAACGTCCAAAGTGAAGCGTCCACGAGAATCAGTTTTCGTGCGAGTCGATTCTTGCATTCCCTGTTGGAGGCGGATCAGGACAACGTCATCGCCAGCAGACGGCTTCTTGGTCGTGCCGTTTGTCACAACGCCGGTAATGCTTTCGGCGGCATACGCCGGCAGGGCTAGGGACAGGAAACCGACAACACAGAGACGAGAAAAGGAAAGCACTAGCTAAGGATAAAGCACGGTCCGCCTTCTATGCGCTGCGTAAACCTGTGTCAGACTTCGAGTGAATCCATCTCCGTCATCACCGTGGCGGCTTCGCCTTCCAGCAGTTCGCGCTGTCGCTGAAAATCGTCATCGGGATATTTTCCGGCGCGATACTCGAAATTGAGGTCTCGAAGGTTCTCGTAGATCACCTCTTTGCGCTCACGAAGGTAGTCGAGGCGCGTCTTCTCGACAGCATGCGATGTGCCATGCTGAGGCCAGAAGATGTAGGCAAAGCAACTCAGCGTGAGCAGTGTTGCCGGAAGCAAAACAGAGAAATTCATTAACCCCGCCGTGCTCGCGCTACGCCGTCGGTAGGAGAGCATCGAACATATAGTGTATCTGCTGCCGGAAAGTGAATCGTTTGCTGAGCATCGGGAGAAATCCGCTTGAGACAATTAGCGAACGTGCTCGCGGTGCTTCTGTTTGCTGCCTTCGCATTTGTTAGGCCGACTCAGGCTCAGGATGCGGCTGCCGTTCACACCGATCCCTTGAACTTGAATTCTTCCGTGCGTCAAGGGTGTGAGCACTTCTACAACCTGGATTACGACGGCGCTCTCCGCATCTTCAATCAGGTAGCGCTAGCGCATCCGCAAGAGCCGATGGCATGGAACTACGTGCTCATGACCACGATCTTCCGTGAGCTCTACCACCAGGATCTGCTCGATACCACCTATTACGCGCGCGACAACTTTCTGACGAACAAGCGTCAGGTGGATGTGGCTCCAGCAACGCGCAATGACATTGAAACGCTAACGAATCGGGTAGTCAGCCTGAGCGATGCCCGGCTGAAAGCAAACGACGCTGACAAGAACGCGCTATTTGCCCGTGGATTTGCGCGCGGCATGCATGCGGCATTCATCACACTTGCCGACCACTCGTACGCTGGAGCAGCCCGGCAAGGCTATCAAGCTCGCAACGACAGCGAAGCTGTATTGAAGATCGATCCTAATTACACGGATGCCAAGATGGCGATCGGCATTCAGCAGTTCGCAGCGGCCAGCTTGCCGCGTTTCGTCAGAATGATGATTGGCATCATGGGGCTTGGTGGATCGAAGGAGAAAGGACTGGCCATGTTGCGGGATGCAGGCGCGCACGGCATTGCGACTGGAGTCGAATCGCGAACGGCGCTGTCGCTCTTCCTGCGGCATGACGGACGGTATCCCGAAGCATTGCAGGTGCAGCGCGGTCTGGCCGAGCAGTATCCGCATGACTACTTATTTCAACTCGAGGTCGCGAACCTGCTGAAGGATGAGGGACAAGGTTTGCAGGCGATTGACGCGTATAAGAAGGTTCTTGCTGACGCGCAGAAGCCTGGTTACTTTACCGATCCGCGATTGCAGATGGCTTGGTTTGGGCTCGGAGAGACGCAGCGCGGTTACAACGATATTAAGAGTGCGGCAAACTCCTACACGCAGGCAGCGAGCCAACCGAACTGCAGTGACTGGCTTCGCAAGCGTGCCCAGTTGAATGCCGGAGAGATGAACGATCTGCTCCATGACAGACCTGCCGCGGTGAAGATGTATCAGGCTGCTTCGTCTCCCGGTGGCGACCAGACGCAGGCGGACGCAGCTCGCAGGTACCTGCGCACGCCGTACGCAGGCAAGTAGCGCGGGAACCATTCGTAGTTATGCGCCGTATGACACAATGTGGTTTCGTGGAGGTCACTATGTTGTGTTCCGTGTGCAGTACTTCGTCGGATGGAAGGCCAAGGTATTGCACCTGCTGCGGTCGTTCTTTGGTGGCAAATGCGCCTTATCCTGAGGGTCCGTTGGTGCGTGCGCGTTCGGGCCGCATGATCGCGGGTGTGTGCGCCGGATTTGCCCAGGCGTATCGCCTGGATGTGACACTTACGCGATTGATCGTGTGCGCCCTCGCGCTGTTTACATCGGGCACAGTGGTTGTTGCTTACCTCATCGCGTGGGTCATCATGCCTCAGGCGTCCTACGTGGTGCCTTCGCCGAATGGTGGTATGGTCGCTTCGTGAGTACGTTTCCATCGCCGCGGCCTCTCGCGTACGTAGCAGAAAAGCTTCAATGCGGTGGCGCTGACTTGAGCGAGTTGGCAGAAGAGTATGGCACACCGCTGTATGTGTACGCCGCAGACGATGTGACGACGCGTGCAGCGCTGCTGCGAAGTGAGTTTGTCGCAACAGCGCACACACTCTGCTATGCCGTGAAGGCAAATTCGGCCTTGGCCATCTTGAAGTTGCTCGGCGAGCACGGCTGCGGCTTTGACATCGTCTCGGGAGGTGAGCTCGAACGTGTGAAACGTGCGAGCCCTGGTGCACTCAGCAAGGTTGTATTCTCTGGCGTTGGAAAGCAGGCGTGGGAGATGGATGCCGCACTGGAAGCGGGCATTCTGTTGTTCAACGTCGAAAGTCAAGCGGAGCTTGAGGTGCTGTCCGCGCGCGCTGTTGCACTGGGTAAAGTCGCACGCATCGCAATGCGGGTAAACCCGGATGTTTTCGCGGAGACCCATCCATACATTTCGACTGGCTTGAGCTCGCACAAGTTTGGTATCGCAATCGCCAACGCCAGGGCGATCTACCAGCGTGCAGCGGCGTTGCCGGGCATCGATCCTGCCGGCGTGAGCGTTCACATTGGCTCGCAGATCCGCAGCGTAGAACCATTTGCTGAATCCGTGAAGCGCGTGCGGAGGCTTGTCGAAGAACTAAGTGGTGACGGTTTCGACATTCGCTATCTGGATGCGGGAGGCGGCTTCGGAATCGAGTATGGAACTGCATCGTCCGATCCTGCGCAGAGCGTAAGAGACTACGCGAATGCGATTCGCGAGGGCCTTGCGAACCTCAAGGTGCATCTGCTCCTGGAGCCCGGGCGTTTCCTCGTTGCACAGGCGGGTGTACTGCTCACAAGGGTGCTCTACACGAAGCAAAATGGCGACAAGAACTTTGTTATTACAGACGCAGCCATGAACGACCTCATTCGCCCCGCGCTGTATCAGGCGCATCACGAGATTTTGCCCGTCGAAAAGCATGATCGTGCAGAGCAGACTTCAGACTTCGTGGGTCCGGTGTGTGAGAGTGCAGATTTCTTCGCGCGCGACCGTTCCGCGCCGGAAGTGCGTGCGGGTGAGCTGGTTGCGATACTGGATGCCGGGGCATACGGCATATCGCTTTCCTCGCACTACAACACGCGTGTACGGCCTGCAGAAGTGCTTGTGGAGAGTGGCCAGGTACGGCTGATTCGCAGACGCGAAAGCATGAATGACCTCCTCGCTCCAGAGCTTTTCTAGAGCGAATGAGGGCACAACCGAGCGCCGATGCTGCATGCTAAAATTGCCAGCGACGAACCCTCGCGAAATCGGCAGTTTCAGCACTCATTCGCGTCGGAGAGAATTCAGGCAGCAGAGGTTTTCAGAGATGTCCGGTCACTCAAAATGGGCGACGATTAAGCACAAGAAGGGCGCACTGGACGCCAAGCGTGGAAAGATCTTCACGCGACTGATCAAGGAAATCACCATCGCTGCGAAGGGCGGTGGGGGCGATCCCGACGGGAACCCTCGCCTGCGCACCGCGATCGCCGCAGCAAAGGCTGAGAATATGCCGGCCGACAACATCAAGCGCGCCATTCAGAAGGGAACTGGCGAGCTCGAAGGTACCAGCTACGAGGAAATCCAGTTCGAGGGATACGGTCCGGGCGGTGTGGCTGTAATCGTTCAATGCCTAACCGACAATCGCAACCGCGCGGTCAGCGAGATTCGCCACGCCTTCTCAAAGAATGGTGGGAATCTTGGTGAGACCGGCTCGGTTGGTTACATGTTCAGCAAGAAAGGCGTCATTCTCGTCGGCAAGGATGATGCGAATGAAGACAAGTTAACGGAAGTTGTTTTGGAAGCCGGAGCGGAAGACTTGTCGGACGAGGGCGAATATTGGGAGATTACGACTTCGCCAAAGGATTTCGATGCCGTGCTGGACGCGGTAAAGAAGGCCGGAATCGAGACGGCTTCGGCAGAAGTGACGATGGTGGCCTCCACCTACACGAAACTCGAGGGAACGGCTGCAAGCGCGATGGCTCGCTTGCTTGATGCGATTGAAGATCTCGACGACACGCAGAACGTCTACTCCAACTTTGACATGGATGAGTCGCAGGTTCCTGCGTAAGCTCCGGCAAAGATTGAACGGAGAGCCGCCATTGCTGGCGGCTTTCGATTGTGAGGCGAAAGTGAAGATTTCTTCTTGGATGTTAGTGGGCTTGATGTGCACAGCTTTATCGTGCTCGTTGTTAGCGCAGAGTCCCATTACGGACGCCGCCCATCGCGACTGGAATTTCGGAGCCTTTGTTGAGGGCGGAGTGGGCCTCGAAGACCGCACAAATTTTGGCTTCTTCGCCCTGGGTTTGCACGGGGCTCACACGATGACAGATGAACTGGGTTCTGGGCTCTTCAAAGGCACAGCAGAGTATGGTGTCGAGGCGCTGCCGCTTTGGCAGTCCTACACACCGACGTTTCAGCGCATCACCTGTGCTGCCGGCGCAACCAGCACCGCAGCGTGTACAGCGCCATATACCGTTGGTGGTACCTTCACCGGTGTGAGTGTGACCCCGATCATTTTGCGCTATAACTTTACGCATGGTCGCCGGATGATGCCTTGGATCCAAGGCGCCGGCGGCGTGCTGTTTACCACTCGTAAGTACCCAGCCGTCGGCAACCTGAATTACGCTGATCCGACGATGACAGGCGTGAACGCCGACACCAGCCAGATCAACTTCACGCCACAGGGCGGAGTCGGTGTGCATTACTTTCTTCGGAATAAGCGCTCCTTAGATTTGTCAGCGAACGCTGTGCACATTTCCAGTGCAAGCCTCGGTGATAAGAATCCTGGAGTGAACGCAAGCCTTCAGTTCACAGTCGGTTATAGCTGGTGGAAGTAGCATGACGGATGTAACACCAGGGCCCATGTCAGAAGATTCGCACGCATCCATTGTGGAGTGTGTTCCAAATTTCTCGGAAGGTATCGACGCGCAGAAAGTTCGGCGCATCGTGTGCGCAATGCAGATGGACGGGGTTCATCTGCTGGACTGGTCGTTGGATGGCGACCACAACCGTTCCGTAGTAACAATCGCTGGATCGCCTGAGGCTGTCGTCGAGGCAGCCGTTAGAGGCACGGTGAAAGCTGCTGAACTGATTGACCTTACCCAGCAAACAGGCGTACATCCGCGTATCGGTGCTGCGGACGTAATACCGTTCGTTCCCGTTATCGGTGTCTCGCTTGTGCAGTGTGTTCTGCTGGCGCGCCAGGCTGGAATGGCGATATGGCGGCGTGCCGGAGTTCCCGTATATTTCTACGAAGCCGCTGCCGCCCGCCCAGACAGAGTGAATCTCGAAGATGTTCGCCGTGGTCAATTTGAAGGGCTGCTGCGTGATTCTGTCCGCGACACCATGCGCCGTCCAGACGTCGGTGGACCAGAGCTTCACCAGACGGCGGGCGCCAGCGCCGTTGGAGCGCGCAAATTTTTGATTGCCTACAACATTTATTTGAAAGATCCAAATATCACTGCCGCCCGCGCCATTGCGCGAGACATCCGGGCCTCCGGTGGTGGGTTGTTTGGGGTAAAAGCGATGGGAGTCATGGCCAACGGACGCGCCCAGGTGAGCATGAACATCACGGACTTTCATCGCACGCCAGTCGCCAGGGTGCATACAGCAGTTGCGGAAATGGCCGAGCGTCATGGCGCCGAGATCGCGGAAGGCGAGATAATCGGATTGATTCCCGAAGAGGCGTTTCAACCCAATGCCGAATGGGTTCGTCAAATACATCAGTTCGATCCGGAGCAAAAGGTGCTAGAGCGGAAGCTACGGCGGCCGCTCGAATGGCCCGTTTAGGCGCACGCACTCTTGCAGCATCGGTTTATTCAGGAAAGAATGGACTTGTTGCGTTTCGGAACGCAGTGGAGAATTTACGGTGAAGAGCTCGAACTTTTTGAAGTACGGAATAGCAGCAGCGGCGGTATTTTTAGCAGGCCTCTCCACGACGCACGCATCGCAGCTTAGTGGAGACGGCCGGTCTTCGATTCCCAAGGATGTACAGCAGATCATCGTTGTGGACTATCGCGCGATGCAGAATTCCAACGCTGCCATGCAGCTGAAGGATCGCGTTTTGCCTCCTGAGTTGAAGCGCCTCGAGTCCGCTCTCAAGACCTCGGGCCTCAAAGTTGATCAGGACGCTGACACGCTTGCGTTCGCCGCATTTCGTGCGCCTGGTGGGACTGCCACGCGCATCCTTGGAGTAGCTCAGGGCCAGTTTCAGACGCAGTCGATCATGGCGAACTTCACTAAGACAAAGACGAAGCCTGTGATGGTGCGAAACAACAGCGTCTACCCAATGGGTTCGGCGGGCATGAGCGTCGTGTTCCTGAACCAGACCACGATGGTCTTTGGCGACAAGGATGCGGTGAAGGCCGCTCTTGATGCGCGCGATGGGCTGGCGCCGAGCTTCCTGCAGAATGGCGACATGATGAACGAAATGGCCATCGTGGATCAGCGTGCGGTATGGAGTCTTCTCGATCAAAAGGGAACGCAAACCATGATGAAGAGCGTTCTCGGAGAAGCTTCGCAGTTGGCCGACTATGACACGGTGAAGAACCGCATGAAAAGTGCGCGTTACACCATGGATTTTCAGAACGGCGTGAAGTTCGACATGGCGGTGGTGATGTCGGACACACTGACTGCGGCAACCGCTTCAACCCTTCTCAAGGGTGTCGCGTTGCTGAAGAAGAATTCCGGTTCTCCGATCGAGAAGTCGGCAGTGGACGAAACATCAATCAACTCAGAGTCCGGCACACTTACGATTGCGTATTCATCCTCGGACAATCAGTTCGCGAGCCTGCTTGGTTCGCCCTTGTTTCAGTCGGTCGTAAAGTAAGCCGATTCTTCGGCCATGAAGAAGGGGCGGCCCATGGCCGCCCCTTTTCGCGTTGACGGAACCTAGACCTCGGGCTCGACCTCGACGCGTTGACCTGCGCGGATGAACATGAATATGCCAAGCGCTGCGAACGCGACCAGAAAATATGGCGCGATGGCCATCAGTACTGAAACGATGGCGTCATTATGAGCATGGACCGTAGAGTCCAGCGCCCAAAGGCGTGAGCTCACGACCGGCAACCCGCCAATGGCGCAAAAAATCATGAGAACAACAGGGAATGAGAGGAAGCTGAGGCTGGAGCCCTTTGCTTTGCCTCGGCGGCTGCGTGGGATGACGGGATCGCTGATGACGGGGTGTGACATGGATGCCTTCCTTCACATCCATTTTTAATACTGAGCTCTAATGAAACCCATCGCCCATTAGAAGCAAATGAGATACCCGTATCGTGTACGTTACTCCGAGGTGTTACTTGATAGCACTCTTTCGGCACCGTTCCATGACGGCGGAGCGTAGCCGAGAAGCCAATTCCTCAGGGAATTCGTAGGGTTGATGCCCACGGTAAATGTCTATGGTCTTGCGGGTGCTATCAACAACGACCTCACAATGATGACAGGAAGAAAGGTGCTCTTTCACTTCGGCAAGAAGGGTTGGGTCGATCTGTCCATCAAAGTAGTCGGTTAGTTTTGCAAGAAAGTCCGTGCAGTTCACGTATGGGCCTCTTTGTTCTGCCGAAAGTACCGGCTGAGACGTTCGCGCAATTGTAAACGCGCACGC
>CAJCIP010000095.1 GCA_903970445.1 Verrucomicrobia bacterium Tous-C9LFEB | reverse complement strand
CAGCCTTCATCGTGGCGAGCATCTCGGCGTGAATGCCTTCCATCTCCCTCAGGCCGAGCGCGTGGATCTGCTCCGGCGTGTCGGTGACTGTGGCGTACTCAAGGATCAATGATTGGTAGTACGCCTCACCATCCGGCAACGCCGTGGCCGCGAGCGCCCGCTGCGAGTGCGGCACGTACTCCAGCGTCCAGAAAGCGAGAAGCTGTTTGTAAGCAGGCACGACCTGCTGCTCGATGATCGTCTTTGCCTTCGTTTGGAGGTCGGCTTGCTCTGCCGCGGTCATGTCACGCGGCATCGACGCGGTGAATGGTTTCCAGAACGCTGTGTCCTCGGCGCTCTTTGCATCCGCTATCAATCGGATCGACTGGTCGCGGCCGGTGAGTGTCACCTGCGGCGGTGTAAAGCCGCGCGCAAGCCCGGCGCGCATGTTGGCGATGTTCTCCGCAAAGAAACGCGGAATATCACTCATACGCGAAACGTAGCGGCGATATTGCTCCGCGTTGCGAAAGCCGCGAGAGTCCAGTGGCGCAAGGTAGCTCCAGAAGCTGGAGTCGGAGTTCGCTGGGCGCTCTTACTCGCGGTACTGCTGCGCGTTCCGGCTAACAACGATCTGCGCGCGGTAGACCTCGAAGTTCAAGTGTTCATCCGGTGAGAGAGCCTTCGCATCCAGCTTGTCTAGCTGCGAAAGAATATCGGTCCAGTGCTGGAGCTCTGCGGCCTGCGTTTTTGCGTCAACGTGCGGCAGATGCACAGGGCTGAGGTGCGCGGCCTCATCTTCCTTGCTCTCCGAGCCGTACTGCGCATGTCGCCAGGCATCGTCTGCGGTGTAGATGGCCCGGAAGGCAACGTCCGCGGCCTTTGGGACCGGCCCTGCCGTTTGCGCAAGCCCGATAACGCTGCTGAGACAAACCATCGCTGCCACTATTCGCATCGCAATCACCTGAAGAAGATTGATTGCGATTCTAGTGTGTTGTCTTACCGGCACGGTCGCCGCCGCGTAAGCAGAACGCAGATTCCTTCGGGAATGACAACAAGAAAAGCGAACACACATCGAGGCGTGAGCGAGGCGGCTATGTTCACGCATCGACGGCGATGGGGCTAGACTGGTGCGGCTGAGTTGGAAGGAGTTTCACCATGCGTGTTGGCTTGATGACCCGCGAGTATCCGCCGTACGTCTACGGTGGCGCGGGCGTGCACGTGGAATACCTGTCGCGCGAGTTGGCGAAGAAGATCGAAGTGGAGGTGCACGCGTGGGGCGAGCAGCCTGCGCCGGCGAATAAACTTCAAGAGGCTGAAGAGCCAACGCACAAGAATCTCGAAGTCTTCTTCGAACAGCCGTGGGACGTTATCTCCAACGGCACGCAGGCGAAGTTCAAGGGAGCATTAGAAGCGCTTTCGCTGAACTTGCTGCAGCAACTTCATCTCGACAAGCTCGACGTCATCCACACGCACACCTGGTACGTGTCCATGGCAGGCTTCCTCGCCAAGAAGCTGTACAACATTCCGTTTGTGCTGACGACGCATTCGCTCGAGCCTCTGCGTGCATGGAAAGCCGAGCAGCTTGGTTCCGGTTACGCGCTGAGCTCATGGATGGAACGCACAGCGATCCTTGAGGCGGACGCGATCGTCGCCGTGTCGAACGGCACGAAGGCGGACATTCAGCGCGCGTATCCTGATGTCGATCCGTCGCGCATTCATGTCATCTACAACGGCATCGACTTGCAGCAGTATCAGTACACCGCTGATACGACAGCGCTTCGCGACTACGGCATCGATGAATCGAAACCTTACGTGTTGTTTGTCGGGCGCATCACCCGGCAGAAGGGCGTGACGCATCTCGTCGATGCGGTGAAGTACCTCGAACCGGGGACGCAGGTGGTGCTGTGTGCCGGAGCGCCCGACACGCCGGAGATAGCAGCCGAGATGCGTGACAAGGTAGAAGCCGCGCGCAAAGCAGGCGGCAACATCGTCTGGATCGAGAAGATGGTCACGAAGGCCGAAGCTATCCAGCTCTACTCCCATTGCGCCGTCTTCTGCTGCCCGAGCGTGTACGAGCCATTCGGCATCATCAACCTCGAAGCGATGGCCTGCCGCGCTCCGGTTGTCGCCAGCGCAACGGGCGGCATTCTGGAAGTCGTTGTCGAAGGCGAAACGGGCCATCTCGTGCCGTTTTTAGCTGACCCGGTCACGGGCTTCCCGCGGGACAGCGAGCAGTTTGCGCGAGAGCTTGCTGCTCCTGTGACCGCGCTCCTGCAAAATCCAGCAGAAGCAAAGCGCATGGGAGAGGCAGGGCGAAGGCGCGTGGAAGACA
The DNA here is from genome assembly GCA_903970445.1 of Verrucomicrobia bacterium Tous-C9LFEB. Lineage (GTDB taxonomy): Bacteria > Acidobacteriota > Terriglobia > Terriglobales > Acidobacteriaceae > Granulicella. The sequence continues at coordinate 19,716 of CAJCIP010000095.1, read as the reverse complement.
CCTTCTCCTGGACCGCAATCGCCGACCAGACGATTGAACTATACAAATCGCTGACGACGAAGAAGTAGAGCCAAGCCCGGCTTCCGCTACAAGCACCGACAGCGGGGCTCGCGCATCCTATAATTCAGGGTGTTCTCTCAGTTCTCCGCAGCGAGAGCTGAACGCCACCCTTCTCATCAGGAGTTTTCCGTCATGGCCAATCTGCTCGATCAACTGAAGACGATGACAACGGTTGTCGCCGATTCCGGAGACATTAACTCCATCAAGGCGTACAAGCCGACCGATTCCACGACGAATCCGTCGTTGATTGCGACTGCCGCCGGCATGCCGGAGTATCAATCCATCGTCGACGATGTGCTCTCCCATGCACGCGAGTCGCTCGGGGACAGCGCGGATGACAAGGAAGTGGCTGCTGCCGCGTTCAAAACGCTGGCCGTGGCATTCGGCCGCAAGATTCTTGACATCGTTCCCGGCCGCGTCTCAACAGAGGTGGATGCGCGACTGAGCTTCGACAAGGAAAAGACCCTCGCGGCTGCACGCGACATCATCCACCAGTACGATCAGGCGGGCATCTCGCGTAAGCGCATCCTGGTGAAGATCGCCTCCACCTGGGAGGGCATTCAGGCGGCCAAAGAGCTCGAAGAAGAAGGCATTCACTGCAATCTGACGCTGCTCTTCGGCATGCATCAGGCCGTCGCCTGTGCTGATGCGAAGGTGACCCTGATTTCGCCGTTCGTCGGCCGCATCCTCGATTGGTACAAGAACGACACCGGCAAGGACTACAAGGGTGCGGACGATCCAGGCGTGCACTCCGTGACGGAAATCTACGATTACTACAAGAAATTCGGCATCAAGACTGTGGTCATGGGAGCGAGCTTCCGCAACACCGGCGAGATCATCGAACTCGCTGGATGCGATCTGTTGACCATTGCTCCCAAGCTCCTGAAGGAGTTGCAAGAAACCGAAGGAACGCTCGAACGCAAACTCGATCCGGAAAAAGCCAAGAGCGAGAACATCGAGAAGATCTCGATGGACGAGGCTACTTTCGAGAAGATGCACGCAGAAAACCGCATGGCCCACGACAAGCTGAAGGAAGGCATCGAGGGCTTCTCGAAGGCTCTGGAGGAGCTCGAGCAGTTGCTGGCGAAACGCGTGAGTGAATTGAAGAAGGATCATGAACCTGTCGGCGCGAAGTAAGTGTTCCCGCCGTTCAGAAAAGAGCGAGTCTTCGGACTCGCTCTTCTTTTCTTGCGCCCGATTCGTGAGCGCTTGTGAAGATAAGCGTAGCGTGCTCTAAGGGCGGAAGCGTATACATGGCAGGGCGGGTCCGCGGACTAACACAGCCACTTCTGTTTGCAGGCCATCCATATGCACCGTTGCAATCTCGTTCTTCTCTCCGTTGTCACTCTCGCCGTTACCGTGGATGCGGGCGCACAAACCTCTTCTCCGTCGTATGCGAATTCATCGGAGTACAAGCAGATGCTGGAAGAAGTACGCCGTCCCGCGCCATCACCAGCGCTCATCGCGGTAGGCCATCTTCCAGCCCCTGATAAGAGCCTCGTTCCCGTCGTGCACGATGACGCCGCTGCTCTGACCATAACGACCGCAGACGCAGAGTTCGCATGGAGCAAGCCTGCCGCATCACTCCATTGGCGCAACCTTAGGTCGCAGGCCGAATGGACAATCACGCTTCCTGCTATGCCATGCGGCGCGGGAGCGACAGCGGTGCCTGTGATCAGACGCGAGGGCAACGCCTGGACAGTAGCACCTCCGTCCGCATGCACGGGACCCACGTTTATCCTTCATCCCCTTACCGCCTCGCTCGCGAGCTTTACTGTCTCCGGCACTGCTCCTGACGGTGTCGAAATTAACGTTAAGGGCAGTGATCCGGTCTTCGGCCTGGGCGAACGCTTCTGGCAGTCGTCGCTCGCGGGTACAAAGATGGATGTGCGCCCCGAGGACCATTTCGGCGAGCCCGGCGGCCACAACTGGAGCTATGTCGCAATCCCGCTGGTGTATTCGACGAGCGGACTTGGGCTTTACGCCGACACATCATTCACGAGTAAGTTCTGCGGCTCGGACGCAGGCACTTCCTTCAGCCTGAAGGTGGCGAGCCAGCCCGTCACGTTCTACCTGTTTTCTGAAGCCGACCCGAAGGCGGTGCTCACGGCATACACTGGCATAATAGGCCGCCCGGCTGATGTGCCGTACTGGACCTTCGGCCCATGGATTACCGCGCTGCAAGGCAAGGGCCCGGTGCTCGATATCGCCGCCCGCATTCGCAACGAAGGCATTTCCGCAAGCGCACTATGGGTGTTCGACGACCTCGATGAGCCAAGCAATATCGGCTGGCCGTTCTGGTTCGGCAGCTACTACGATTCATCACGCGAATTTACTGACCTGCTGCATGGGCAGGGGTTCAAGGTGCTCTCGTATGTGCACCCGTATGTCCGGCAGCAGGATCTGCCTTACACGCTGCAAAGCCCGCTCTATGAAAAAGGCGTACGCGAGAAGTTGCTGGTCACCGGAGCCGACGGCAAACCTGTTGGCCCCCGATTCGAGGGCGTCACCACCGGCAATGTCGACTTCACCAACCCGGCTGCTGTGAACTGGTGGCAAGGCATGATCACCAGCGCGGTCCGCGACCAGGGATTTGACGGCTGGATGGAAGACTTCGGTGAATGGATCAGCGACACCGACCATGGTGCGAACGCGACTGGCAAGACACTCTCGATGCTGTACCCGCTGCTGTACCACAAGGTGACGGACCGCGTGGCACACAGCATCAATCCCGAGGTTGTTGCGTTTGCCCGCTCCGGCGCGCCCGGTACACAGGCATTCAGTCCGGCGCTGTGGGGCGGCGATCAGTTTGCCAACTGGTCTCGCGATCTCGGCCTTCCATCCGTCGTGACCGCTGGTATCACTGCAGGCATGTCGGGCTTCTCAAACTGGGGACCCGACATCAACAGCACGGGCGATTCGCGCGAGTTGTGGATGCGATGGGTCGAGTTCGGCGCTCTGACTCCGATCATGCGTGACCACGTGTGGGACAAGCCCGCTCGCGCCATCCATATCTGGAGCGACCCTGATGCGACAGCGCACTTCCGTTCCTATGCCATTCTCCATAGCTCGCTGCTGCCGTACTTCGCGACCTACGCGGCGGAAGCCCATCGGACCGGCGTGCCGATCATGCGGCACACTGCACTGGAGTTTCCAACGGATCCACACAGCGCAACTGCCGAATACCAATACTTCCTCGGCCGCGAGATGCTCGTCGCGCCGGTCGTCAGCCCTACAGGCGAGCGAACGCTGTATGCTCCTGCCGGCGAGTGGATCAACTTCTGGGATGGCAACTCCTACCGTGGAGGCAAAGACATCACCGTGCCTGCGCCTGTGTGGCAGATTCCCATCCTTGTCCGCGCGGGATCTGTCCTGCCCTTCCTCCCAGATCAGGACACCGCGCGCATAAACTGGGAAGATCCTCACCTGCTGGAAGGCCCGCTCGTCTGGCGTGCGTATCTGTCTGCGATGGATGACTCTGCAGGAGACTTCCAACTACCCAACGGGACGGCTGCTCACTTTCAGCAGCATGATGGAACTGCTACCGTGCAAGGCACGAGCAACTTGGCGCGAGACTATGAAGTCATCGTGCGGACAAAGCTCGCCCCAACGGATGTCCTGCTCGACGGCAAGCCATTCCCGCACTACAGCAAAGCAGCAGGAACCAACCGCCCGACACAATGGTGGTGGAATCCAAATTCTGCCGAAGTGCACATGCTGTTTCGTGCGAGCAATTTTGAAGTACAGCTGAAGGGTGTCACCACGACACAGTACCCGAAGTAGCTCGGAATGTCGCGTTAGCGACCGAATGTGACATCCGAGTCAGGCGTATACGCGGCAGGCGACTCTGCGCCGACGCTGTCGCGTGTGTTCTTCTGCACCGTGATCGCCGCAAACAAGCTGAGCAGGTATGCCATGCTGTAGCAACCCTTCTCAGCTAGAGTCAGTTCGGCATTCCACAAACCTATGCTCATCAACAAAATGCAAAGCATGACGGAGAACCAGCTCAGGCCGTAGTAGATGGTCGTCACCGGAACGCCTTCCAGCCGGTCACGCACACTCTTCTGCACCGACACCGCTGAGAAGAGGCCGTACATCAACAGCGTAAAGAAGTATCCCTTCGCAAGCAGCGGCAGCGATGAGTTCCACAGGCCGATCATGAACGTGAGTCCGCCCGCAAAGAGCGCGACCCAGGAAGCGCCGATGAATGCAGCCGAAGGCTTGCGTGGAGCAGGAAGCATAGGTTCCTCCTTAGTCACAGACGCGAAACGAAAACAGCTAACGCAGACAACTGTCGCGGTCGATTCGCAACGTCGAAGCGTCTTAGGCTGCAGTCGAGCTTACTTGCTGCTCTCTTAGCGCATGTTCTTGCCAATCTGTGTCTTCAAGCGCTTGCACCGCCTGTGTATGGAACGCTTCGTTTTGCTCGCGCGTGTCCTGCCATGCGTCACTGCTATGAACGGCGTCTTTCGCCACACCCAACGGGATCTCGTAAAGCAGCGATGTCAGCTTGATGCATTCGACAATATGGAGCCGCTCATCACGCATGGCCTTAATGACATCACCCTGGGATGCACCCAGGCGAATAAGCGCCCGCATCTTTTCCGTAACCTCAAGAGATATCGGTGGTGGAATGGTCAGCTTCATGCAAGCACTCTCCGAAAACTCAGGATACGCCTTCGCCCGTCAGGTTTGCTACGAGATGCATTCACAACACAACTCACAAAACCTTATTCACGCGCAGCCTTTTCAAGCATGCGAAAGATGCTGCGGATCTAAGTGTAACCAGCGCGCACTCTACGCGGTTGCCGGATAAAACAGCAGATCGTTCAAAAAGAGTTCGCGATCACTCACACGTATCATTGCGACGAGCCAGAATAGATCGCCTTCTGTCTCGACCACGAAGTCTAGCTGTTCGCCCTCCTTGAACTCAAGCTCGAATGCCATCAGAGAATATAGCGGCTCAGGTCTTCGTTCTTCACAATGTCGGCAACCTGCTGCTGCACGTATTCGCGCTCAATGCGAAGTACGCGTTCAACACCCTTGCTGTTGGTCCGTTCGAACAATCGCGGTAGCGGCTTCGTACTTGCATCGGGAAACAGCGCGAGAGTCTCCGGCCCGGCCTGCGCGGCCTTTACCAAGTCAGGTGCCTGGAAGCTGATCTCATCCAACACGCGCTCCATAATGGTGGTTAGGCGTCGCGCGCCGATGTTTTCCGTCGTCTCATTCACGCGGAAAGCAAAGTTGGCAATCTCTTCTAACGCTTCGGGCGCAAACTCTAACGTAAGGCCTTCTGTCTCCAACAGCACCGCGGCTTGCTTCACCAACGACGCGCGCGGCTCGGTAAGAATGCGCAGGAAGTCACCGATCGTCAGCGGCTTGAGTTCTACGCGGATGGGGAAACGCCCCTGTAATTCCGGGATCAAATCGCTCGGCTTTGAAACGTGGAACGCGCCTGCCGCGATAAAGAGGATGTGGTCCGTTGCGACAAAGCCATACTTCGTGTTGACCGTGGTGCCTTCGACGATGGGCAGGATGTCGCGCTGCACACCCTCGCGGCTGATGTCCGGGCCGTGGCCGCCCTCGCGCCCGGCGATCTTGTCGATCTCATCGAGGAAGACCATGCCCGACTCTTCGACGCGCTCGATCGCTGTGCGCGTCACGAAGTCCATGTCAAGCATGCGGCCTTCTTCTTCCTGCACCAGGTAATCGAAGGCGTCGGCGACCTTCATCGGGCGCTTGCGCGCGCGGCCGCCGAACATGCCGGAGATCATGTCGCGAATGCCACTCTGGTCCATCTCATCGGGCGGCTGGTTGCTGATGATCTCGACTTGCGGCTGATTGCGATCGCGCGTTTCCAGTTCCACCGTGCGATCATCCAGACGACCCTCGCGAAACTGCTGACGAATCCTGTCACGCTCACGTGCACGCTCCGACTCGTTCTTCGACACAACGACCAGCGCCGGTTGCGGAGGTGCTGCATTCGGCTGTGTGCCGCCTTCAATCACCTGCAGATCAGGATGTCCGGCGAACTCCGCCGGCTCTGGCTGTGGCTGAAGATGAATTTCGTGTGCGGGGTCGGCGACAGGGCTTGCCTGCGCGAGCAGTAGATCAAGCAGACGCTCCTCCGCAGCCAATTCTGCGCGGTCTTCCACTTCTTCAAGCTTCTCGTCGCGCACCATGTCGATGGCGATCTCAACGAGGTCGCGCACCATCGACTCGACATCGCGGCCAACGTATCCAACCTCGGTGAACTTCGAAGCCTCGACTTTGAGGAACGGCGAGTTCGTGAGCTTTGCCAGCCGCCTCGCAATTTCTGTTTTGCCGACACCCGTGGAGCCGATCATGAGGATGTTTTTCGGCATGATCTCTTCTGCGATGTCGGGCGGAAGCTTCTGGCGGCGCTGCCGATTACGCAGAGCAATCGCCACGGCACGCTTTGCGTCCGCCTGTCCGACCACGTACTTATCGAGCTCGGCGACGATCTCGCGAGGCGTTAGCTCTTCGAGCGAGAGGGGCTGGTCTTCAGCGGTTCCGGGGAGGTAGATGGCCATCTAGTTCCTAAATGTTTGCAGATCAGTGTTTTGTCTTCATGTTTCGCATTGTTTGAGCAACTACCCAGATGAGGTCGCCACCTGAAAGAGAAAGAAGACCGAGATCTTTCCGCATCGAATCAACATCTTTTTCGCAGAGGAAATTGAAAATGCTCGACTCATCTGATACAAACGCGGAGTTTGCCCATTCCTCTGCCGAGTCGCCGGGCTCGATCATGTACTTGGCGATTGCCACAAGCAGCTCGTCAACTTCTGGTCTGAGCCTATCGATCTTATCTGTTGCGGCAAATTCGATCTGTTTCTTGCCAAACATCTAATTCGTCCTTGCTTCTCTCCGAGCCAGAAACGCTGCGTACTCTTTATCGAAATCAAACTGTTCCAGTTCACGAGCTTCTTGCTCAAATGTCATCATTCAGGCGAAGTGACGTGGGCTGAGCTTGTCGTACTCAAGACCGCGCTCCGCGTAGAACTCACGCACCGCGTCCATGTCCCATTCCAGCGGCAACTCAGGATAGCTGCTCAAGATAGTTCCTCCACGACGACATTGTGGTTCGAGTAAATGCAGATGTCAGCAGCAATCCTCATGCTGCGTTCGACGACTTCTCGTGCGCTCATTTCAGTGTTCTCGATCAATGCCGTGGCTGACGCCAGAGCGTAGTTTCCGCCGGAGCCGATCGTCGCCACGGTGCTGCCGTTGACGGAGTCGGGTTCGATGACGTCGCCGTCGCCGCTGAGCAGGAACATGCCTTTGGTGTCGGCGACGATCAACAGCGCTTCGAGCTGACGCAGCAGCTTGTCGGTGCGCCAGTCTTTGGCGAGCTCGACTGCGGCGCGACCGAGGTTGCCGCTGTATTGTTCCAGCTTTGCTTCGAAACGCGTGAAGAGCGAGAAGGCATCCGCGGTCGAGCCTGCAAAGCCGGCGAGGATTTTGTCGTTGTAGAGGCGGCGAATCTTGCGCGCGGACTGCTTCATCACGGTGGCGCCAAGTGTGACTTGCCCGTCGGCGGCCATGACTACCGAGTCGCCGCGCTTGACACAGAGCACGGTGGTGGAGCGCACGCGGCGTCCTCCTGCGAGGTCGAGCGGGTGGTCTGTCCTGACGAGCTGTTGCGGATTCTTTGTCATTCGTTGCACAGGGCAGTATATCGCCGCACCCTGCCTGATTACCGTCAGGCGCGGTGCACCACGGATGGTGCTATATGCTGAAAGCGTCCGGCCGTGAAGCACTCTTTCCACAGCATTGTGCAGTTCGTGCAGCGCTATGACCCTCGTGTGATCGGTGGGGCCGCCGCGGGTGTGCTGCTGCTGGGGCTGCTGGTCTGGTGGCTTATCCGGCGCAACCGGCCGTCGGCAGAAGAGATGGAGCGGCGTCGGCGCGAGCGGCTGGCCAGCATGGGGCGCATCACCGACGGCCACCTGCTGGACGCGCGGTCACTTGCTGGAGAAGAGAGCGTTTCCGAGACGCCGGAGGTGCTGGTGTACAGCTACCGGTCGGCTGGCGTTACCTACAACTGCGCTCAGGATGTGTCGCTGCTGCCGGAGCTGGTGCGGGGGTACCGCATCGACCAGCCCTTGCAGGTCCGGTACGATCCGCAGAATCCTGGTGACAGCATCATCGTTGCCGAGAGCTGGTCCGGGCTTTGGCGGCTGGGCGAGGCACCCGCCGGAGATCGACGGCCTTCGCGTATTGCGGGGTAGTACCCCCCGTACTTTTGGCGCAAAGTCTTGCGACGATTGGGGATAGGTTCGGGCCAGGTCTGATTTTTGCTCTGCCGAGGCCGCAGGGCCCGGCCGCGTGCCTGGCTTTGCCGTGAGTTTCAAAGCATGTGCGTGTCAAGTGTGGCGTTGTTTGACTTGCTTACGCTGCGCGCTCGTTTCGCGAATACGGGGTTCTCTCCACTACGCACTCTTCGAGTGCTTCGGTCGAGATGACAGCTACAGAGAGAGAGATTCGTGCCTTGCCATTAGATAGATGTCAGCCAGATGGCCTGACCGGATGCCCGGCCATCTCTAAGGCTTGCTACCTAAACGCGGCCAATCGCGCTATTTGCCTGCTGCCTCGCTCCCTTTACGTGCGGGTTCGAATTCGTCGCCGTGATTCCATTCGACAGGGGCTTTGGCGTGGATCACTTTCCAGCCGAGGTCCATGCCGAACCGCGCGAGGTTGGCGTTGCCGGTGAAATCCCAGGTGGGGTCGAAGTTGTCGCTGAAGTTGTGGTAGCGGTTCTCGTTGAAGTCTTTTTCCTGTGCGCGGCCCCAGGCTTCATTGTGACCCTGGAAGAGCATGCCGGCGTCGACGCTGAAGGCCGGGATGCCTACGCGCGAGAGGCTGAAGTGGTCCGAACGATAGTAGCTGCCGGCGGAGGGACGCGGATCAGGCACGATGGCGAGGTTGAACTTCTTCGCGCTCGCCTGCACTTCAGGGAAGAAGGTCGTGCGCTGCGCTCCGTTGACGTTGATTTCCTGCTGCACGCCGACGGGCAGCAGCATGTCGTAGTTGATGTCGAGCGAGATTTGCGAGGCGGGGATGGGCGGGTGCTGGCCGAGGTATTCTGAGCCGAGCAGACCCTGCTCTTCTGCTGTCACCGCAGAGAATATGACCGAGTGCGGAAGCTGCATGCCGCCCTCGTGCACAGCGCGTGACCATGTCCGCGCAAGCTCCAGCAGGATGCCGACGCCTGTGCCGTTGTCGGCAGCGCCGTTGTAGATATTGTCGCCGGGCATGTCGGGCTTAATGCCGAGGTGATCGTAGTGGGCGGTGTAGAGGACGGCTTGGTCCGTAGCAACAAGGCGATCTACAGCGCATACTTTCGAGCCATCCGGGCAGTTGTTATCGAATTTCGTGTTCTTCCCGGGCAGCACGCCCACCACGTTCGGGCTCTGGAACGGACGTACCGTGCTGGTCACAGTCGCTTTCAAATGCACCGGCAGCTCGACGGCCTTGAAGCCGCGCTGCCCTGCGGCGGCGAACTCCTTGTCGAGATCCATGCCGCTCATCGCGAAGAGTTTGCGAGCTACTTCGAGTTGAATCCAGCTCGCTGCCTTGAGGCGTGGGTTGGCGTCGTCGCGCAGGAAGGTCTTCTCGGACGAGTTGGAGTTCTCTACGACGGTCCAGCCGTAGCTGGCGAGATCGGTGCGGTGGATGATGAGCGCGCCTACTGCTCCCATGCGCGCGGCCTGCTCGAACTTGTAGGTCCAGCGGCCGTAGTAGGTGAGCGCGTCACCGCCGAAGAACTTCGGGTCGGTCGATGGCGGGTCGCCGACGATGCAGAGGATGACCTTGCCCTTCACGTCGACACCGGCGTAGTCGTTCCAGTTGAACTCCGGCGCGGTGGCGCCGTAGCCGACGAAGACGATGGGTGCGTCGAAGGATGCGGTCGGCGTCAGCGTCTGGTTCGACACTACGAAGTCGTCACCGAACTTGAGTTTTTCTGCTTTGTCTTTGCCTTCCAGCGTGAAGCTGGTTTCCGCAGGGATCGCCTTCATGCCGACGAAGTTCACCTGCTGCAGGAACGTGCCGTTGTCGCCGGCGGGCTGCAGGCCGTACATGGCGAACTGCGAGGCGATGTATTTCGCGGCGAGCTCGCCTCCGCGCAGGCCTGGGTAGCGGCCTTCGAACGCGTCGTCAGAGATGAACTTCACCTGCTCGCGCATGCGCTCGGGGCTGATGAGCGCTTCGGCTTTCGCGATGGGGGATTCTTGCGCGGGCATCATTGCAGCGGGCGCGAGTGATATTGCGATCAGGGATTTTGTGAGCAAGTTCATGGCGTTGCGGTCCTCAAGGATGTTTTCAGGTTATCGCAGCGGGTTATGAGTCGCGCGTTTGGTGCAATGGTGACCCAGCCCTTTCGGGCTGGGCTGAAATGGGTTGGGCTTTCAGCCCGGAATTTCGGACTCGTTAGAATCAAGTGGCGGATCTAGGAGGCGTGAAGGTCGATGTTGATGGACCCGTCCGGGAAGTCCGCACGCAGTTCCAAAGTGCCGCCCAAGGCCTCGACGTATTCCCGTAGGGTGCTGAGGTACATATCAGTTCTGCCTTCAAGCTTCGAAACAGAGCCCTGATCGACTTGCAGGCGCTCTGCCACGGCCACCTGAGTCAACCTGCGAGCTTTCCGCATTTTGTCCAGCGGCATGGACGCCAGCGTATCGCGCAGGCGCGCATTCAGGCGTTTCTGACTCTCCGGCGACATCTCTTCACGCATCTTTGCCCAACTCTTCATTTCAGCTCCTCCAGGTGCCTTGCGTAGATTTTTTCCGCCAGTGGTATGGCCTTCTCGTACCAGCGGCTATTACCGGTTTTGTCACCTCCCAGCAACAACAGCGCCACGCGCCTGGGATCAAAGGCATACAACACTCGATAAGGGCGGCCTTCATGCTGCACCCGAAGCTCTTTCAGATTGCGCAATCGCGATCCCTTCAACGTGTCCGCATGCGGTCTGGATAAGGCTGGTCCGAGCTCGGCAAGCAGGTCGAAGCCATGTCCCACGCTTTCCTGCTCAGCTTCACTTAGCAAGTACCACCAGGCTTCGCACTCGTCGCTGAGTTCAACATCCCACACCCCTCTAATTATGGCACTAACACCATATGCCAGCAAGTGCATATATGTCTCTTCCCAGAAATCTATGGGGCCTCAGGGGCTCCGCTCAGGTTGACAGACTCATGGTGATGTGAAGAAGCGCGCAATCTAGGGGAGCTTCGGTGGTTCGACGCGCATGACACGCAGGCGTTGCAGGACCTTGCGAGCGAGGCCGGTGAGAGGCTTTTCCGCGAGCTTTGCGACCGGCGTCCATTGCAGGTCGTCAGCCGCAGCCGGGATTGCCTGCAGCAGGGTGCTGTCTGCGGGTTCGCTCGAGACGGCTTCGAAGACTTCATCATCCATCGGCTCATACACACGCAGCGGGGAACGCTCCTGTTCGAGGTGCGACTCTGCATGATGGTGCTCCGCAGCATCCCGGCGGCTGAAGCCGCGTGTGCTTTCGCCCTGCGTATCTATGCCAGCGGCTACTGTGGGTCCGCGGTTGGAAATTAAGGCCGCGTCGTGCCCGGACTCCGAAGGCGCGCCGTGGGTGGGCGTGTAGACCTGCACGTAGAAGTTGGTGTTGGTGATGGCGTGGCGCACGCGCAGCAGAGGCTCGCGGCCTTCGACAGCGTCCAACGGCAGCGGCGGCAGCTCGAACATGCCGGGCATCAGCGATGCCTCCGCCGCACGCTTTTCGAGCAACACTTCCGTCATGACGCCATTTTTGCGCAGCGCGAGCAGGTGTGCGACGACGCGGCTCTTCTGCGGCTGGCGCTTCAGCGTGGCGTGCTCGCCGCGCGTTCGGCAGAACTCCAGCACAGGGCATTGCAGGCACAGCGGCTGCTTGGGCAGGCAGATGGTTGCGCCGAGCTCCATCATCGCCTGGTTGTGTGTTCCTGGCGGGTTGGCGCGCGGCCGGGGCTTTGGGTCCAGCGGCACGAGCGACTGCGCGGTTCGTTTCAGCAGCAGGCGCGTTTCGTTTGTGCCGTCTTCCGGCTTGCCGAGGATACGGAGCAACACGCGCTCGACGTTGCCATCGACGACTGCGATGCTTTCGCCGAAGGCGATGCTGGCGATGGCTGCCGCGGTGTAGTCGCCGACACCCGGGAGCGAACGCAATTCGGTAGACGAGTGCGGCAGCTTGCCGCCGAGCTCGCGTGTGACGAACTGCGCGGCTCGATGCAGCATGCGCGCGCGGCGGTAGTAGCCGAGCCCACTCCACAGTGCGAGCACTTCGGATTCCTGAGCCATTGCGAGAGCCTGCAGCGATGGGAATTTCTCCAGGAACTGCGCGTATCGATCGATTACTGTCGCAACGCGTGTCTGCTGCAGCATGATTTCAGAAAGCCAGGTGGCGTAGGGGTTCCGTATGCCGCGCCAGGGCAGTTTGCGCGCGTGGGCCTTGTACCACTGGGCTAGTTGGGTTTGAAATTTGTCGGGGTCGAGCGGGCGTTCGATGGGCACTTCTGCTTCAGCAACTGATTCGCCGATATCGTTCTTTCGGGCCCTCGCACACATCTGTGTGAGTTTACTCCGCTAGTCGTTGCCTGGAATTCTTCCGTTCCGGCTGCGCCTGCGGCAGCAACGAAGCGCGTCGTTGACGCGCGGTGTGTGGCCAGTATGAAGATGACCCGTTAGATATTGGCTTGACTTGCTCGTGCTTCGCCCTCGCTTCGCAAATACGGGGGTCTCTCCACTACGTCGCTGCGCGACTCCGGTCGAGATGACAGTTTGGCGGGGTAGGCCGCGTCACAAATGCCCGCAGTGAGCTGACCGGCTCGTGCCTTACCATGGCCTGGCAACTACGGGGGTCTCACTACGTCGCTGCGCGACTCCGGTTGATGACAGCGGGGAGGGGTAGGCATTTTCGCAAGTGCCGGAAGCGGGGATGACTTCCATGGCCCTTTCCTGCAGCGCTGCGGCGCGTTGTCAGCAGTTTTCGTATTTCCAGTGGCGCTTCTTGCCTGCGGTGATCCATTCCATTGCGGTGGCAACGCGCTTGTCGCGTGTTTCTTCGCGCTTGGCATCTGCGATCCATTCGCAGTACTCGCGCCGGCAGCTTGGGCTCATCGCCTGGAAGTTCGTTGCGGCGGGCTTGTTCTTCTTGAGGGCGGCGGCGAGCGCTTCGGGCACTTCGGCAGGCGGGCGTGTCCTGGGTGCGGGACGCTTCCAATTAGCGTCACGTTCGCCGCTGTCGATCTTGCGTGCTGCTTCTACAAGCACGCGTTTCAGTTCCTTTGCAGGCGGTAGTTCGTCGAGCGAGCGCAGCTTGCCAAAGCTGCCCATGCCGCCGCGTGCGTCGCTTTCCGCACCGTTGCGCTTCATGAGGGGTTGCACGTTTTCTTTCCAGATGCCGAAGCTGCAGTGCTCTTTGAAGGCCGCCATGTTCGCGAGGATGATGCCCTTGTACACGAAGAACGGCATCGACCACTTCACCGCTTCTTCGACATCGGGCACGGCTTTATGCACTGTTTCGCGCAGGCTTTCGAGGATGGGCTGAGCGAACGGCGCGGATTTGGCGATATAGGCGTCGACGGCAGGAAGCGTGCTGGGCATGGCACGCATGATATGCGAAGGAATCGCGGTGTTTGAAGAGAAAAATGCGTACGCGCAGAATTTGCGTGGGACGTTGAGTCGCGCATCTCGGCGGCTGAAGCCGCCAGCGTGATGGCGTGCGAAATCTATCCCGGTGGCACAAGCCACGTGGTGCGGTGGTGCGGTAGCGCAGACGGAGCTTGCCTAAGGAGCTAGGAGTTCGCTCGCGATGCGGGTTCTCCTTGCGATGAATGCAAGCGACGACGGCCATAGCTTTGCGAGCATCAGCGACGCGCGAGGATGATTCACCACTGCTTTGGAGACAGCAGTAGCGATGGCGACCTGCCGGCGGAGCTGGCGCGCCACTGTTTGCTGGTATGTGTGTGCGGACTGGCCGCTGAGATAGGTGGTGACTGCGAGCGATGCCGTGTGCAGTGCAAGCGACATGCCATCGCCGGTGAATGAGGGGATGACCGCGGCTTGATCGCCGAGGTACCAGAGGCCGTCAGAAGACTCGCGCACGAAACCGTAGGGGATGGAGGCAACGGTGAGTGGCTTTGGCAGTGCCGGCTCTGCATGATGAAGACGCTCGCGAAGATGCGGCGACTGGGATTGCATGTGTTGAAGCAGAGCGTGCCAGTTGCCGCCGATGCGGCGCAGGTGACCGGCATGAATGAGGCAGCACAGGTTTGCCAGGCCGCCTTCGACCGGTTGCAGCCCTGCGTAGCCGCCGCGGTTGGTGATGAGCTCGACTGCGTGACCGAGAGCCCTTGTTTGCTCTGGTTGAAGCCGCCAGTACATTTTGAAGGCGACGAGGTTTGGCTGCTTTCCTGCGGGACGATGGAAGCCGCGCAGGTCATGCTTGCCTGCCGCGAGGAATATTGTGAGCGCGTTGATTTCTTCGCCGCCGGCGAGCTTCGCCAACCACTTGTCGCCTTGTTGCATGAGCCGCTCGACGGTGCAGCCGCGCTGCACATGTGCGCCCGCGGATTCGGCTTGCTGAAGAAGCGACTCATCCAGGCATCGTCGCGTGAGTGACATGGCGGCGAAAGGCAGTGGCCGTTCCACCGCTGTGCCGCTGCCGGTAAGGCGGACGCTGCTGAGTGGAACCGCTCCGAGTTTCGCGATGTCGATGTTGAGGTGGGCGAGGTAGTGCAACGCCTCGGCGCTGAGGAACTCGCCACAGACTTTGTTTTGTGGTGCGCGAGAACGTTCGATGATCGTCACGTGTCTGCCGGCGTGTGCGAGCTCAATGGCAGCCGCAGCTCCGGCGAGACCGCCGCCGATGATCAGCACGTCCGTCGTCACTTGAACCTGCTGACGCAAAGGCGTGACGGAAAGCCTGGCGTGATCTCTGCGGCTGCGGCAGGGACGCCACTTTCCGCGAGCATGCGCTGCCAGTCTTCCGCGACAAAGCTGCGCGCGAAGGACACGGGGCCATCGTGCTGCACAAAGCGGTGCCAGCGCATGACGCGGGCGAGCATCGTGAAGAGACGCGCGGACTGCGGGCTTCGTTCGAGGTCGTTGATGAACCAGCCCATGCTGGCTCTTGCTTCCATCCAGCGAAGGAAAGCGATGACATCGCCGGTGGGCAGATGATGTGTGAGCAGCGAAGAGATCACCACGTCCACTTCGCCGTGGTACGCGAACGCGTCTCCGGTGAGCCAGGCGATGGGAGCGTTCGGCGAGCGTTCCTTTGCGATCGTTGCCGCGAAGGGGTTCAGGTCGATGCCGGTGAGTTCGACGGCGATGCCCTTTGCGGTCGCCCACCGGGCGATGCGGCGCAGGGTGTCCCCGCCGCCGAAGCCTACGTCGAGGATGCGAAGGCTGCGGAGTGGTGTTTGCAGGGTTTGCGGGCGGCGTTGGCTCAAGAGGCGGTCGAGGAATAGGAGCGTGGGACGGTAGCCGAGCGTCAGCTTGTTGACCTGGCCGAGGTCGTGCAGGCAGGTGCGCAGGTCGTCGCTGCTGCACGGCTCATCCATCCACTCAGGCAGGTCGTCGGGTTCGGTGCGGTGCTGCCAGTTCACGTGTTTCAGCGCGCGATCAGACGGCATGGAAGAGCATCGTTTCCGCGGTAAGGCCGGGGCCGCCGAAGCTCATCGCGCAACCCTGCTCTCCCGCGTTGGCGGACGCGAGCAGCCGTTGCAGAACGAACATGACCGTGGCTGAGCTCATGTTGCCGAATTCGCGCAGAACGTCGCGCGAAGCATCGAGCGCGTGTTCGCCGAGTGCGAGTCCGCGCTGCACGGCATCGAGCACGGACTTGCCGCCGGGGTGCACGCCCCAGAGGGCAATCTCGCCGGTCTTGACGTAACCGAGCACATCGGCGGCGCCGCCTTCCAACGCCTGCGCTATGGAGCCGGGGACTTGCCCGCTGAGCAGCATGTCAAAGCCGAGGCCGCGAACCTTCCACGTGATGAGGTCGCGGGTTTGCGGGATCGTCAGCGCGCGGAAGCTGTCGAGTGCGAAGCCGGTGGGCTCGGCGGAGATGATGCTCGCGGCGCAGCCGTCGGCGAAGACGAGGAAGCTGAGCACCTGCTCGATGTCCGTCGTCTCCTGCAGGTGCAGCGTGCAGAGTTCGAGGTTCACCATCAGCACGCGTGAGGATGGCTCCGAGCGCACGATGTGGCGCGCCATTTTGAGGCCGTTGATCGCTGCGTAACAGCCCATGAAGCCGATGACCGTGCGCTCCACGTGCGGGTTCAGGCCGAGATGATCGACGATGTCGAAGTCGAGGCCAGGCGCGTAGAGGCCGGTGCAGGTGGTGACGATGACGTGGGTGATGGTGCTTCGATCGTGTGCGCTGAGGGCGAGGCGGTCGAGAGTGCGCCGCGCGAGAACGGGGGCGAAGGTCTCGAAGATCTTCATGCGCGCAGATGTCTCAGGGAACGCGCCTCGTCGATAGAACTCGTGTGCGTTGACCCAGAACTCTGTGGAGGCTTCGTTGGGCGCCAGCACAGAGTAGCGGCGCTCGATCGCTGACCGCGAAGCCATCCGGCGAAAGAGGGGCTGGGAGCGGCGGTCGGGGGCGGCGTCCAGCAGTGAGTCGGCGAAAGCTACGAAGGCGGGATGAACGTCGTGGTCGGGTACAGCGGTAGCAATGCGGTTCAGGTAAGCGGTGGTCAAAGTTTCGCCTTTGCGAGTCCTACATAGGATGCGTGCAGAAGAGATTTGCCGCGACGCCGGTATGCGGTTCTGTTAGACATACGATGAGGATTTGGGGTGAGCTTCGGCGCACGCATCTGACGTCGCGATGATCCCGCGGGAGTAACCGAGGCGAAATCCTCGTCGCGTTGCGTGCGGACTGCGCCTGTTCCTCAGGTGTACCTTGCGCGGCCCTGGAGCTCGTAGCTACTCCTTGCGGGGAGGCTACTGGATCGGTGCAGCTTCCGAGTCCAGGAAGGCTTTGATCACGACCGGTCTTTCAGTGGTTTCGATGACGACGGAGGCGATCGATTCAACCTCGCCTGAACTACCGAGCACCGGATTGAGGTTCCAGAGCCAGCTTCGGATTTTGCCGGGCTCGCCGGGGGCAGCGGCTGACAACTCGAAACTCATCGCGGACTTCGTGGCGACGACCTCTCGATAGCTATCAGGGATGAAGGTGTGTTCCGGAAAAATGTCCGTCATCTTCTTGCCGATGAGCTCATCTACCGACGCCCCGAGCAGCTTAGCCTTGATCTCGTTCACGCGCAAAATGGAGTAGTCCTTCGCCGCGATCAGGCACATGCCGGCAGGCGATGTGCGATAGATGGCGTCGAGTTCGGCCCACTGGCGATACAGCTGCTCCTCGCGGGACTCGCGAACGTGTTTTTCGAGAACTTGTTCCGTGACCTCGGTCACCTGGTTCAAAATACCGCAGACTTGATCGTCGCGATCCCGCACGGGGTGGTAGACGAAGTCGAAGTATGCCTCTCGCGTCGTCCTCAGGTCGTCGTGGTAGATCGTAGCCTTCATCTCGTGACCGACAAAGGGTTCGCCTGTCCTGTAAACGTTGTCCAGCAATCCGAAGAAGGGCTGTCCCTCGAGCTCGGGCATGGCTTCGCGCAGAGGTTTCCTGAGAACGTCTTCAGCCTTGCGGCCCACCATTTTCAGGTACGCGGGGTTGGCGAATGTGATGATGTGGTCCGGTCCGGCCATCATCATCACGGGCGCGGGCGCCTGCATGAAGACACGCGCGAGGTCTTCTGCATCGGCAAAGCCGAGCGCGTACTCCGGTTTGGGTTCCGGTGATTCTTCAGCGCCCATATCCATGCCGAGCGCAGTGAGCTGGATGTGATTGAGCGTTGCACTGACCCACCGGTCAGCAGTCTGGCGGCCCGCAACTACCAGAAGCACGCCGGCGATCAGGTCCACCGTTTCGTCTTTATCCAGGCTCGCGAGGACCACGTGCTGGATAAACGTGTTCTCGTCGTCAATCGCGGAGATGCAGAACTTTCCGTTGAGCCCTGATGAGAAACCCCACAGGGCCTCCATGATGACTAACAATCTTCCGTCGCTGGTCTGGCTGAACGCGAAGCGGCAACGCATGACTCCGCTCTTTCTGTGTACGTGCCTTGGCCCCGAAAAACGCTATGACTGGATGTCGAGGGTGAAACGTTGCCCACTGCGCTTGCCTAGCGCAGCGATCACTGTTCGAAGTGACCGAGCTGTACGCCCGCCCGCTCCGAAAATGGTCTCCACATCATTTGGGTTGACGCGAACGCTCAACAGAACGCTTTCTTCCGCTGCCTGAACATCGACCTTCACGTCGTCCGGCGAACAAACAAGTGAACGCACGATTCCCGCGAGAATGGTTGCAGCGGTGTGGTTGTTATGGGAAACGTCATTGGGACTACATTCACCGTGCGACATGGAACCTCGGATAAATCGACTCGATTGACCACACATACTTTAACGTAAGTAGCCGGTGGAGGCACGGATTATTTCGTTGTAGGGCAGTCCATTTCCTTTCGGCGCATCCAACAGTGCTTCAGGGCCAAGAACGCTACCTTTGAATACAGGAGGCTCTTCCGCCCATGAAACCCACACGAAATCATGATGAAATCCGCCGGTGGGCGACGCGGCACGATGCCGTTCCCGCAGAGGTGCGGATCATCAAGTTCGATGGTGAACCTGCCGTGCTCCACTTCCTCCTTGGTGAAGCGCGCGAAGGAACACCAGAGCTTCGACCCATTGATTGGGAAGACTTCTTCGCGCGCTTTGACCTTCTAGATCTGGGGTTTGCCTACGACGATGACTCCTCACAGTTCGCAATTGTGCGCATCGACAAAGATGCTTCAACGGCAGCCCTCTAGATTTAGCAGTATCAACATAATGTGTTCCGCAGCGTTAGATGGATTACACAGGAAGAGCCCCGAAAATCGTATGTATAGAAGCGTCGCCAGAGGTTCTGGCGATATAAGAAAGGGGGCGGTCCATGGCACAACACGCTGGTAAGGTAGCTTGGTTCAACAATGCAAAGGGTTATGGTTTTCTCACACGCGACGACGGCAAGGACGTGTTTGTCCACTACTCCTCCATCCAGGTGGATGGGTACCGCTCGTTGAAAGAGGGTGACCCAGTCGAATTCGATATAGAAACCGGAGTTTCCGGAAAAGAGCAGGCCGCGAAGGTCATTGTCCAGAAATCACAGTAGGTTCCGGCGCGACCGGTCAGGCGGGATGCGGATCCGCTTTCGCGCAATGCGGGACTGTGGATGGGTGGTGTCACCTCTTCCGAGTCACTCCAGGAGAACAAATGGGCCGCCCTGCGGGATAGCCTGTTCGCGCCGCTGCACACGATCCTTTGCGATGGCGGAGGTCTCATAACCAAGTTCGTCTGGGCGATCACAGGTGCGTGGCTCTCTCCTCAGCCTTGCTTTACTTGCTAAGCGAGCGGTCCTGGCCCGGGTCCGATTCCGATGGTTGGGGGCCGGTGAACGGGGAGCAGCACGGTTGCATTGCCGGCTGAAACTCCATGTATTCGACTCGCGTCTGATCCGGGTCGAAAAGATTGAGCTGTATCTTGCCGTCCTTGCCTACCTGGATCGCGGTGCAGTCCTTGCCT
>CAJCIP010000094.1 GCA_903970445.1 Verrucomicrobia bacterium Tous-C9LFEB | reverse complement strand
CAGCCTGATCCATGTGGACTGGATGATTGGCGGCGCAACGATGAACGTCGATGGCGTGGGTGCCGATGGAACAGCGGAGCCGCTGATGCGGAACGGGGAATGGGTTTAGGCAGCGAATAGTGACCGAGTTACCAGCGACAGCAGCCTGCCACCAAGAGTTGCGTTACTAACTTATCCCTGCGAAGTAACCTTCCTTATGCCTTCATCCTTTTCTCCCGGGCGACTCGAAGCGTTCTCTGACGGCGTCATCGCTGTCATCATCACCATCATGGTGTTGGAATTGAAGGTGCCGCATGATTCGGGCTGGCCCGGGCTGCGCCAGGTGACTCCCACGTTGCTCGTGTACCTGCTCTCCTTCATGTTCACGGGCGTTTACTGGGTGAATCACCATGAGCTGATTGGCCAACTGCACAGATGCAACAACCGCATCCTGTGGGCAAATCTTATCTGGCTCTTTTCTTTATCATTGATCCCGTTCTTCACGTCGTATGTTGCCGATCACAACATGGATGCTTTTTCTGTGGCTATCTATAGTGCGTGCATGCTGTTTGCGGGCATGAGCTTCCTGCTACTGCGCTACACCGTCGACTGCAAATTGGAGCGCGAGAGCCGGAACACAGCGATAGCAGAAGGGCTTCGGCTTAAGCATTGGGCATCGCTTGCACTGTACGCCGGCAGCATTCTGCTTGCTCCCTACTATCCGCGCGTAGCTCTTTACTCGACATCTCTTGTGACGTTGATTTGGGTCGTGCCGACGCTTGGACTTTTCGGTAGAACGCCACCGGACGAGCGTGAAGCTGCTGAGTCACGCTAAACTTCTTGCGATATGCAACTGCGCGGCTGTGGCACGGCCCTTATTACCCCCTTTCGAAAAGATGGCACCGTCGATGAAGATGCACTGACCACCCACGTCAAGTGGCAGGTGGAGAACGGCATTTCGCTTCTCATTCCGGCTGGCACCACAGGCGAAGCCTCAACTCTGACGGAAGACGAGTGGCTGCGCGTCGTTGAAGTCACTGTTGAGGCGGCGAACGGAAGAGCGCCCGTTTTTGCGGGTGCAACGCATAACTCCACCCAAGAAGCTGTCGCAAAAGCCAAGAAGATTTCGCGAGTTAGCGGTCTCGCCGGCATCCTCACCGCAAATCCCTACTACAACCGGCCTGGGCAGGAAGGTCAGTACCAGCACTTCTGCGCGATTGCTGAGGCCACTGAGCTTCCGATCCTGCTGTACAACATTCCGGGGCGCACTGGCACGAATCTGCTGCCGGAAACCGTGCTGCGGCTTGCAGAGATTCGGAACATCGTTGGCATCAAGGAATCCAGTGGCAACTTGCAGCAGATGACTGAATTGCTGACGCATGTTCCGCAAGACTTCAGCGTTTTCGGAGGTGATGACGCTCTTGCGTTACCAGCAATCGCCATTGGAGGCGCTGGTTTGATCTCTGTTGCTTCGAACGCGATCCCTC
Source organism: Verrucomicrobia bacterium Tous-C9LFEB (assembly GCA_903970445.1). Lineage (GTDB taxonomy): Bacteria > Acidobacteriota > Terriglobia > Terriglobales > Acidobacteriaceae > Granulicella. The sequence continues at coordinate 59,530 of CAJCIP010000094.1, read as the reverse complement.
AGCAGATGAGTGACATGATTCGGGCGGCTATCTCTAAAAATTGGGAGTTTGCGAGAGAGATGAATCGCAAGTTCTATTCCTACATGCTGGCTAATTTTCTCGAACCAAGTCCCGCACCGATCAAGGCGGTGATGCATTTGTTAGGACGGTGCGAAGAGACACTTCGACTACCGATGGTTCCAGTCACAGAAGGAACAAGGCTCACGCTCGAGCACCTTCTGCGAGATAACGGAATGCTCCCTCCAGCCTAAGGTCGCGTGCGTCAGAAAGTCAGCGGTCCAACGCTCGATAGAATGTCTGCATGACTTCATTAGAAACGCTTGCTCGATCGATTGATCGACTGTTCGATCTCGGTCCACGTGCTATCGAAGACACGAGCGCGCTCCCGACATTTTTCGATCTTCGCGAGGCGCTCGAAGCCGGGTTGGTGCGCTCCGCAGAACCTGACGACTCGCAGCCGACCGGCTGGCGTGTGAATGCCTGGGTGAAGCGCGGGATTCTGCTCGGGTTCCGGCTGGGACATCTCGAGGCGGCGGATTGCGGGGTGCTTTCTTGCGTGGACAAACACACATTTCCGGCACGGCGCTTCACTCCTGAGCAGAACGTCCGAATCGTAATGGGGGGAAGCGCTGTGCGTGCCGGTGCGTTTCTGGCTTCAGGGGTCGTCGTCGTGCCGCCAGCTTATGTAAACACGGGCGCCTACGTGGGCGAGGGCACCATGGTGGATTCGCACGCGCTGGTCGGCTCCTGCGCTCAGATTGGCAAACGCGTGCATCTCTCGGCCGCGGCACAAATCGGTGGGGTGCTGGAACCGGTGAATGCGTCGCCCGTAATTATCGAAGATGACGTGCTGGTCGGCGGAAACACAGGCGTCTACGAGGGAACGATTGTCCGTGCGAAAGCGGTGCTGGCCGCCGGAACGATCCTGACGCGCGGTACGCCGCTATACGATTTACCCAACAATACTGTGATTCGTGCGACTGCGGACGTTCCCCTGATCGTTCCTCCTGGCGCGGTCGTCGTTCCTGGCTCACGGCAAGTAACGCACGGCGCCGGAAAGAGCCTCGGCGTGAGCGTGTACACACCGGTCATTGTGAAATACCGCGATGAGAAAACGGATCTTTCTGCCACAGTTGAAAATCTTCTGCGGGATTTATGACATTCAGAATAGTTGCGGTCCTTCGCAACTATTTGGCGTGCTTAGACGTTCAGGTAATAGTCCTACCATTGGAGAAATTGTGTCTGCTAAACTTCGCAGGTTTGCATGCATCATCGGCCTATTTGCACCAGCGCTTCTCATCGGCTGCGGATTCCAGGCTCCGCTTTCGCCAGCCGCGTGTGCTGCTGGAACCCTGATCCCACAGCAATACGGCACGCCCAACTTCACGCTTGTTCCGCAGGACGCCGACTTCACAATCTATCCGGGGCAGACGAAGCAGTTGGCTGTCGCTATTCAGCCAATCGGGAAAGCGACAGGGTCCGTCTCGATCACAGCCGGGGGCTTACAAGGCATCACGGTTGCTCCAGTTACGGGCAACATTGGGTCGACAGTGACTCTGACAATTACTGCGGCCCTCAACGTGGCCTCAGGTTGTTTCACGGGCTTACGTGACGTGTTCTCGGGAGCGCAGCCGCTAACTCTGACCGGAGAATCATCCGCCGGCGTTCTTAAGCAGCCGATGGCGGTGAACATCGTGCTCGAAAACCCTGGGTATTTGCCCGCTACGACTCCCCTGCCCATACTTACCATTACAACCGCAGACGGGGTGCCGGTGACCTCGAAGGACGACTACGTCGATGCGACGCTGACGGTTAGTAATGGAGCGAAGAAGTCTTATAACTACACAGGGACGATGGGCATCAAGATACACGGCAACTCCACCGCGGAGATGCCGAAGAAGCCGTATCGATTGAATCTCGACAACAAGACTGGGCTGCTGGGCTTCAACTCGACAAGCAACTACATTCTTCTGGCGAACTACGACGACAAGACGCTTCTACGAAATGCGCTCGCGTTCCAAATGTCAGAGCTGTTCGGTATGTTCTGGACGCCAAACTCGACCTTCGTAGACGTGTACCTGAACGGTGCCTACGAGGGCGTCTACCAGTTGACCGAGAAGGTCGAGGTCAGTAAGGCACACCTCAACATCGGATCAATGGATGACACAGACATCAGCGGTACAGACCTAACCGGCGGATACATCGGTGAGATCGATCACTATGACGGTGAGACGTTCATGTTTACGGATTTTACGGGGTTGCCGATTGGCCTTGCGGACCCTGATCCGCCAGTGGACGTGCAGTCTGCCTATTTCAAGCAGCACTTCTTAGCGGCGGAAGAATCAATGTATTCCCCGATGTTCACGGATCCGACTGCGGGCTGGCAAGGGTCTTGGGATAAGAGTTCACTCGTCAATTGGTTTCTCGTCGAAGAACTCGCCGCAAATCAGGACGCCAATGACTGGTCCAGTGACTATTTCTACAAGCCGCGCGGAGACGATCGCTTCTATCGCGGACCTGTTTGGGATATGGACGTTACATTTGGAAACGTGAACTACTCCGGCAGCGGCAATCCAAATACGCCGTGGGTGAGCACCAATGCGCTCTGGTATGAACAGTTGTTCAAGGATCCCGCCTTCGTACAGGCCGTGAAGGATCAGTGGACTGCGATTCGTCCGCAGGTTTCCACTTTGCCTGCTTTCATCGACAGCGAAGCAGCGAGCCTGAATGTGGCCCAGCAGAACAACTTCGCAAGGTGGCCCATTCTTGGGGAAGAGGTATGGCCAAACCCACAGGCCGCGGGGAGCTACTCGGGCGAAGTCACCGTGCTGAAGAATTGGCTTGCCGCGCGCACGGCGTTTATGGATTCGCAGTATCTGGAGAAGTAAGCCTGTATTACTTCACGATGGTGACAACGCCGTTGGGCGTTTTTGTGAACTTGTGCAAGAGCCCGCCGGTTGCGTCAAGATGACGGAGAATCATCACGTCAGGGCGTACCTGCAGGTGGCTGAAGCCGTGCACTTCGCTGCCAAAATTGCCTGGATGCCGATCTCCGAGCGTGTTCAACTCAGCGCCACCTGCTCCGGAAATGAAAAATGATGTCGGGTGTCCTTGAAACTCAAGATGCTGTAGATCGTGATCGTGACCGGCAAGATACAGATGAACCCGATACTTTACGAAAAGCGGACCCCAGTCGCGGATAAGTGTCTGATTGTCACCATGAGGTCCATTTGAATAAAGCGGGTGATGCCCCATGACTACGAGAAATGGCGTGAGCAGCGGCTGTGCCAATGAGTCTTCCAGCCACGCCAGCTGATCGAGGCGCTCTGCGTCAGTCGGCGTGTAGAAGTTACTGCCGGCCGGCGGAATGGGTTGGGCTTTTTCGTTCGGCATGTTGCTATCAAGAACGATGAAGGTGACTGTCGGATTGAGCGCGGGAAATGTGAAGCGGTAACGGAGCGCCGGCATTCTCCAACGCGTGTTTCCCCGCTGAGCGTACGCCAGCTCTGCATCCACCTTTGACTGCGGAGAGTTTTGATAGTCGTGGTTGCCCGGCAAAGCGTACGCTGGGCAATCGAATATGCTGCTCGGATACATCTGCTCAAATTGCGTCTGCCAGCGCGGCGAGTCGACGCCACCGGGCATGTTGCCGTAGAAGTTGTCGCCGAGCATCAGAAGGGCGTCGGCTTTGATTTTCCACTTTTCTGCGTAAGCCTGCATCGCCGAGGCAACCGACGTTTGGTCTGCGTCGTTGCCTGCGAGGCCATAGTCACCGACCATGAGATAGTGAGACACACCCCCGGTTACCGGATCCTGTGTTGTTGGCGCAACGCCCCACCCGCATCCCGACAACGACGCGGCCGCACTGAATGCAAAGCTGCGTTGGATAAATCTGCGTCGTGAAAGCGGCTTCGGGTCGCTCATAGATACCCTTCTTGAAAAACGCTGCGCTTTGTCAATATTACGGACGCGTGGGTCGAAAAGATGCAGTTTGGGAGAATTGTTCGAGCGGGTGCGGGATACACGTTGAAGAGGCTCCGTACCGTCCGTACGGTAGACTGAACTTTCATGAGCACAGAGAAGTTGCAGATCGTTCCGCTTGGCGGACTCGGCGAGTTCGGTATGAACTGCCTCGCGTTACGTTTCGGCGATGACATCCTTGTCGTTGACGCCGGATTGATGTTTCCGGAAGAAGAGCTGCTGGGCGTCGACATCGTCGTGCCGGACATCAGCTATCTGATTGAGAATCGCTCGAAGGTTCGTGGCATCGTTCTCACCCATGGCCACGAAGATCACATTGGCGGGCTGCCGTGGATCCTCTCTGAGCTCAACGTGCCGGTTTATGGCACAGAATTTACGCTCGCGTATGTAGAAGGCAAGCTGGAAGAGCATCGTTTGCTCGACGACGCGGAGCTGATCGAGATCCTTCCCGGTCGTCGCTTCAGTGTCGGGCCTTTTAGCGTGACGCCAATCCGCGTGACGCATTCACTGGTTGATTGCGTCGCGCTGGCTGTCACGACGCCGGTAGGCGTGATTTTGCACACCGGCGATTTCAAGGTCGATCTATCGTCGCCGGATGGGCACCCGTTCGACCTACAGGCGTTCGCGGAGCTTGGAAAAACAGGCGTTCTTGCGCTCTTGCAGGACTCAACCAACGTAGACCGTCCAGGATTTACGCCAGGAGAGAAGGCCGTTCGTCCGCGGCTTGACGATATCTTTGGTGCTGCTCGAAAGCGCATCTTCTTCTCTTGCTTTTCGTCCTCCATCCATCGCATTCGCATCGCGATGGAGTTGGCGCATAAGCACGGACGCAAGGTCGCGATCGTTGGCCGCTCAATGGACAACTCCTCGGAGATTGCACAAGACCTCGGATACATCGATCCGCCGCAGGGTCTGGTCATTCATCCTGGACAGATGCGCGACTTCGCGCCTGAGCAGTTATGTGTCTTGATTTCCGGGACGCAGGGCGAACCGATGTCCGCGTTGTCGCGCGCTGCCGTGGACAACCACAAGTTTGCGAAGATTGATCCGGGCGATACGGTGCTGCTGAGCTCGCGCGTCATCCCGGGTAACGAGAAGGCGATCTATCGTGTCATTGACCATCTCGAACGCCGTGACGCGCGGGTGATCCATGATGATGGCACCAATGGATTGATTCACGTTTCAGGGCATGGGTCGCAGGAAGAACTGCGCCTGATGATTAATCTCGTGCAGCCGAAGTTCTTCATTCCCATTCATGGTGACTACCGCCATTTGAAGCGTCATGCTGAGTTGGCGCATGCGACAGGCGTTCCAGAGAAGGTGTTCTTACTCGAAGATGGTGATGTACTCTCGCTTGATCGCGAGTCGGCTGCGAAGACCGGCAAGGTCACAACGGGGCGGGTGTGCATCGACAATAACTCCACAGCGGACGTCGTGCAGGATGTCGTGATTCGCGACCGCAAGCAGCTTGGCGGGGACGGGATATTCCTGCCGATTATCGCGATCAACAAGAGCACCGGCCAGGTGGAGGGCGCGCCTGAGATCTCAACGCGCGGATTTGCTGCCGATGATCCCGATCTTTTACGGAACGCACGTGATGTTGTGGCGCGAACGCTGGAGCAATCCAGCGAGGAAGAGCGCCGCGATTATGGCGTAATGAAGGACAAAATTCGCGGCGACCTGAAGCGCTTCCTGCAGAAGAACGCCAATCGCCGTCCGTTGATTATGCCAATTATTCTTGAGCTCTAACCGGAAAGCTCAAGGTCTCGCGAAGCTCCCACGGGCCGCCAAGGTAATTCCACCAGCTAAGCCCTTCCGCGATAACTTCCCACGGTTTGAAGTTTGCCGTGAGCTCGGTTTTCAATGCCCTGCCTTCAGCGATGCTTACCTTGTTCTGAATCACGATGTGTGGACGGAAGCCCTGTCTATCTTGCGGAATCAAGTAAGGCGCAAATGCTTTCGCGAGCTTTGCGTGCAAGGCCATCAGTGGTCGGCTTTCAATCGTGTAAGCGACTCCCCTGCCAAGGCTCATCACACCCGTTACTGTCATCGCGAAAGGCTTCGTTTCTCGCGCGGTATCAGCAAGCGTTGAGCGAAGGTCGTCGCTGTCCGGCAATGCATGGAAGAGCGTGAGGTGGGCTGCGATGCGGTTGAGATGCGGGGGGTAGTGTTGTTTGCGCAGGCGGTCGAAGTGGATTTCTGCGATGGCATCCATCTTGAGGGTGACGATGGTTGTCATGGTGCGTTCACTATCTGGCACGATCTATGGCTGCTTTGAAGGGGTTGTTTGGCGAACGGTTCCAGTTTTAGCAGGCGATTGGGCAGTTGTGGAGGCCATCTGCTTTGCAAATCGTCTTGAAGAGCTTTCAGTTGGGGCTGCAGCGTTGCGAGATGAGCTTGCACCGCGATCATGCTCTGGTTTGTAACCACCGGCATCTTCTCTAAGGTGGACTGAGCCCGGGCATCGCGACGCTGAGCAGCAAGGCCGAAGCTAAAAATAAAGACTCGAGTGTCCTATTCATCCGGGGTAATCCCTTCCTGATCATGCTGATTCACGAGCGGCTTGCGCGCGAAGTAATACAGGCTGAATGCTAATGCAGCGAAGGCCACGACGCTAACTCCGCGGTTATACAGCGGATTTGTTGGCGCGAATTGCGGCATCGGCTTGTGTGTCAGGCCTTCTATGAGCTTGAGTACGACACCGAGCAGGCCCATAATGCCGCCGGCGGCGATCAATCCGGAAGCATACAGGCTGCCTGGAGAAACCTCGTCCGAGCCCGCGTTGACAGAGCCTGCCTTCGCAGCGGCTCGGTCTACCATCCAGCGAACAACGCCGCCGCAGAAGATGGCCAGCGTCGTTCCGATGGAGAGATACGCTCCCACCGCAAACGTCAGTGAACGGATGCCTAGCAGTTCGATACCGATCACGAGTGCTACGCCAAGAAGCACAAGACTCCACGGCAGCTTTCGGCTCAGGATGCCGTTGATCACGGTGGCCATCAGGCGGCCTTGCGGTGCCGCTACTTCTTCGCTGCCGATTCCCTGCACCCACTGCACTTCGATCTTGCCAGACGCCGGATTGTAGAGATACTTGCCGTCTTCCAAGGTCGAGCTACCGATGGAATTGAGAAGCAGATATTGACGTGCATTGTTGAGTGTTGCGCCCGTTCCCTTCGCCTTCGATCCGTAAGGCGTGAGCGTCACGGAGTCACGATTGAACGCGCCCTCATTCTGCACACCATCGGGCAGAGCATTCAGTGATACTGCGCGTGCCTGAGGTAATTGCTGGAAGCTCTCGAAGCTCTTGTTCATCGCCGAAAGTGTTGGGCCGATGGCGAAGATGCTGACGATGACTCCCACCATGACGGCTACCTGCTGTTTCCAGGGCGTAGCGCCGATGAGGAAGCCGGTCTTCAAGTCTTGGCTGGTGTCGCCGGCGTTGGAGGCGGCAATGCACACCACGCCACCGACCGTAATCGCTAATGCACCAAAGGCAGGAGCGGTCCATCCTTTGACGAGAAAGATTGCTGCAGTCGCCATCAGCGTGGCAATGGTCATGCCCGAAACCGGGCTGGCGCTTGAACCAACGATGCCAACGATGCGCGCGCTCACGGTTACAAAAAGGAAGCCGAAGATCACGATCATCAGGCTTGCGGCAAGGTTCGCAAGCCAGCCGACCTGCGCACCCGGCACAGGCCTGAATTCGAGGAAGGCAAACATCAGCAGCACCAGAAGCAAACTGCCACCAGCAACGACGCTCATCGGCAGGTCATGCTCCGTGCGCACACGGGCGGCGGGACTGTCGGGGCGCCCAGGGTATTCTGCGTCCGCTTCAAGCTGCGCGCTTGCATCATTGGTACTGGGGCTTTTCTTTTTGAACGACCCTGTAAGCGCGCTGACGATCGTCGGCATCGTGCGCAAGAGCGTGATGAGGCCACTTGCGGCAACCGCGCCGGCACCCATGGGACGCACATACGTACGCCACAGCGAGCTTGGATCCATCTGTGCAATGGGCACGGTGCCTGGATACAGAGGCCCGTTCAGATGCTTTCCGAAAAAAACGATCGCCGGCATGAGCACCAGCCAGCTAAACACACCACCCGCGAGCATGATCGCCGCGACGCGAATGCCAATAATGTAGCCAACGCCGAGGTATTCGGCCGTGACGTCAGCGCGGATCGAACCACCCTTGAGGATTTGCTGGCCGTTTGGGTCGAAGTTGAAGTCGATTTTGGGAGTGGCCGGAAAGAGCGATAGCAGGAAGTCGTTCTGCAAAAGCGCATAGAGGCCGCCCAGTCCTAGGCCCATGAAGACGCGGCTGGCGAACGACGCTCCGCGTTCACCAGCTTGCAATACGTCAGCGCAGGCTGTGCCCTCCGGATATGTGAGGGTTGCATGCTCTTCCACGATGAGCTGGCGGCGCAGCGGGATCATGAACAACACCCCGAGCCATCCCCCGAAGAGCGCGAGGGCGAAAATTCGGAATGCTTCCAGATCAAAGCCGAGGAAGATGAGCGCGGGCAGTGTGAAGATGACACCCGACGCGATGGACTGGCCGGCATTGCCGGTCGTTTGGACGATGTTGTTTTCGAGGATCGTCGCTCGTCCGAAAACGCGGAGAACAGAAATGGAGATGACCGAGATCGGAATGCTCGCCGCAACCGTCAGACCGGCTTTCAGCCCGACGTACACGGTGACGGCTCCGAAGATGACGCCGAAGATGGCTCCCAGAATCAGCGCACGTGCTGAAAGCTCCTTTGGGCTCTCGTCAGGCGAAACAAAGGGGCGAAACGTTGTGTGCGCAGCCATCTACAGGAGTCTCCCAATCCAACGAAAGTTTTGCGATGTTGCATGGGAGTGTATCAGCGTGAAGATAATGACCGCTTGAGATGGAAATCCTGCAAAGAAATACGGAGGTCCCTCCACTGCATAGCGCTTCGATCAGCCCGGTTGAGATGGCGGCCGATTCTCCTAACAGCTAGATCGCGCGCAAGATACGGCCGGGAAGGAACAAGACGGCTTTCAGGATGTCGAGTACGCCATCTACTGCGATGCCCACGATCCGCAACGGGAGCAGCACGAGCCAGACAATCGGATAAAGAACGAGCACTGCAACGGCAGCGGGCCAGTAAAGAACCAGCAGCAGGCAGAAGAGAAGCACTTTCATGGCGATTGACTCCGCAGTGAGGTCCCAGTTCGGCTCACCGCCTGAAACTATACGTGTGCGGCCACGCCGATGTTCCCGCTTCGATGAACTGTGATGCGAGATGCATTTTGCCGCCCAGCAAGACAGCAGATTCCTCCACTCCGCTGCGGAGAAACAACAAAAAAAAGATGCGCATCGAAGCACGATGCACTAGCCCGCGATCTTTAGCGTTCGACCGTGCCGGCAAACGATGGCCAGACGTTCTGCGCCAAGAATTTTTCTGGTTTGGCTGCGTGCATGATTTGCCCACGGACCAGAAGAGTCCAGACGAGTGTAGGCCGTCCAGTGGCGCAGGGCGCGTCTAGGCTCCTGCATGCGTTCGTAGGCGAGCGCCAGGTTGTAGTGCGCGTCTGCGTATTGAGGCACCAGCTCCAACGCGCGTTCGTACGCCGCGATTGCTTCGGTCAGGCGCTGTTGTTCGTCTAGCACATTTCCAAGATCGAAGAATGCGAGTGCGTATTCCGAGTCCGATTCTGTGGCTCGCCGGTACATCGACTCTGCGCCGGCATAATCGCGCTCGTTGTAGCAAATGGTTCCCAGGTTGATTGCCGCGGGCGCGTGGTTCGGCTGGATCTCCAGAATGGACTCGTATAGCTCCTTCGCCTCTGCGAGACCGTTTGCCGTTTCTTCCAGGCGCACCGCACGCTGGAATAGATCCTGTGCGCGATTTGCGAGACGTAAAGTATTTTGCGCCGCATCGGCACGAACGACGGACATGCCGCGGGCCGGCGACGAATCAAAGTCAAAGGACATCTGGCGCGTCATCGGATCGACCAGTGCGCCGCGTTCCCGGAACTTCAATTTCTCACCTGTGCGCATCGGAACCGAGTGCAACAGGGGGTCGGCCATACCCGAGACCTTCTGCATCGCGTCCACCGAGCGCTGAATACTCTTCACAGATAGCCGCAGGGCCGCCAAATCGCGCAGCTTGCGTAGTTGTGCGAGGTCGCGGATGGAGTAGTTTTCGTTGAATGCGATCAGCCCTGCGCGCTCCCAGGCAATAAGCTGGCGGACGGGCAAGCGGAGGATGCGGAGAACGTCTTCCCGGCAATATCGACTCACGGCGCTTGTCTCTCTGATGCTTGCAGCAACCGCACCACGCGGTTGCGCTTGCCTCAGAGTATGCGTACTAAATCGCGCTCGTTCAAGCGCTTAGTGACCTTACCCGCAAATTCTCGTGGATAACTGGAACCAAACCGGGTTCACTCACGCCGCGAGCCGTCTATTGTCTTGGGACAATGCCGCCGGACTGAAAGTTCGTCACCTCGGGCCGCTGCTCACGGTCTCCGTAGGAACTCACGACTGTTAGGCAGAAAGAGTGAACGCGCTTAAGCGCATGATGCGAGATATCGACGTAGCGAGACGCGTCAGCCGTTGTGATGGGCGCATCGGCCTTCACCAACACCTCGACGCCACGGTAGCGTCCGCTGAAGATCTCCTTTGGGACGGTGAAGGAGAAGCTGTAGACGTTCTGTCCGGCGCTATCCACCTGGGCCAGGCCACCGCCGCCCAGGTTGTGGAAGTCTGGTGCAGGCAGACCCCTACCGTGCAGGGGCAATTCGTGCAGGGGGCGCATTTGCAGATCAGCAAAGACCGGCTGCGCGCCTGGCAAGCCTTCAATGGTGAGCGCGTAACTGACAATGTCACCGGGATGCACTTCCTTGCAGTGCTTATCCATCACTACGTAGCTGAGCGGCTGTTGAGGCGCTGCGGCTTGAGCGAACGCGGCTGGAACACTGGACACCGCCAACAAACACATCACCAGCAGCTTCATGGAACGCTCCCCAAAAATCGCCTCCGAAGGAGACGTGGATCAATGTGATTTCCTTCAACCATCTTCTGTTCGCGAAGCGCCGTCAAGCGCAAACCGAAGACGGAGCTAGGAGGGGTAACATTCGTCGCGGCAGGTTACCGGTAATGCTGCCCTTGGTGAATGGCGGAGGTTACCTGCGATTTCATATGTTGATTGCAGAGGCCAGATGCCAATGTTCGCGAATCTTCTAGAAGGTAAGAGCAAGCGCATAGAGTGCCGCGATACCGGCGCGATCAGCGACTCTTCACATCCTCGCCTTTCATCCAGCGCTTGTTTCCAGTGCTCTGCATCGAAGAGCCGTGCTAATTGTTTCTTCGCGCCGATGGTCGGCCTGGGCCATCAGGCTTCTTTTCCCATTCAGCTCGCTCGATCTACACGGCAGAGCTGAGCATTCTCAAACAATCAGGAGCCTTCAGGCGAACGCAACGGGCGCAAAGGAGCGCAAAAAGGTTCCGTGGCGTACTTTTGCAATCAGGACACTTCGAGCGACCGCCCATATCTATACGTGAATGATTCCGCTTCATTTCGGCACTCTGCGCTAACCTGCTCGGATGGGTCGCAAGCGTCTAACTAATCCGAAGCCGCTGCCCGAACTCGGCTGGACGCCTCCCATGGAGTGCGTTACCGTTTCAGCTTTGCCGGAAGGCCCGCGATGGACCTATGAGGTGATGCACGAGGGGTATCGTACGCAGGCGATCCATAACCCCACTGGATTGCGGCTCCTTTCACACAATGCCAAGGACATCAGCAGGCACTTTGCACATTTCCTGCCGGAACTTGCGACGGCCATTCCCTCTGGGGCAAAGCTCGATGGCGTGCTGGTGGCCCTGGATGAACGAGGCAATCCAAGTTATCAACTGCTGCAGAACGCTGTTTCAAACCGCGCTCCGTTGATCTTCTATCCGTTTGATCTGCTTGCACTCGCCGGCCGCGACATCACCGGCCTGACGCTTGAAGAACGGCGCCATATGCTGCAAACGTTTTTGCGCGAGTCTGAGGGAGTTCAGCTTTCAGAGACGTTTCGGGGGGCCGCGCCGGACATTTTGAATTCCGCTCGACGAAACCGGCTCGACGGCATCGTCGCGAAGCAGGAGGACACCACCTACGAGGCAGGTCAGCGAACGGGCGCATGGGCGAAACTGAACCTGACCCGGCGGCAGGCATTTGTCATCGGCGGCTTCACGCGCGGAAGTTACGGCTTCGACGAACTTGCCGTGGGCTACTACCGCGCCGGCCAACTACGCCACTGCGCGCTCGTTCGAAATGGCTTTATCCCGGACACTCGACGGGCTGTGTATGCCTTGATGAGCCGGATGATCTCACATAATTGCCCATTCACGAACCTTGCGGAGGTCGCCGTAGCCTCCTATAAACATGAACAAATCGCTGAGAAGCTGCGTGCCTGCGTCTGGGTGCGACCGGAACTCGTCGCGCAATTTGGCTTTCTCGGTTGGACCACGTCGGACCAACTGCGGCATGTAAAATTTCTAGGGATACGTGACGACAAGCATCCGCGCTCCGTTCTACGCGAGTGGTAAAAAGTACCGGCGAGATTCAGATGGACCAATTCAGCGATCAGGTGACGCGTGGACGATCTACTGCTGCCAGCCGCCACCCAACGCTTGATACAACTGCACGAGCGATAAAGCCTCGCTCTGCTGCGCGTTGATCAGGCTGAGACGCGCGTTGAAGAGGTTGGTGTCTGTAGTGAGCACTTCCAAATAGCTGGTCGAACCGGCCTGATAGCGTATGCGCGCGAGCCTTGTTGCATCTTGCGCAGCGTCGACTAGTTTTTGCTGTTCGCCACGCGTGGCATGCTGCTTATTGACGGCGATCAGCGCGTTGGAGACATCGCGAAAGGCAGTGAGAATCGTCTTCTGGTAGTCGAGAATCATCTCCTCCTTCTGTTGCTTTGAAAGCTCATACTGTCCACGAAGTTTGCCGCCTTCAAAGATGGGTTGAGCCAAAGAACCGAGTCCATAGATCGTTCTGCTGGCAGGATCGACGAGACTCGCAAAGCTATTGCCTCCGAAGCCGGCGGAAGCGCTGATCGAAAGCTGCGGAAAGAACTGTGCTTTTGCCACGCCGACCTGAGCGTTGGCTGCTTTCAGCTGAGCTTCAGCCTCCTGAATGTCGGGACGACGCTCCAGCAGCTGCGAGGGGATCCCGACCGGCAGGTCCTGTGGAATCGGCGCAAGCGCTGCGGGGTCAGTGTGCGCAACAGGTCCGGGCACCTTACCAAGCAAGACGCTCATCGCATTCTCCTGCTGTTGTATCTGCTGTTCCAACTGCGGAACCTGCGCGCTGGCTGTGTAAAGTAACTGCTCTGCCTGGCGAACATCAGAAAGCGGTGCGGCACCGCCCTTCTCCAGCTTGTTTGTCAGGTCGACGGAGTCCTGGCGAGCCTTGAGAGTCTGCTTCGCGACCTCTAGCTGATCATCGAGGGATCGCAGTGTGAAGTACGAGGTGGCCACCTGACCGACAAGGGTCATACGTACGGCGCGTTGCGCCCAGGTTTGTGCAAGCAGTTGATCTCGTGCCGCTTCGGTTTGCTTGCGGTACAGACCCCAAAAGTCAGGTGTCCAGCTCGCTGAAAGATTGATGCTACCGAAAGCAAGCGGATTGCTGCCAAAGTCTACACCCGAGTTAGCAGGGAGATCGGCTCCGACACCCGATCCACCGGCGCTGATGGTTGGAAACTCGGCGGCGCGCGTGATGCGGATTTGTGATTGCGCTTCGAGGACACGCTGGGCTGCGACGCGCAAGTCGTAGTTATTCGCGAGCGCCTGGCGGATAAGATCCTGGAGCTCGGGTTCGCGGAAGACTGCGCTCCACTGCTGATCGCCGAAGGAATCCTTAGCAGCACTAGAGATAGCTGCATCGTCAGCACCGCGATAAGTCGGCGGCGCAGGAACCTGCGGTCGTGTGTACTTCGGCCCAACATTGCAGCCTGAGAGTACCAATACAGTCGCACCGATCAACAGCAGATTTGTATTTCTCGCGAGAACTTTCATGCGTGATCTCCCCGTGTCGCAGGCTGACTAAGGCCGGCCTGCCTGCCAAGTTCGACAGGATCGAGATCGTGCTTGGAGTCCATCGTTGTTCCCTTTCCACCCTTGGTGTAGCGGTGCGAGACGTACTCAACGAAGGCAAAGGTTACAGGCACAAACAGGATGCCGAGCGCGGTCGAAAGCAACATGCCGCCAACAACCACAGTGCCGAGAATCTGACGTGACACGCCGCCCGCACCCGATGCAAACCACAGCGGCAAACACCCAAAGATGAACGCAAGCGCCGTCATGATGATGGGACGAAGACGAAGCCGGGCTGCATCCAGCGCAGCGTCGGCAATGCTTTCCCCCTTCTCGTAATTTGATTTCGCGAACTCGACAATAAGAATGGCGTTCTTCGCGGAAAGCCCGATCAACATGATTAAACCGATGGTTGCGAAAACATCGTTTTCCAGAGCACGGATGTTCAACGCAAGATAGGCTCCGAGGATCGCGACAGGCGTGCTTAGGAGCACGCTAAATGGGAGCGTCCAGCTCTCATACTGTGCCGCCAAAATGAGGAAGACGAAGAGAAGCGAGAGCGCGAAGACCACCCATGAAGGAAGACCTTGCGCGGCTTTGTGTTCTTGATACGACATGCCGGCGTAATCAAAACCCATATCTGCCGGCATCGTCTGATGGAACGTGCCTTCGAGCGCCTTCATGATCTGACCGGAACTGAAACCGGGCGCCCCAACGATCGTGATTTGCACGGCGTTGTACTCGTTGTATCGAAGGATGAACTCCGGCCCGCTGATCTTCTTGATATTCACCAGCGATGCGAGGGGTACCTGCCCGCCGTTGGCGCTGCGCACGTAAAACTGGTTGATGTTTTCAATCTTGCTTCGCGTGTTCGACTCTGCTTCCACGTAGGTCTGCCATTGGCGGCCAAACCGGTTGAAGTAGTTTGCAAGGTAACCGCCCATGAACGTCTGCATGGTCGCATAAACGTCGGAGAGTTGAACCTGCTGCTGCACGACCTTGTCTTTATCCACCGATGCGTAGATTTGCGGCACAGCGGGCAGATACGCCGGAACGGCAGCTAGGATTTCCTTGCGGCCCTTCAGGCCCGCAAGGAACGAGCCAAGATTCTTTGTGAGATAGGAGGGATCGTCGTTGCCTGAGCGATCCTCCAGAACAAACGTAACGCCACCTGAGGTGCCCACACCAGGAATCGATGGAGGTGGAAAGCTGAAAGCTATACCATCTGGGTTCGTTGCCAATTGCTTCGCGATGTTCTGCTGGATCGCCCCGAACTGCTCTTGCTTCGATTTGCGAACGTCCCAATCTTTCAAAGCAACAAAGAAGAACGCTGTGTTTGTGCTCTGCGTTTGTGTCAGCAGGCTGAAGCCGTTTACCTGGATCACACCCCGAATACCTGGAGTCTTCATGAGTGCATCGGAAACCTTCAGGGCAGCCTCATCCGTGCGCTGAAGTGAAGATGCGTCGGGAAGCTGCAGCGAGACGAAAGCATAGCCCTGGTCTTCTGTCGGAATGAAGCCGGTAGGCAGGCGTGCACCCAGGAACACAGAGAGGATGCCGACAGCAACAAGAGCAAGCATGGAGAAGCCGGCTTTGTGCAGCAGGACGCTTGAGGTTGAAACGTAGTTGTCGGTCGCGCGTCCGAAGAATCTGTTGAAGAAGTCGAAGAAGCGCCCAAGCAGACCCCGTTTCTTCTCTTTGTCCTTTGGCTTTAGCAGCAAGGAAGCAAGCGCGGGGCTGAGCGTGAGCGCGTTGAAAGCTGAGATCAATACCGAGATCGCGATGGTGATCGCAAACTGCTGGTAGAGGCGCCCGGTGATACCGGGGATCGCTGCCGTCGGAATGAACACCGCGGCCAGGATGAGTGCGATAGCGACAACTGGACCGCCGACCTCTTCCATTGCCTTGATCGTCGCGTCCTGCGGGCTCATGCCCTCGTCGATGTGGTGCTCTACCGCTTCAACCACGATGATGGCATCGTCGACGACCAGGCCGATCGCCAGGACAAGTCCGAATAGAGACAGCGTGTTGATGGAAAAACCAAGCAGCGGAAAAATGATGAAGGTACCGATGAGCGAAACGGGTACTGCGAGCAAGGGAATGAGCGTCGCGCGCCAACCCTGCAGGAAGATGTAGACGACGACGACGACCAGGATCAGCGCTTCAATCAACGTCATGACAATTTCGTGCAGACCTGCGGTTACAGCTTTTGTGGTGTCGAGCGGGATGTCATACTTCAGTCCCGACGGAAAGCTCTGCGAGAGCTCAGCCATCCGCTTGTTCACGTCCTTCGCGACCTGCACTGCGTTCGAGCCGGGAAGCTGATAGACACCGAAGACACCGGCTGGAGCCTTGTTATAGCGTCCGTTCAGCGAATAGAACTGCTCTCCTAACTCGATACGGGCTACATCGCTCAGGTGGAGTACGGAGCCGTCGGCGTTAGCGCGCACAACGATCTTTCCGAACTCGTCCGGCGTAACGAGTCGGCCTTCAGTGCGAACGGTGTACGTGAATTGCTGCCCCTGAGGCGCGGGATCGCCACCAACCTGTCCTGCCGGATTTACATTGTTCTGGGTCTGTAAAGCAGCAATCACTTCAGGCGCGGTTACGCCGAGCTTTGCCAGTTTGTCGGGCTGCACCCAAACGCGGAGCGCGTACTGTCCGCCGAACACCTGCACGCGAGCCACGCCTTGCACACGAGTGATTTCATCCTGCAGCTTGATGATGGCGTAGTTTGTCAGGAAGGTCGCGTCGTATTTGTTGCTTGGGGACGAGAGCGCCACAATCATCAGCGGTGAAGTCAGCGACTTCTGCACGGTGATGCCACCTACGGTGGCCTGAGGCGGCAACTGTGCCTGCGCCTGCGACACGCGAAGCTGTGTCAGGATTTGATCGGTGTCCGGATTTGTCTTGACGTCGAAGTCAACGAAGATCTGTGATTGCCCATTGTTGGCATTCACCGAGTACATGTACAGCATGTTGTCGACGCCGGTAATCTGCTGTTCCAGCGGCGTGGACACAGACTGCAGCAGCGTCTTGGCATCGGCGCCTGCATAGTTGGCTTGAATCTGAATTTCAGGCGGCGCAATATCTGGGTACTGCGCAGTCGGAAGCGTCAGCATCGCGACGCCACCGATGATCGTCGTGAGAATGGCAATAACAATGGCCACAATGGGCCTGCGAATAAAAAATTTAGACATTCTTACCTCCCGGCGGCGTCATTGGCTGGTGCCGCCGGTATGGGAGCTGCGGCGTGCGGCGAGACGGGTGCACCTTCACGCAACTTCTGCAGGTTGTCGACAATGACTTGCGAACCCGAGGGCAAGCCACCTTCAACAACCCAATTGGTGCCGACCTGAGCGCCAAGCGTGACGTTAAGGACCTTGACCTTGTTATCCGCTCCGACAACATAAGCCTGCTGGATTCCTTGCAGTTCCTGGATGGCAGCCTGTGGCACAAGGACGACGTTGTGTTGCACGTGGGTCTCAGCCGAGATGCGCCCGAACTGGCCAGGGCGAAGAACATTGCCGGGATTCGGGAAGGCGGCTGCAATGCGAATCGCGCCGGTCTGTGAATTTAGCTGACGATCAACGAAAATGATGTGCCCTTTCTGCGGAAACTTGTCGCCGTTTGACAAGGTTAGTGTCAGCGGGAGATCAGAGGCGCTGCTAAGGAGATCGCTTGTTTTGCCTTTGAGGTTCGAGAGCGCGAGATACTCGCTGTCGCTGATGGAGAAGTAGACCTTGATGGGATCCATCTGCGAGACAGAAGTCAGCACAGATTGTTGGCTGACAAGATTGCCGACCTGCGTTGCCGCCTGCCCTGCAACGCCAGCGATGAGCGACCGAACCTGAGTGAATCCAAGGTTCAACTTCGCGGTATCTACTGCAGCCTGCGCTGTCGCGATTTGAGCCTGTGCCGCACGGACGTTCGCAGTCATTTGCTCTGCCATTTGCTTGTCGTTGTCGAGCTGGCTCTGCGCGATCGCGTGCTGTTCTGCAAGCGGCGTGTCGCGAGTCACGTTGATCTGCGCGAGGCCTAGTTGCGCCTGCGCCTGTCCCAGAGCTCCACGAGCCTGGCCGACCTGACCTTGCGCCTGATCCACCGCCGCCTGAAATGGGCGCGGATCGATCTGGAAGAGAACCTGCCCCTTTCTAACGACAGAACCCTCGCGATAATTCTGCTTGATGAGGTAGCCGCTTACCTGCGGCTGGATCTGCGCGTTGACGTATCCATCGAGCGTCCCGACCCATTCATTTCTAAGCGCCACATCGGTTGCTTGAACCGTGATCACTGATACAGGCATAGGGCTTTGCGCAGGCGGTGCCTGTTTGCCTTCGCAGCCGGTCGCAAGGAAAATCAGGAAGGCAGAAATTGCCACAGAAGCGATGATCTGAAGACTGCGGCCACGCGCGCCCGCTCCCGCGGCATTGCGTCTCGTCTGAAAGCGCATAGAAGCTCCTTGCTTGTTCCCTTGCAGGTGGTTATTGCAATGTGAGGGAAACATACGCGGATGTATGTTGTTTCTATGGATGCGACGCGCATAAACGAAGATTCAGGAAAGCGTCGCAGGATGCCCTAAACGATCGGATTGTTCTGAACCAATCCTTTGATTCTTTTGGATTTCCAAACGAAGCGCTGACAACTAACTTCGGTATCGCATTCTGCAAATTGATGAGAGCGCATCTCCGCTAAGTGAAGGCAGCGCGCGTACTTGATAGCTTGAACGGCACTGCGAACGACCTAACGTCGTCCTGCCTTGATGGGAGAAAATGTATGGCTGTATCAACATCATTCCGCGTGAGAACACTCTTTCTACTTGCGCTTGCTTCGGCTGCTTATGCTCAGTCGTTGACACGCTGGACCCGCCCCACTACATCGCCGGTAATCACGCCTGATCGGAACTCTGAATTTCATGATCCGGTCAGCGGAACGCCAACACGCTGGGAAGCGCTGCACACCTTCAATCCCGCCGCCGTTGTTCGCGATGGCAAAATCTACGTTCTCTATCGCGCAGAAGATGACAGTGGTGAAGCCGGAATCGGCATGCATGTTTCACGGCTTGGTCTCGCAATGTCGACAGACGGCATTCACTTCCAGCGGCAGTCGCAACCAGTCTTCTTTGCGGCCAACGACGCACAGGCTGCACGTGAGATACCCGGCGGAGTGGAAGACCCACGCATCGTGGAAGCGCCGGATGGAACGTATGTCATGACGTACACACAGTGGTCGCGAAAACGCTCTGCCTATTCAATCGGCATTGCAACGTCCGCTGACCTTTCGCGCTGGGAGAAGTATGGTCCGGCCTTCGGAGACACCGGGAAATACGCGACACTGCTATACAAATCCGCAGGCATCCTGACCGAACGTATCGGCGACAAGCTTGTTGCGGCGCGTGTGAACGGCTCGTACTGGATGTATTGGGGAGAGAATCCGATACGGCTCGCGAGATCGAACGATCTCATTCACTGGACGCCTGTGGAGGACGCCTCTGGGAAACCGCTAGTGGTGCTGGATCATCGGGACAAGCAGCCAGACAGTGGCTTTCCAGAGGCGGGTCCACCGCCGCTTCTGACGACCGATGGGATCGTCGTTCTCTACAACGCAAAGAACGCTACAGACTCCGCAATCACGGATGCGAAGCTAGCTCCTCGCGCCTATAGCGTGGAGCGAGCTGTCTTCGATCCCCACGATCCAACCCGCCTGCTCGCACGCACCACCGAGCCCGTGTTTCAGCCGGAGCTGCCATTTGAACGAAGTGGACAATACGCTGCCGGCACCACGTTCGCAGAGGGGCTTGTCCTCTTCAAGGGTAAGTGGTGGATGTATTACGGCTGCGCGGACTCGTTCGTCGGCGTCGCTGTGAGTGATATAGAAACGCGCTAGCGCTTCTTCATGGAACCCATGTAGCTCAAAGGAGTCCAAGAGGAAGAACCGGGCTCTAGCTCAGCGTCAGCAGCAGGGTGGTGACGCTGGCCGGTGGAAACGTATGCATCCATCTGCCGCCGGATGCAGCACCGGTGACTGCCTTTGCTGGTCGTACTGCGCCAGGATTAACGAAGTCGTTATGGTCGTGCACATCGTGCGACGCGAGTACGGTACCGGTGGCGGAAGCGACAGACGCTCCGCGAACCCGAATCTCGGTGGTCTTTGGCTGATCCAGATGCGGGTTCACGACGGATAAGGTGAGCTGCTTCGGCTGACCAGCTGGAACCGATGCCGATCCGCTGAGGCCACTCAGAGTTCGCACTGGGGCAATCTGACCGATGTAGCTGTTGCCGCCCACCTGAATCGGCGTGTTGCCCAGCGGATTGTCGATCGATGATGCCGTGAACTCCGTGCGCACGGAGGTGGCACCGCGATGCGGCAGATACATCTGGAACACGTGGAATGTTGGGGTCACCGTAAACTTGTCGCCCTGGGCCAGCATGAGGGAGTGGATGCAGTTGATGCTTTGCGCAACGGCGGCCACCCCGACTTTCTCCGCATTGCGCTGGAAGATGTCGAAGGTGATGCCGGTCAGCAGCGCGTCGCGCATCGTCGATTGCTGCGACAGGTTGTAGTTCGAGCCAAGCTCAGTGCCCTTGCCGTACCATGCGCCCCACTCGTCCACCACGAGCTTCACATTCGGTTGTCCCGGAGTCGATCCCATCGCTAGCCAATGATCATTGATCACCTTATCCATAAGGCTGCCTCGCGTCAGAAGATCGTAGTATTCGTCATTGCTGAACTGCAGCGCGTCACCCGCGGCAAACTTGGCTGCGCTGCCGCTGGTGTAGTAGTGGATCGATAGTCCCCACAGCTTTCGGCGTTCCGGGTTCGCATACAAAGCCTTGAAGAGCCGCTCGGTCCAATTCACATCGTCGCCATTGGGGCCAACAGCGACGAAACGCAGCGGCGTGTCGCTATAGCTCGGTGTCCATGCGGTGTAACGGCGAAAAGCAGCGGCATACTCCTCCGGTGTCATGTTGCCGCCGCAGCCCCAGCTCTCATTGCCCACGCCCCACAGGCTCACATCGAACGGCTGTTTGTCGCCGTTGGCGGCACGCTGCGCCGCACCGGCGTTCGGCATAGCAGGCGCGGCCGAGTGTGACGAAAGATCGCCTGCCGGCGCATTGCAGTACTCGATCTCTTCATAGAAATCGCGGGCCGGCTGCGTGCGGATATTCGCAGCTAGATAGGGTTTGCAGCCGATCAGGCGGCAGGTTCGCATAAACTCGTGCAGACCGTAGCGGTTCGAATCCTGCTGGTCCCAGAACGCCGCCCGGGCCGGACGTTTGCTTGCCGCTCCTAAACCATCGCGCCAGTCGTAAGAATCCGCAAAGCAGCCACCTGGCCAGCGCAACACCGGCGCCTTTACCGCACGCATCGTGTCGATGAAAGACTTGCGAATTCCTCCTTCATTCGGGATCTTGGAGTTCTCGCCAACCCAGACTCCGTCGTAGATCACGCCACCCAGATGTTCGATAAAGTGGGAGTAGATCTCAGGTGAAATCGTTCCAATCGGATCACCAGGCAGGATCTCGATGTGGGCATCGGCCTGCATTGACTGCGAGGCAAGCGGCAGCGACGGCAGCGCCATCGCGGATGCGGCCAAGGCAGAACTCTTCAAAAATCGGCGGCGTGTCTGTTGCGGCGTTCCCTTTAAAATCATGTTGTTTCCGTCTCCTGCTTCTACGTGGTTGTCTGGTTAGAGATGAGTGGCCGAACGCCGCTGTCGATGCTGACATTGTCACGAAGGCGGCCGGCCCATGTGGCGCACCAGCATCTGCGGGATCCTGACATTGGCCGGCTGCGAGCAGGTGAACACGACTGTATCAGCGACTTGGGAAGCTTCCATCATCCAGGATGCGGCGACCTCTTCGGCGACTCGCCCGTTACCGACCGCAAACTCGGTTTTCATGCCTCCAGGGCAAATCACGCAGACCTTGACTCCAAAGGGTCGCAGCTCCTCGTCCATCGACTGCGCAAAACCGACCTGAGCGAACTTCGTGGCGCTGTAAACGGCTTCGTTTGCCGCTCCGGATAGCCCTACGACTGATGAGATAACAATGATGACGCCTGCACGCTGAGCGACAAAGACTGGAGCAACAGCTCGCGTAAATAAAAAGGTGCTCCGTACATTGCTGCTCATCAGCTGGTCAAAATCCGAAGTCGTCGTATCTTGCAGGCTCTTGTACATGCCTTGTCCGGCGCTGTTGATGAGTATGTCCAACCGCTGATACACGTCCAACGCTTTGGACACGGCAGTTGTGGATGTCTCGCAATCTGTGGCATCACCAGGGACGCACAAGCAGCTCCCGCCGGCAAGCTCGATCTCTATCTTGAGAGCTTGAAGTCGTTCCTCCCGGCGCCCCGTTGCAACGATCCTCGCACCCGCAGCGGACAGCGCCAGGCAGGTAGCCCAGCCAAGACCGGAGGTCGCACCAGTAACGATTGCGACGCGGTTCAGCAGAGGTCTGAATGTGCCTTCAAGTGTCATAGGGTCAGGAAGAGCTGCTGCTTGAAGCGCCACGACAGGGGCTCGCATTCACTCCTCAGTATGCCGGTAGCACCCATCGACTTGAGTCATCTTAGCTCTCTTTGCGGGTAGCGGAAACGCGCTGCTGAGCAGCCTGGCGTAAACGACGAAGGCCACAAAGGGGATCTGCTATCCCTTCGCGGCCCTGCCAACGCGCTGAGTCTCCTGTCAGTTACTGCACCGTAATCTGTATCACCGAATTCGTGCTGACCGCACCGGACGTGGCGGTTACCGTTACTGCGTAGACACCCGGTGTCGTTCCCGGATTGAGCGGCGAATTGGGCGGAGTCGTACTGCTGTTCCCGCTACAACCAGTCGCACCCGCCAGGACAACGAAGCTGAGCATAGACAGAAACAACTTCAACGATCTGCGCCGCTTTATGCATAGTCCAAAGAGGCACCACGAAGCCAATGCCACACTGGCGAACTGTAGCGCTGCGTTGCGCTCCCTAGGAAACGAGACCGAAGCTGTGGATGGAGGGGTCGTGGTGATGCTCAGCGTTGCAGAGCCGCCGCCGGTCGCTGTTACGTTCACCGTACCCGTGGTGCCAAAGGTAAGCGTTGGAAGATCCTGAGCTCCCTGTGGCGAGGAGGTTACCGCAGCCGTAAGCGACACGGTACCCGTGAAGCCGCCGGACCCAGCAACACTGATCGTCTCCGTTGCCGGGGTGCCGCGAGTTACCGTGATGCTCGAAGCGTTCGGGGTGACTGTCACACTCGGCGGAGCGCTGACACTCAGCGACACTGTCGTCGAAGCAGTGAGTCCACCGGAGGTTCCTGTGATTGTCACTGTAGACGATCCAATCGCGGCTGTACTCCCTGCCGTAAACGTCAGTTGGCTTGTGCTGGTTGCCGGGTTTGTTGAGAAGGTTGCCGTGACACCGCTCGGCAAACCGGAAGCAGATAAGGTCACATTCCCGCTGAATCCGCCTGCGCTATTTACGGTGATGGTCTCTGATGCTGTCGCGCCTTGCAGAACAGACGCGGACGGAGAGGCAGCAGTCAGCGTGAAGCTCGCCGGAACTGACACTGTCAGGGCAACGGGTGTCGCGGTGCTCAACGTTCCGCTCGTGCCGGTAATGGTGATGTTTGTTGTACCCAACGCAGCCGAAGCGGTGGCCGTCAGGGTCAGGACGCTGCTGGACGTGGCCGGATTCGTGGCGAAAGTTGCTGTTACCCCGCTGGGCAGCCCGGAGGCGCTCAGAGTGACAGGGCCGCTAAAGCCATTCAACGGAGTAATCGTGATTGTGTCCGTCACGTTGTTCGCCTGAACGACTGATAGTGATGGCGTTGCCGCCGCAAGCTTGAAGCTGGGTGGCGCGTTCACCGTGAGTGCAACGGGGACGGATGCCGTGAGTGAACCTGATGTTCCCGTGACCGTCACGTTGGCTGCTCCCGTAGCAGCGCTACTTGTAGCAGTAAGTGTGAGCGTGCTCGAGCCCGTCGCGGGATTGGTTGAGAACGAGGCTGAGACTCCGCTCGGCAAACCGCTTGCGGTGAGAGCGACGGCACCGGCGAAGCCGTTTGCGGCGTTGATGGTGATTACGTCCGTCGCGGTGCTGCCCTGTGTGAGCGGCAGGCTTGGTGATGCCGCGGATAAGGTAAAAGTTGGAGCCGGGTTTACGGTAAAGCTGTCCTGCACCTGCGGCGCGGCGGAGTAGGACGCGTTGCCGGATTGATTTGCATCAATGGTGCAGGTACCCGCCATCAGAAACGTTGCGGTTGAGCCCGATACGGTGCACACGCTCGTCGTTGCCGAAGTGAAAGCAACGGTCAGCCCGGAACTCGCCGACGCAGACAAGGTCAGCGTCGACCCCGCGACCTGCGGACCAGGATTGTTGAACGTGATTGTCTGAGCAGCCACCTGTACTTGACCGACTCCAGTCACCGTGATGGCAGCGGTGTTACTCGACTGATCCGTAGCTGTAAATCCGATGCTGTCTGAGCCTCCCGTCAGTGGAGTGAAGCTGACGTTCGTTGCGAAGGCTGCGCCACCGGTCAGCGTGGATGTACAACTGCCCGAAGCAGTGACCGTTGCGCTCGCTGTCGTGCTCGCGCCAGCGGCGAAAGTCACAAAAGGCGACGGCATCGAAGAGCATGCGACGTCATTGAGAAGCGTCGTCACTGGATTTACCGTCGCCGACGGCGAGACCGCGGTATTGACAGCAGAAGCAGGCACAGTCACCGTCGCCAGGGAGATGCGGCCTACGGTGTCTGCACCGCTGCTCTTGAGTGCGGATGAAGACGCCGCGACATATAGATTGCCGCCGCCGTCGATTGTGAGTGTCTTCGCACCCTGCAAAGACACTGCATACATCGCGGTAGGCATTCCGTTTGCAGTCGGTATGGCATGGCCATCGTTCGGAAAGGCGTACGTGCCGTCACTCTGATCAGCAAAGTACACGGTGCCGGTGGATGCATTGATCGTCACCGCGTCTACTTCATTGTTGTATGGGCCGACCGAGGCGGGAGTCAGCGTGTAAAGCACCGATGGTGCTCCCGCGTAGCCGGTGGTGAGGCCACCGTAACCTGCACCACTGCTGACTGGCAATTCATTCAGATTGGAAGAAAAACTCGTGTAGCTGTACGTTGCTGTGTTGACGTAGCTGGACGAGTCCGTGAAGAAAATGTTTCCTGAAGGATCGATGGCGATCCCACCGATCAGTAGCTGTCCTGATGAAGATGAAGGTGGTGTCGAAGCCGTGGGTTCCTGAAAGATCTGGACAGGGCTGCCGCTGCCAGCCAGACATGACGCGGTGCATTCGTAGATGCTGTTTCCGGACGTTGCTCTGGAGCTTGACGTGACCCAGAAAAGGTCCCCGGTGGCGTCGAACGCAAGTGCACTTGGGTACACGGAGCCAACCGCAGAGACGGTGCATTCCGTGGTGCTTGCGGTCGTGCAAACTGGTGTGCTGGCCGTCGGCGCGGCGAAGGCAGCATAGCCGCCATTGGTCGAGGCGCCAGTGTATGGAAGCTTCACGAGGACCGCCGGAGCACCATACAACGTTCCAACGTAGAGGTTATTCTTCGCATCGACTGCGACTGCGCTCGCGCCCGACCAGGCACCGAGCGTCGTAGCACTGCCGGTCAGCGCGTTGATCAGAATGAGGTTGTTTGTATCGGCGACAGCGACCTGCCCGACTGTATTGGCCGCGAAGCTTCCGCCTGTGGCGTTGTTGCTGGTCTGCACATATCCGGTCAGCGGATCGAGCCAATTCACCTGACTCACAATGATGTCATCCGCAGCTGGAACCGGAACGGGAGCCACAGCGCTTACTTGGAAGCTGACCGCAACCGGAGTTGCTGCCGCGTAGGTTGAGTTCCCCGCCTGTGAAGCGGTGATCGTGCATGTACCGGCTGTAAGAAACGAGGCCGTAGTGTTGCTCACCGTGCAAACGGAAGACGACTCAGAAGTAAACGCAACTGGAAGTCCCGACGTTGCCGTTGCACTGAGCGTCAGCGGTGTGCCAACAGTTTGCGGGGCCGGCGTGGCAAAGCTGATGGACTGAGAGTTCGGAGCCTGTACCGTAAGCGCGATTGCGGTCGATGCCGTGAGACTGCCGGAAGTACCCGTGACTGTGACACTCGCTGGTCCTGTTGTTGCGCTGCTTGAGGCACTCAGCGTAAGTACCTGCGTACCGGTAACACTGCCGGCCGCAAAGGATGCTGTTACCCCCGCCGGCAGACCCGTTGCGGCAAGTGTGACCGCTCCGGTGAAACCTCCTAGATTTGTGACGGAGATCGTATCGGTGATGTTGAGGCCGCCGCCGATAGCAACGGTCGAGTTGGAAGGCGTAATCGTAAATGATGGCGTGGTTGAACCAAACCATTTCGGCAGCGTCGTCGTGGCGGCGGGTTTGTTCTGTGGTGTGTATCCACGATCATTGCTTCCGGGCGGCGACACGTTCCACGCCCACCAGAACACACCCTTCATCCACGAGCTTTGCTGGCTGAACACCTCGAAGAAGGCCTCATAGCAATTCTCCTGCTCAGTGGGGTCGTAAGCCGCGCCTGATGCGGCGGAGGCATACGGAGCTTCGTTGGTTCCAGCAGCGCTGACATAGCCGAGCTCCGTGAAAATCAGCGGCTTGTTGTACTTGCTCTGCAAGGCCTTCAACGCGGCCACGATGTTGAAGCCGCTCTTGCTGTCTGTCCAGGCCGCGACCAACTCAGCAACGGTCGGATCCGCATGGTTGGTAAGCGGAAAATATCCATCGACACCAATGATGTCGACTTTGTCCCAGAAGGATACGGTCGTAAATTCATCGGTAGCACTCGTTGCGTTGGCTCCGTATGCGAGCGTCAGATTGGGATAGCTCGCGCGGATCTGCGCGATGATGTTGTCCCAATTCGCGGCATACGTGGACTTACTCAAAGAGGCTAGCTCGGTGCCGATCACCAGGCCGCCGACGTTGTTTGCCGAAGCGAGCTGTGCGTAGTGGAGAATGAACGTCTGATAGCTCGCGAACCAGGCGGTTGGGTTAGTGGGAGCAAAACTCCCGCGGAAAACGCCGTCGAGCGAATCGACCTGTGGTTTCAAAAAGACCGTAAGACCCTGTGCTTGCGCGTTCTTGATTGCGGCAACGACAGCGTCGTCGGTGGGTGAGAGCGAATCCTTCGTGCTGTCATACCCTGGCGTGGTCGTTGTCTCAGGAGCGATCGTATTCGCAGTGTAGGTCTGCTCGTACTGCGTAACGACGATGGCTGTGTAGTTGGCGCCCGTGGAGCGGATGGCGGCGAGGCCTTGCGGCCCTTGCGGGGTCTGCTGGTACTCATTTGCCTGGTACGAGACATATACCTGGCCGTTGTAGTTAAACCCGCTCAGGCTCTGCGCAGATGCGCTTACAGTGGCAAGAGCGCTGCCGAATGCGCACGCAACGAGGGACGCGACATGAACAGGGCGCTTCCTCATCACGAGTTGATGAAGCGCAGCAGTGAAGGAGCGGGGTATTCGAATCGTCATTTTGCGACCTTCTGATATCGATAACAAACATGCTTTGGAGGGCTTGATAGGGGGTCTGTGCGCTGCTTCCAAAAAAGCTTGCAAAGGGCGGCAAGGAAGAAGAGGGGCGGGACGATGATGCTCCCGCCCAGTGGAAGGTTCTTTGACTTACTTGACGACGACACTCACGGTGAACGGAAGGGACATGAGGTTGCCGCTGCCGTAGACGGTAACGGTCGTTCCGGCTTGCGTTCCGGCGATGACTTTGCTTCCCACCTGCTTTGCAGAAACGGTGACTGTGTAGGTGCCGGCAGGAGTGTTGAGCACAGGTTGAGCGGTGTTCGTGCCGCCACCGCAGGCTGACATGCTGACGATGACTCCGCTGAAGAGCAGCAAGCTAAGCGAAGTCGTCAGGCGGGAGCGGAATGACTTCTTCTTCCGGAACGCCAAGCCAAGGAAGCCGACCCCGAAGAGCATCGCGAGGAATGTCTTGCTCTGCGGGTTGAGTGAACTCGTCGTTGTGCCGACGGCAACATTCGTGTTCACCGTCATGATTACGGTGCCCGGCGCGGTGGGTGTCACATCCACGGAGTTCGGATCGGACGGGTCAGGCGTCGGATAGCTGAAGCTGCACGTAGCGTGCGCGGGCAGACCGTCGCAGGACATGCCGACGGGGAGAGTGTAGTTGTTTCCATTGTTGGAACCAATCGCGCCGACGACGCCAAACCCAAGCAACGAGGTCATGGTCAGAGTTGTGGAGGCGGGTGAACCGTCCGTGATGTTGAGCGACGGGCTGCTGGACGAGATCACAACGACCGGGTGGCGCAGAGCCGTAAGCGTGAAGGGTGTTCCGGTCACACTCTTGTAGTCGGGGCTGGTGAAGATCGGCGTGAGTGTGAAGGTGCTGAACAGGTTCGGCAGCTGATTGTTGCTGGTGTCAACCGAAAGGCAATCGGTCTGAAACAACACGGTGCCATCGGCTCCGACCGAAGCGGTGCACGGCGCCGTTCCTGTCCCCTGCTGAAAGGCGACAGTGCCGTAGTTGACCGAAACCAGAGCGCCCTTGTCGTTGTAGCCCGGAACGCCGACCAACGCATTGCCACTCGTGGAGCTGATCTTCGCCTGGTACACGTAGTACAGAGGGACGGCGGACCCGTCTGTCGGCTCCAGCGCAGTGTTGGAGCTGGAGAGGACGTAGGTAGGCAGAGTCGAGGTTGGCGGTTGCGTCATGATCGCGGCGGCGGGCGCCACCGTAACCGCGGGCGCGGTGTTCGAGCGCTCGTAGACGCGATCCCCGTTGTAGAGAACGGTGAAGGTGTAGGAGCCCGCTTCTACCTGCGTCAGATTGTAGGTCGTGACGCCATTCGTCAACGGCTGCGTGACAACGATAGGGGCGATTGTGACGCCGCCCGCATCCTTGCCGGAAATGGTCAGGGTCGCGGTGCCGGTGGGCGCGACGCCGGTACCGGATGTCGAGACCACGGTCGCGGTGAGGGAGACAACAGCCGAAACCGGTGTGCCGTTGAGGACCGCGCTTGTCTTCGAGGTCGCAAGCTGTGCCCCGACGCCGATGAGGTTGATGAGCGCTGAGGATGTGGTTGCATCGCTCTGGACGGCGATCTGACCGGGCAGGCTGCCATCGTCTCCGGGCCCGGGATTGAAGGTGATGGTGGCAGAGCAGGTTGTGCCGACGGAGACAGCTGCGGTCGTGCAGGTAGTCGATGTGGCGCTGTAGTCAGCGGTGCTGGTGAAGCCGGTAACGTTGAGCGGGAGATTGCCGGTGTTCGTAACCGTGGCGTTTGCGGTGGATGTTGAGGTCGTGGATGGAAGGGTGCCGAGATTGAGCGAACCGTTTGTGCCGACGAAGTCGATGTCCTTCGCCGCGCTGTCTGCGATATACGCATTACCCGAAGGATCGAGCGCAACCGAAGCCGGCGCCTTTGCAGCGGTGGCAACCATCACCTGGTCCGCGGCATTCAGTGTGCCGTTCTCGTTGGGGATGCGGAAGGTTCCGGCGGCTTCCGTGACATAGACCGACCCGGAAGGATCGACCGCAAGGCCGGTAACACCGGACAGTGTGTTGACCACGACAGTGCCCGCGTGCGAACTGGTATACGCAACGAGGTTCTGGCCGTCCGCAACGTACAGATCACCGTTGCCCGCAGCCGCAATGGCTGACGGTTGCGTAAACCCATCCATTTCCGTCTGCACGAGGCCGTAGAGCGTGTTGCGGAGGCGCAGGACGCGCGCATGATCGGGGTCAGAGACGAATACATCGCCGATGCCATCCGCGGCCAGCTTGACGTTTGTGCCGAAGCCCGTAGCAACCGTCGAAGGCGCCGGGGGCATTTTCGCTCCAACCAGGTTATAGGGAACTTCGAGGAGCTTTCCGCTGTCCGCAATGAAGACGTCCAAGGTGTCATCCACCGCCACCCCTGTTGGCGCAGTCAGACCAGAGGCGACCACCGCCCCGGTCGATGTTGCCGTTGCACCGGCTGCGAACTCGACAACCTGCGCGAGGCCGCTATCGGCAACATACAAATTGCCGGAGCGGTCCGAGGCGATCTGCAATGGAGTTTTCAAGCCTGTACCGATTGCGGTCTCGGTTGCCGGGAAGGTCGAAACGCGCGAACCCTGACCCACTCCGTGGAGGTATGTGGTGTTAAGAATGTTGCCGCTTTGATCCTGCATCACCAGCGTGGCTGAGACGTCACCCACGGTTTGTGGTGTGAACGTGACGGCGAGCGAGCACGTGGAACCGGCGGGATAGGCTGTGGCCTGTTCTACAGGATGGCCTTGCGCATCCATTGTGAATGTGATTCCGCACTTGCTGAGGTCATTGATGACAAAGTTTGCGGTGCTCCCATTTTCGTGAATGGCAATGGTGTACGGAGTCGTCGGTGCGTTGAAGTAGTACGTTGGACCCTGCGGAGTGGCGGCTA
This sequence comes from Verrucomicrobia bacterium Tous-C9LFEB, assembly GCA_903970445.1. Taxonomy (GTDB): domain Bacteria; phylum Acidobacteriota; class Terriglobia; order Terriglobales; family Acidobacteriaceae; genus Granulicella. Next base: position 29,093 of record CAJCIP010000094.1, on the reverse strand, counting down.
CGCCAGGGGCGGCGCTGCCAAATTCGACCCGGCTGAGATAGAACTCCTCGAGATCCTTGATTGTTCCGCCGTTGGGAACGGGAACAAATAGCACCTGGCGAAGAGGGTCGAAGCTCGGACCGCCGCTTGCGCCAATGGGCGATATGAGGACCTGGTGCGCTGGATTCGGCGCCCCTGATTCGAGCGGCACGTAGTACTCGCCAACATTCGCGTCAGCGATGTACAGGTTGCCATTCTGGTCGACTGTGACACCCTGAACATTGTTGACGGGGGGCTTTGTTGTGTCCTGATTGTTGAAAATGGCCTTGACTGTGCTGTCGTTAGCGAGGCCCGTGGTGCCCGCGGGGATGAAGAGAATACCGACCTGGCCCCCAGCATCCTCGTTGAACGAGATGTTGCCCGCATTGTCGATGGCCACGGTTTTTGCGCGCGCTTTCATGTTCGAGACGATGGGCGTTGCTGCGCCAAAGTTCCCTGAGGCATCGATGGGTACCGTGAAAATTTCAACGCCGCAACCGTTTTCCGTGGCGACAGCCATCACTCCGTTACTGTTGATCGCCAGACCCGCACCCTGAAAGTAGTTGCCGCAGGTCCCGCCCAAATTTCCGTTAAGACCGCTGGCCACAGTTTGCCGTGGAAGATCCCACCGTCCAGTGGCCGCGTCAAACGGGAACTCGATGAGGCCGCCGTTGTAGTTGTTGTCAAGATAAAGATTGTTGTTGCGCGGATCGACGGCGATACCTGAATTCGTGAAACCACCCGCGATAACGCCCGATGCGGCAATGGTGATTTCAGGGCCGCCGTTCGCCGGGTACTCGTAAAGCGCATCCGTCTTGAAGTCGTAGAGGAGAAAATCGCCGCGATTCGACACGGCTGTCTGCCAAGGAGCGCCATACTGCTCGTTATGCGGGACGGTTGCACCGTACACCGAGACAACGGCCGGAACCTGCGCGAGGGCGCACAAAGATGCCGAGGAGAGCAGAGCGGTGGCGGCGAGCCCCGCAGCCTTGCGCAGCGTTAGAAACGAGAAGGTGGACATGAACATTTTCTCCGAACCCCTGAACCTTTTCTCGCGGATCCGATCCGCCTGTGTTGACTTGTTACCGGCATCCGGAAGCGAGAGCTTCCGGATGCCTATTCCTGTTGCTGAAACATACCTACTTCACCGTTACCGGGAGCGTGAACGGAAGCGAGACGATCTGCCCGGTGACCGGATTGCGGGCAACGAAGCTGACGTTGTACGTACCCGACGGCGTGACGACATGCGGCGACGGCGGCGTTTGCGTGTATCCGGAGTTTGTGCAACCCACCAAGCCAACCGAGGCCGCGCCAAACAGCAGCGTGAGGCAGGTAAGGGTGAGCGCCCCGCGATCGCGTTTGTTCCGCCGCCGCAGCGCGAGGCCCAACACCCCGAGGCCGAACATGCCGGCAAGGAACGTTGTCGGAGGACCGGAATGAACAGCGGCCACGTTCACCGGTATGTTCGTGGTGATGGTGACGGTGGTTGTCCCGGTGCTCCCGGCCTGCACAATAATCTGCTGCACATCGAAGGTGCATTCCGAGTATTTGGGAACGGTGGTGTTGTCGCAGGAGATGAATACGCCGCCGCCACCTACAAGCGGCGTGGCAGCGAAGCCCACCAGTGAGGTGAGGGTAAGCGTGGCCTGGCCGGCCGTACCTGCGGGAATCGACATCGCGGCAGGGCTCGCCGTGATCAACAGACTCGGCGGAATGACCTGGAACGTGACCGCCGGAGAAGCCGTTGCCGCGAAGTTGGAATCGCCGTTGTACGAGGCCGTGAGACTGTATGTTCCGGCAGGAAGGTTCTTGGTATTGAAGACCGCGTTACCGCTGCCGTCGAGGGTGACCGCGCCCTGCGCGGGATCGGCAACCTGCGTTCCGTTGAGGAAGGTGACCGTCCCGACAGGCGTTCCAACCGTCGAGCTGACGTTCGCCTGCAACGTTACGCTGTTGCCGATCGGGACGTAGTACACGCCGTTGAGCGGAGTGATGTTGCTTGGTTGTGTGAGCGTCACCTTCGGTGTAGCGGGGGCCACGGTGAAGGTGAAGGTGCGCGAGCTGGAGCTGCCGCCGAAGGTTGTGTCTCCCTTGTAGCTGGCGTAGGTGAAGTACGTTCCACCAGGGAGATTCTTTGCGGAGAATGTAGCCTGACCGTTCGTGAGCGTCGATGTGTACACGATCTGCGACGCGCCCTTAGCCTGCGGCGTGAACGTGAGAGTGATCCTGCCGCCGGTGGGCTGCAATCCTGGAGCACAGGTGGGATCCACAGCAGATGTGGTTGCACTTACCTGTGTGCTGCCCGGATAGATGACTCCCGTGGCTGGGTTCAGCATGATCGCTGTTTGTGTCCGGCAGAGGTTGTTCTGCGAGAACGCTTCGAGCGTGGCCGATGCCGAAGGCGCGTTGACCGCATTCGTCGGCACGTTCATCGTGCCCTGGCTCACGCCCGTGTTCGCGGCGGTGACGGTGACGCCGAGCGTGCAAGCCGTACCGCTAGCCACGGCAGTGCCGCCGGAGACGTCGCATGGGGTCTGCCCGTCTGTTTCGATTTCGTAGTCGCTGTCGTTCGGCCCAGAGAACGTGGGAGCGGCAGTGAACGTAAGAGCGGCGTTTCCGATGTTGTAAACGTACACATCGGTGGGGTCGCTTTCTGTTTGAGTGCTGACGATGCCGAAGTTGACGAAGGCGCTGCTGACCTGCAACACGTTGGGCGTCGTGACGGTCGTGTTGACCGGGCCGGTGGCCGTAACGCTGCTGAGGTTGTAGGAGGCGGCTGTTGCGTACAAGTTGCCGAGCCCATCGAAGCCGATGCCCGACGGAGCTGTTACGCCACCGCTGTTGACCGGGGCAGCGTCGTTGAAGTTGAGGCCTGAGGCTTCCAGAGGGATGCGGAGGATGCCGCCGCTTTGTGCGACCTCAACGGAGCCGGACGGCTCGACGGCCAATCCTGTGACGGGCGCGGCGAGGCTCTTGGTAATGGAGGAGAGCACGCCGAACGGCTGCGCGATCTCGATCAGGTTTGAGCCATCGGCTACGAAGAGGTCGCCGGTGCTGTCGGTGGCAACAGCCGTGGGCTTGGTTAAGGCGGAACCGACGGTCGTCAGTGCGGCGACCACGGGGGCTGACTTCTGGGTCGAGATTTTGGCGACGCGTGCTTTATCCGGATCAGCAACGTAGACATTGCCGATGCCGTCCACGGCCAGCTTTAGATTCGTGCCGAAGCCGGTCTGCAGGACGATTTGCGCGCCGGCGACGCCATTCACAAACGGGACCTCGAAGACCTTGCCGGAATCCGCGATAAAGACGTCACCGGAGCCATCGACGGCAACGCCGGTGGGTGCGCTGAATCCTGTGCCAACGGAGGCACCAGTGGACTGTGCGGAGCTGCCTGGGGCGAACTTCAAGACTTTGCCCTGGCCTGAGTCAGCCACGTACACGTTGCCTTGCGCGTCGCCCGTTACCTGCTGCGGCGTGACGAGGCCGCTCGACAGCGGGACTTCGGTGGTGGGGTTGAGCAGAGCGACGGCAGCGCCCTGGCCCACGCCGGAGATGTAGGTGAGGCTGTTGGGGATTACCTTGTTGGTGGCGTCCAGCATGGAAAGCTCGCCGGAAACGCCTCCGACCGCACGCGCATCGAGCGCCAGCCAGTAAGGGCAGGTGCTCAAGGGAAGATATTGCTTTCCAGGCGTGCAGGCTGTCTGCGGCACAGCGGCAGTCGGGTCGGCGATGGGATTGGTGGCCTCGGGAACGAAATCCGATCCTGTGCCAGGCTGGGAGAAGACGATGTTGCCGGCGGTGGTGGTGCTGCTGAAGGTAAAGAAGACGGTTCCCGTCGGGCCAGCTGTTCCAATCGGAGACGGTCCGAGATTCGTTGAGCCAGGCGCCCACAGCACGACGTTGGCCGTGCCGGGGTAGACGAGGGAGCCGGGTGGCGTCCAGCCGCTGGTGCCGGTAGGAATCCAGAGGTATCCGCGAGGATCGAAGGCAACACCCGCGGAGCTTTGCACCGGTGTGATCAATGTCGCCTGGTCGTAGTCGAAGCTAGCCGCTGTGACGCCGACCGGACTTCCGCTGATGTTAGGAATCATCAGGGTGCCGTTGAAGGTACCGCCGCCGGTGGTGTCCGTCTGATTGCTGAGGTAGATGTTTCCCGCAGCGTCCAGCGTGATGCCGTCGTAGTCCTGTGTGCTGGTGTTGGGGTCGATGCGCGCGAGCTGAGCCTCCGCCGATCCGTCACCCGCCCCGGCGATGCCGGTGGTGCCCGCCGGAATAAAGAAGAGGCCCGACGCGCGTTGCACCGGAGTGGCTCCGTTGTCTTCGACGAAATAGATATTGCCATTTACATCGGCGGCGATGCGGAAGGCCTTCGCTTTGAGACCCTTGATGACCGAGACCGCGGTGCCCCAGTTGCCCTGGTTGTCCACGGGAACGGTGTAAATGGAAGGGCTGGTTTCGGTGCTCACGACCAGCGTGCCGCTGCCGTCCTTTGCCGCGCTGTCAACGAACGCAACATCGTAGGTGCTGAGTCCGCCGCCGATGGTCGAGCCCCATCCGTTCGCGGCGGTGAAGTCCCAGGTTCCGTCGGCTGGATTGTAGGGGATACGAAAGAAGTGGTTCGCGCCGTAACGATCCGTGATGTAGATCGTGTCCTTCGCGTCCATGGTCATGCCGGAGTTCCAGAAGGTTCCTGAAGCTTCGAGGGGCGCGCCCGAGGCGATGGTGGTGAACGTGGTTGACCCTGGCGCAAGTTGATAGAGCGCGCTATTGGCCCAGTCGAGGAAGACAACACTGCCGTTTTTGGCGACCTGCACCTTATTGATCTGGTTCCATGCAGCGTGCTGCACGGGAACAACCGATCCTGTGGTGATTGGCGTTTGAGCAGCCGCAATCACGGAGGATGCGGCGGCAATCAAAAAGATAGAAAAAGCCCTGTGCACAAGCCGGCGCAAGTCCGATGCAGACCCGATGCCCATACAAACACCCTCCAAACAATTCCTGACTGCTGTTGCGAACCCAACGCTGTTCGCTTTTCGTGTCTCTTGGCTGATGGCGCGAGGTGCTTTCGTTGCAGGCCAGAGGCGAGGGTTGCTGACGCTCCGAGGAGCACTGATTGCGTTTGATTTGATCGTCATGAGTCGCACCTTAGAACTCGAATTTCGCGCCGAGCTCTAAGCGGCGGGACCCGTATTTGATTCCGGCAATACCGAAGTTTTGGTGCAGCAGATCCGTGACGGCGAGCGGCTTGCCTGCCGTGGCGCCCTGGAAGCCGAGATTCAGATTGCCTGTGTCGTTGTTGTTGAACGAGGTGAGCGGATGGTTCAAGAAATTGAAGGCCGCCAAGCGTAGTTGCAGATGCCGCTCGCCGACTGCAAAGTTCTTGAGCAGCGTCAGATCGTGAGTCTGATACGCGGGTCCGTGGATGTAGGGGAGGCGAACCTGGCCCTGGCCAGTCTGGTTTGCGAGCTTCTGGCCATACGTCCCCGCGGACGGACCGCCGGGAAGCGGAATGCCAAAGCAAGTCGGATTGATGAACTGCTTGCTGGACAGGCCGCTGGTGGGATTGCACGTAACCGTCGGCATCAGCTGATAGTCGGGCGTGCCTAGCCAGACGATCGGGTTCACGTTGGTGACGCAGAAGTGGTTGCCGTTCGCATCCGCAGGGATGTTGTACGTGCTGGAGCAGGTGGATTCGGCCGTGCGCGACTCCTGTTGCGTGCTCGCGACTTGTAATGGCTGGATCGCTCCGTAACCAAAGCCGAAGTTGCCTTGCACCGAGGCCAGGGGCGGGCCACTCTGGACACTGGAGATTCCGGAAATCTGCCATCCGTTCAGCGACTCGCTGAGCAGCCTGTGATCACCGTGATAGCGCCTTCCGAGATCCACAAGGTAATGGCTGTTGAAGACCTGCGTGCGGTCGTAGGGTGTTGGGTTGTAGTCATTGCGCAGGTTGAGCGGATCAGGGATGAGGTTGCTGTAGGTCGCAGCGGTGGCGAGGTTTTTGGAGAAGGTATAGTTAGCGCCGAACTGAATCAGACCTGACGACTTGTTCAAGCTGACCTGAACGCTGTTGTAATTCGCGTAGAAGTTGTGCCGCAGCGTGTAGATGTGGTTGTAGAAGGGGTAGGGACGATAGAAGTCCGTCTCCGCCTGTGTAAGACTTGCAATGGAGTCCGGCAATGTGAAGCCCCCGGCGGTGAGGGAGCTCAAATCCGATGGACCTGGGCTTGGCTGGAAAAAGAATCCGGCGGGAATCAAATTCGCGTCTGAAGCTTCGTTGTATCCGCTTGCCTGGTTGTTGTATGTGCTGAGGTGCTGGCTGTTGCTCCCGACGTAGGCGACCTCCAGCAATGAGCCCTTGAGATAGTTCAAGAAGCGGTTGTCCCAGTTAAGGCGTTGCGACAGAGCGCCGTTGTACTCGTAGTAGGTGGGCCGGTCCGTATCGTTCTGGGCGATTGTGTAGACACTGAAGTCCTGGGGGTTGACGGGCGACTGGCTGTCCAGCTGATCAAACGTGAGCGGCAGGGTGCCGGCGGTTTGGAAGGTGGTCTTGTAGCCCTGTGCCGTGGAAGCCGCCAGCGCGTACGGGTTGAACTCTTCCTCATGGCGGTAGATACCCCATCCGCCGCGGATGACCGTGTTTCCCTTACCGGTGATGTCCCAGGCCAGACCGACGCGCGGTGAAGCATAGATGGTGGACGGGTTGTTGACGGAGTTTCCGATGGAGTTGTTGAGGCCGTGCCAGGTGATGCCGGGATCATTGGCGCTTCCGCAGACGCGGCCGGCGCACTGCGATGCGTAAAGGTTCGGCTGGAACGTAGCCAGTCCGTTGTTGTGGCGGTCGACCCATGGTCCAAGATGCTCCAGGCGAACGCCGAGCTGGAAGGTGAACCGCTTGACCTTCAGCGAGTCATTGAAGAAGCCGGCGAGAGAGGTGTACTGCATGTCCACGACGGGGGCAAAGTTTGTCTGGGTAAATGTATCCGCGTAGCCCAGATACATCATTGCGTTTGGGTTGATGCAGGACCCGAGGTACGCTGCACCTGAAGTTCGGCTGTTTCCTGCCGGATCAGGATTGACGCAGCCCTGAAACTGCGCAGCCTGACCTACGTTCGGGTTGTAGTCGTATCCACTTGTCTGTGGGTTGAAGCTGTACTCGCCTTGCGGCACGGTGCCGAAGTCCGCGAGACCGTTGATGATGCCCTTTTCGTAATACGCGCCAAAGGTGAATGTGTGGCGGCCCTTCACCCAGGTGACGGCATCCTGCACATCGGGGATTTCCTTCTTGAGATGAACCTGGTTGTTGTAGAAGCCACCAGGCATCAACACATTCGGATAACCAAGCTCGCTGTAATCCTGCAGCGCCGGAACCGAATAATCACCGGCGTTCTTGAATTCGCCCAGGTAATTGAAGTTCCCTTTGCCTGCATTACCGCACGTGCCGTTGGCACGGCTGGCAGGATTGTTGCAGTTGTAGCCATTGATTGTGAAGCGCCCCGCCGCGGAAGGATTGGCTTCGTTCGCAGGATTGCTGATCAACGAGAGCGCGGCATTGAATTCATTGGTGACCGTGGAACCGAACACATGCGTGTACGTCACCGAGATAATATTCGAGATATCGCCTGTCGACACATTGCCAGGAAACAGTACGGAGTCAGTGGGGGCGTAGCCGAAGGCGACGGGGTCCTGCGTGACCTGCGACTGACGACCATAGGTGGCCCACAACTTATTGTTGTCGTTGATCGCGTAATCAACGCGGGTGTGGAACATCGAGCCATCCTGATGCTGCAGGACTTCCTGCACGTAGTTGTAGCCGGAGCTGTTCGTGAATGGGTCGGCGTTCGGAAGCGGCAGCCAGTTCAACAGAGCGTTGCCGCTGGCGTTGCCCAAGCCGACGAGATTGCCGTTCGCGACCGACGCGCCGCTCGGCAGGAAATTCTCACCGTTGCACATCGGCTGGATTGCATTTTGATTCACGAGTCCATCAGGGCGCGCTCCGCAAAGCTGAGCGTTCAAGGACGCGGTGCTGAAGTCGCCGTTGCGCTCGGCCATCGTCGGAACGTACGCGCCGAGCGTTTCAGGAGAGAACAGCTGACTGACATATTCAAATCCCGCGAAGAAAAAGAGCTTGGCATTGGCCCGGTGGAAGCGGGTGTGCGGTATCCAGAGCGGGCCGCCGAAGGTGGCGCCTGGATAGAAGAATCGACCGTCAGGCCTCGGCAGCTGAAGAAAGTTGTTGTACCAGTCATTGGCGTTCAGCACGGTGTTGCGAGCGTAGAGGTATCCTTCGCCATGGTACGAGGCAGTGCCGGCCTTCGTAACACCATTGATAACTACCGGGCCGTGAGCATAGTCGGCGCTGAAGTTCGACGAGTCGACCTTCACCTCCTGGACCATTTCGGAGTTCATCGTTTGCACCGTGGTTGAGTTGCTGCCAATGTCGACCAGTGAAACGCCGTCAAGAATGGTTGCGATTCCGGTCACGCCAGTCCCGTTCGCGGAGTAGCTTCCAGTGGATGCGCTGTTGACGCCGACAACGCTGTCGTTCGGCGCTTGATTGTTCAGTCCCGGATTGACCAGGGAGAAGCCCGGAAGCGTGCGGATGAGCTCGGTCGCATCGCGCCCTTCAATCGAAAGCGTCGCCAGGTCTTTGGCCGTCAGGATGTCGCTTCGTTCCGGTGTATCCAGAGGCTTAACCGCCTGGCTTGCCTCCGCTTCGACAGTGACTTCGGAAGCAACCGATCCCACGCCAAGTTGAATATCTTTGAAGTCCACCAGGTCGCCGGGACGAATGGCGAACGGCTGCGATTCCCAGCCTGAGAAGCCATCGTGGGTTACTGTGACCCGGTATTGAAGACCGGATGAAACGGAAGCGATGGAGAAGTTTCCGGTGCCATTGCTCGTCACCTTACGCTCAGAATTGTTCTGCAAGTTTTTCAGGATGACAGTGGAGTGCGGGATGATCGCCCCAGTTGCATCGTGGACGATGCCGCTCACTGTTCCAGTTGTTTCCTGGGCCGGCGAAGACGATCCGAGCACCAGACTCCCTGCGAAGAGAATTCCGGCGAGGCTTCTGGCGACTGCGGCGCTGAACGATAACTTCATTTAAATCACTCCCGACAACACCGCTCACGAGCGCGGCTTGATAACGATCACAATTGCGAGTCAGTATGGCCCCGTTTCGACGCCGCTCATTTCGCTCGTTTGATTGCGAACAGGATTATTGCGTCCGGAATGTAAAGTCGTCAAGTGCAAAAGTTATCGTTATCAAAATCAGCATTTGCAAGGCTGTTGGCGATGTTGCCGCGTGGCGTGTTGAATCGACCGCAGACCACGGAAGAGAGATCATTTTCGTTGACTGCGGTCCAGCACTGCAGGAAGCGAGCGGTTGAGCTCATCGCAGTGTTATCGTTATCTTCCGATCCTATGAAACGACTTTACAAACACCTGCTCGACGCCTTTACTGCCGTCGGTTCGTCAACAGCTTTCGTTGCATTCTTCGCTCTGATGGCGGTGAGTGTACTCGCCGGTATGCAGATTGAGGCGCAGGAACTGCCGACCATAGATCCTCCGCAATACGGCCCCTACAACGCGATCATCCTTGCCGGAGGCACGGGCATACGCGAAGAACTAAAGCAAACGCATGACACGCTACTACAGCCAGACTCGCCGTGGACGCTCTCCTGCTGGTTTCGTACCCATGACGCTGCCGGCGACCTGGAACTGATTGCGGGTTTAGGGAATGTCACAGAGGAGTACCCACGGTACTTAGCTGTTGACGCAGGAAAGGTGGCGCTTTGGGAAGGTCCTCGGAACGCTTTGACGGCAAACACGCCACTAGGGGTCGATACGTGGCACTTGCTGACCGCCACCTTCCATGGAAGACAGGAAGAACTCTATCTTGACGGCGTGAATGTTGCTTCGGGTGAACTGGCACTTGGCACAGTCACGCCCGTGTTGCAGATTGGTCCGCCCGTGTTGATCCCACAGCAAAGCGAGCATTTCGGCGGAGCCGTTGCCTCTTTCCTAGTACTGCGGCGTGCACTTTCCGCAGGTGAGGTGAAGCAGCTTGCGATGAGGCCGCCTGACTTCAAGCTACTGTCGTTCACTGAAGCCTCGAAGCCGTGGCCGTTCCAGACCCATGCGCAGGCTGGATACCGCAATCCGCAGGATCCCGACCAGATGCCCGCAGGCCGTGGCGCGTTTTCGGCACCGGTAGCCCTTAAGCGGCTGCCTCCAGGGGAGTCGCTTCGGCAAAGCGCGTCCGCGGAATGGACCTTCAGTGACGGGTGGACAATGCGTGAGGCCCCTCTCGTGGCAGCGGACGGAGCGCGCGTATCAACAGCAAATTACCCCGGCGCTGACTGGATGCGCGCTACAGTCCCAGGCACCGTGCTGACAACGCTGATCGACGATGGCGTTTATCCGGATCCGTACTATGGTCTCAACAACCTTGTTATTCCGGAGACGCTGAACAAACAGCAGTATTGGTACCGGAATGTCTTTCGCGTGCCTGACGGCATGGCTCATGATCCGGGGGATCGTGTCGAGCTCAGCTTCGCGGGCATCAACTATGCGGCTGAGGTGTGGCTCAACGGCAGTAGCCTGGGCACCATCAAAGGCGCTTTCCTGCGCGGCAAGTTCGACGTCACGGGCTCCCTGAAAGCGGGTGCTGAGAATGTTCTTGCGGTAAAGATCTCGCCGCCGCCTCATCCGGGCATTCCGCAGGAACAATCCATTCGTGGAGGACCTGGCGAAAACGGCGGATCGATGGAGCTTGACGGCCCAACGTTCCTGGCCACAGAAGGATGGGACTGGCTTCCCGCGATGCGCGATCGCGATTCAGGCATTTGGCAACCCGTGACGCTGACCGTTTCCGGAGAAGCAAAGCTGGGAGACATTCAGGTGCTCACGAGCTTTCGTCACCATGACACATCCTCGGCTGCGATCACGTTGAATGTGCCGGTCCGCAACAACTCCGCTACACCTATGGAGGTGGTCATCGATGCCAGCATCGATTCCGTCTCTGTTCACAAGGTCGCTACTGTACCTCCTGGCGAGAGTCTAGTAACACTGACACCTGTCGAGTTTCCGGCCCTGAATCTACAGCATCCAAGGCTCTGGTGGCCGAACGGTTATGGCAAGCCTGAACTCTACACGGCGAACATTCAGCTGAAGACGCATCACGAAGTTTCCGACACACGCTCACTTCGATTCGGAGTTCGCGAGATTACCTACCAACTCAGCCTGCTTGATGCGACGGGACACTTGCGGCGCGTTGAGTTCACTCCGAGCGAAGACCTTCACGCGTCTTCTCCTTTGATCGACGTTAGCCATAGCGGCATGCGTGAGATCGCGAGCGCGGATGCAGCAGCGTTGGGAGTCGCGGAGGCACAACGAAGCGATTACCACTATAAGACGGTGGTGTCGTCGCTTCCGGCCGGTGCGGAACACTCCCCGGCCATCGAGAGCATGCCAGGCGACGGCACCGCGCCTTACCTGGTGATCAAGGTGAACGGCCTTCGCATAGCAGCCCGCGGAGGCAACTGGGGAATGGATGATGCCCGCAAGCGAGTTTCCCGCGAGCGCCTTGAACCGTACTTTCGCTTGCACCGCGACGCCAACTTGAACATCATTCGCAACTGGGTTGGACAGAATACCGAGGAGACGTTCTACGAACTCGCTGATGAGTACGGAATGATGGTTTGGAACGACTTCTGGGAGTCCACTCAGGACTACAACGTAGAAGCTGAGGACCCTGCTCTGTTTCTGCGCAATGCGGCGGATGTTGTTCAGCGCTACCGCAATCATCCATCGATCATTCTCTGGTGCGGGCGCAATGAAGGCGTTCCGCAGCCAATCCTCAACGAGGGGCTGGAAGAGCTGGTGCGGACGCTCGATGGAACACGGTTCTATTCGCCGAGTTCGAATCAAGTGAATCTTCAGCAGAGCGGGCCCTACAGCTACCAGGAGCCGCCGCTTTATTACACAACGCTGAACCGGGGCTTCTCCGTGGAAACGGGTACTCCATCGATGTCTACGCTTGAGTCATTCGAGAGCACAACTCCGAAGGAAGACCAGTGGCCGATGGACGATGTGTGGGCGTACCACGACTGGCACGCAAGCGGGAATGGTATGACAGGACCATTCATGAACGCGATCGAAAGCGAGTTCGGTGCGGCGACAGACCTCGCAGACTTCGAACGAAAAGCGCAGATGCTGAACTACGTTGATCATCGCGCGATTTTCGAAGGCATGAACGCGAATCTGTGGCAGCCAAACAGCGGTCGCCTTCTCTGGATGACGCAGCCCGCATGGCCAAGCACGATGTGGCAGATCCTGAGTTCCGACTACGATACGCAGGCGTCTTTTTATGCAACCAAGAAGGCATGCGAGCCTTTGCATGTGCAGCTGAACCTAGCGAACGATCAGGTCGACGTGGTGAATACAACAACCTCGCAACAATCTGTTTTCGTTTCAGCAAAGGTATACTCGCTTGCCACGAACGGCTTATTGCAGTCGAAGTCGGATCACCGGGTTCTACCTGCGGATGAGGTGAGCCACAGCTTTTTTCTGGAGCTTGCGCCACTGCTCAGACATGGCATGGTGCTGGTGGAGCTTGTGTTGACGGATGACGGTGGGCGCGTGCTGTCGAAAAATGTGTATTGGTTGGGCGAGAAAGCTGCTTCCTATCGTGAATTGAACGCCCTGGCAGCAGCGCCCGTTCAGGTGACAGCGAGCGCAGCGAGCGAGTCTGGAGAGACCATCGTTCATGTCGAGCTTGTGAACAACGGCGGCGGTCCAGCCCTGAATACCAAGCTCACCTTGAAAGACAAGGATGGGAAGAGGATTCTTCCAGCATACTTTTCAGAGAATTACGTCTCGCTGCTCGCAGGCGAACATCAATCACTCGACGTTCGATTCCCTTCCTCACTCGCAAAGAAAGAGGCCCGTATCGAAGTGCGCGGATGGAATGCTGTGCCCACGAGTACGAAGGTGAAATTGCCGTGATGCACCTGAGGAGTTCCTGTACCACTTAGTGCTATCGTCAACCAAAACTAACGAGCGGTTGAAATTAGAGAAAGTTTACGCAGCAGAACTGAAGCTTTGAAGTGATTTGTAGTTCGGAAAGAGGCCGCTTCGGCACGCCGATTCGATCCGAGGAGGTGCTTTAGGAATGTCGAGATTTGCACGCATGAGCGATGTGGCTGGGTTAGCCGGCGTGAGCACCATGACGGTGTCTCGAGCGCTCAATGGTAATCCAAACGTGTCAGAAGTCACGCGTCAGCGCGTGCTTGCAGCAGTTGAGCGCTTACGTTACCAACCGAACGAATTGGCGCGGTCTCTGCGCGAGCAGCGCTCCCGGCAGATCGGCATCATTGTTCCAAACCTGTTCGATCCCTTCTTTGCTATTTTGGCAAACGCCATCAGCCAGGTTGCGCAGAAGCATTCGTACTCCGTGGTACTTTCGACTTCAAACGAGCTCCCGGAAGCGGAGTTTGCCGAAGCGAGCCGCATGCTACGCCGGAATGTCGAAGGGTTGGTCATCATTCCCGCACATACCAGCAGAGGGCCGTCGCTTCTGCTCGCACATGAGTTTGAACAACTGCCGATTGTGACGCTCGACCGACCGATTGAAGGAAGCCGCTTCGACAGCATTCTTGTCGAGAATGAGCATGGTGCCCGCCTTGGAACAGAGCACCTGCTCTCGCTGGGACACAAGCGGGTAGCCTACCTCGGCTTGACCGATGACCTATACACAATGAGTACCAGGCATCGAGGCTATACGGCGGCCATGGAAGCGCGTGGGCTCAAACCGCTATCTACTATTGTGTCGAGCACTCTTGAAGACGCCATGACGAAGGTGAAACTCCTGCTGAGTGAGAAGAAGGCGCCGACCGCGCTCTTCTGCGCAAACAATTTACTGACGCGCCATACGCTGCATGTTCTGCAAGCGCTTGGCATGCATCCGCCGGAATCCATCGCGCTCGCGGGGTTTGACGATTTTGAAACTGCTGACCTCATGCGTCCCGGCATCACTGTCGTCTGCCAGCCGAGTGAAGAACTGGGGCAGACCGCGGCCGAGGTCCTGTTCATGCGGCTGAATGAACAAGGATCTTCGCGGCGTGGAAGGATTAAAATTCTTCCGACCGAACTGATTGTGCGCGGATCCTGCGGAGCGAACGAGACCAAGAACGGGAAGCATCTATGAAATGTCTGAGCATCTATCGAAGTATGGCGACGGCTTTCTTGTTGCTGGCAATCTTCTACAAACCTTTACTTTCTCTGCGGGGCCAGGACGCGCCGCCCTCCGTAAGCCACGGCTTAGCGATGACGCCGCCGATGGGATGGAATAGTTGGAATCATTTCGCTTGTAACGTCGACGAGAAGCTCATCCGAGAGACAGCGGACTCGATGGTGGCGTCCGGCATGCGTGATGCTGGATACCAATATCTGGTGATCGATGATTGCTGGCACGGCAGCCGGGATGAGAACGGCTTCATTCAGGCCGACGCGAAGCGGTTTCCCTCAGGCATCAAGGCGCTCGCTGACTATGTTCATGGCAAAGGGTTGAAATTCGGCATCTACTCTGACGCTGGAATGAAGACGTGCGGCGGCAGGCCGGGGTCGCGCGGCCATGAGTTTCAAGACGCGCTTCAGTACGCGCGCTGGGGCGTGGATTACCTGAAATACGACTGGTGCAATACCTCCGCGCAGAATGCGGAAGCGAGCTACAGGGTTATGCGTGAGGCGCTTGATGCCTCCGGCCGCCCGATTGTCTTCAGCATGTGCGAGTGGGGAACGGCAAAGCCCTGGTTGTGGGCGGCGAACGTAGGGAACCTGTGGCGGACGACAGGCGACATCGACGACAAGTGGGAAGGCAAGTTCGACTACAAACTCGGCATGATGAACATCGTGGACCTGAACGAGCCGCTGTATCCTTTTGCGGGTCCGGGCCACTGGAACGATCCAGACATGCTGGAGATCGGCAACGGCGGCCTTTCGCCGGAAGAATACCGCACGCACTTCTCTCTATGGGCAATGATGGCCGCACCGCTGATGGCAGGCAATGACGTAGCTCACATGAGTGCTGAGACAAAGAGCATTCTGCTGAACCGCGCAGTGATCAGCATTGACCAGGACCGTCTGGGCCGGCCCGGTCATAGAGTGCGAAAAGATGGAACGCTCGAGGTCTGGTCGCGCGAGCTGAGCGACGGCAACCGGGCAGTCATTCTGTTCAACCGGGGAAACGCGCCCGCGTCTATTTCAGTGGCTTGGCATGAGATAGGTTACCCGGACAAGCTGTCTCTGCGGGTGCACGATCTATGGAAGCAGGAAGATATTGGATCGTTCCAAGGAACCTTCACGGCTGATTCCGTTCCGCCACATGGTGTGAGGATGATCACGCTGACACCCTAAAACTCTGCCCGACGGGGCCTCCATCGAGCAGAGTTGAGCAGGTCTTACTTGGACGTGAGCCCGAGCGCTCCTAGGACCAGAGGATCGGGCACAGTCTGGCCGTCTTTCTTGGTGACGAGCCCAAAATTCGTTTGGTAGTCCCACATCGCCCAGCCGATGTGGTGCTTTTCGAGCGCGACGCGCATGTCTCTTATCCACGCCACGCGGTCCTGCTCGGCGACGTATGGGCGGTGAACTCCGAATTCTCCGCAATACACCGGGACGTGATAGAGCTGAGACCACTTTTCCGCGAACGATATTGAGCTGTTTACGCGCGCGGCGTCCCACCGATCCAGACCGTATTGCTCAACAAAATACTGGCCATACAGCGTAGGCTCTTGCTCGATGTTGCGCTGGACATTCTCCGGCGTAGAAGGGTAAGGCACGGTACGCAGAGGTTCTACTCGGGAGTCCGTCCACGTGGCGCCCTGGTGCGTGAAGGGGAACGGCTCGTAATCATGAAAGGTATAGATCACGTTCTCCAGCGGCAACGGCTGTAGCTGGAGCAAGTCGTCTAGTCCTGAATAATGGGCTCCAGCAGCAATGATGGTGTGTTCCGGTGCGGCCTGCCGAATCGACCATGCCACGGTGCTCTCGATTCCTTGCCAGCGATAGGCATCGGGCTGCTCGGGCTCATTCATGATTTCGAAGAAGACGAGCTTCGGATCCGTATCCTTGAAGTGGGTGGCGACCAGCCTCCAAAGACTGTTGAAGCGGTCGACGCCCTCGCCGCCCTGCAGCAGCTGCTGCTTGTAGCGGCTTTCCGGATGGATGTCGACAATGACCGCGAGTCCATCCTGCGTGGCCTGCCCTACGACACGATCAAGTTCCTGCATGAAGGCGTCGCCTTGTGGCGCGTGATGCGCCCATCCGGTAAGCGGTTCCGCATCCACGCTGAGGCGGATGTGGTCAAAACCAAGTTGCTGAATCAGCTTGAGATCGTCGGGCGTCGTAAATGTGCGGAGCCGGTCAACTGTGTAGTTCGAGGATGACTGCGCGAACCAGATGCTGGTGTTGACGCCCTTGCGCAGGTGCTCTGCCCGTTTGAAAGCGACAGGATTCTCTTTCGCCTCGGCTGTCGTGAGAGCCAAGGCCAAGCCAAAAAGCGCAATTGTTTTCGTTATCATTGACTCTAAAATACAGACTATCGCCCCTGTGAGACAAGCATCACCTCATTGATTGATGGCAGTACGTAGAGAGATTCAAGTACTGCCTCGGTGCAGGAGCAGACCGATGCAATGGAGGCCGCCAGAAACGCCCTGGGTACTATGAGGTCTGCTGGTTTTGAAACTGGGCGAGGGGCGGATTCAAGACGCGATCACACGAAGGTGATGATGGTCGAGCCGAAAATCGTTCCCTTGAGAGACGGGAATGTGAGAAACGCTGGAGCCGACGAACGGACTTGAACCGTTGACCTGCTGATTACGAATCAGCTGCTCTACCAACTGAGCTACGTCGGCTAACTCCTCTGACATTCTAATGGTCGAGGCTTCACTGCGCAAAAGACCGAGGTGCATTGCTCGGGGCTGACTTCCTGCGATTCGCAGGGCGATTGTGGACGACTTTTCCACAACGCAAGAAAGCCGCCCGGCAACAGGGCGGCTTTCTTCTATGGGAGGCAGTTCTAACGGAGGCAAAGCCATCAGAACTCTCTGGTGCAAGAGTATGGTCGCTCCTACCCCCTGTCAAGAAAGTTTTGGATTATAAAAACATTGTTTCTTTTCAACGGTTTAGAAGGATCGCTTCGGTTTTTTCCGATATTCATGCGAGATTCAGGCTATCCAGCTGGAACGGCGTGGCTATGCTGTAGGCGGTAAACGCGCCAGCACGCTAGTAGTTCACGGGCTTGCTTTGCGTATCGAGGTGCAGACTGAGGAATTCCGGCTCTACTGCGGCCGATTTGCCTCGCATGACTCGGAAAAGTGCTCGACCGCCGCCCAGGAAGAGGCCGAGTAAGACCGCAGCGACGGCCAGGATGCCGAATAGTAGGGCGGTATTCACAAGCAGGCTGGCGGTCTTCTGCACCTCAACATGGAAGACCGGCTGCACGTCCTTATCGATGCTGACCTCCTGCCGCATGTGAACGCTGTCAGCCAGCGCTTGCGCGTCCGTCGGGCTGAAGCTGCCGGAGGCGAGCGCAACCAGCTCTTTGTCACGATGCAGCTTCGCATTGACGAAGCTCGGGCCCATGCCTGGAGCCGCACCAACAATGGAACGCACATGGGCAACGGCGATTTCCGGCGTCGGATAGATGAGCAGGGTAAGTGTCTCTTTGCCTCGCTTGTCGTCGTAGGTCGCGGAGACAACCTCGGCGCTCTTGTCCCATCCAATGGAGTTGGCGGGCAGTACACCACCCTGCGCAGCGTAGGTGGCGGGTCCAATCGCATAGCGGATACCACCATTCACCAGACCGCGTTCTGGAGCGAATGTCGGGAGAAGCGGAGGCACGTTCTTGTTTCCGCCTGCTCTTGGAAGAGACTGGGCCAAGGCCCGAAGCGCGGGAACGTCCGCGTCTGTCGCCGGTGAAGCGAGCACCAGCACCGTTCCCTGAAGGAACAAAACGGTGTTGGCACCGACTGCGTCGACAACGCCAACATCTTTGCCCTCGTGCATACCGGCGCGCCGCACCAGCGTGTACGCGCTGTAAGCTCCCGTGCGATCGCCGAACTCAACGGCTTCAAGGTGCAGGTTGCGACCAGCTTTCGCGTAGTCTGCTACCTGTGATCGCAGGGGACCATCTTCCTCCAGCGCCGCTTTGCTGACGTTCACCAGAGACAGAGATCCGGCCGGTTTCGCGGAGTTCGGCGCCGTCTGCCAGTCAGCAAATCCAGCGGGCAGTAGTTTGGGTGCAAGATCAAGCGAAGTGGCGTTCTGCCCAAGAGCAGCCGTGAAGATCGTCGCCAAACAAAGCAAGGAAGGTAGCCGAAAGCGAGTGCTCATACGGAAATGAGACTATCTCAACGGCTGAAAGGTCGCACCGCTCTGTTGATGCGGACTGGCGTTCGCTCGCTGCAGCGGCGTTCCTTGGCCGTTGATCGTTGCCGCGTATTTGGCGACACCACCGTAGAGACTCTCCGCCACACGCTGGCGATAGTCGGGACGATTCAGCTTTTCAGCGTCCGTGGCATTAGTCACGAAGCTGATCTCAGCGAGGATGGAGGGCATGTTCGCCCCGATAAGTACTACAAAAGGCGCTTTCTTCACGCCGCGATTTTTAAGGCCATCATTGCCCTTCGCCAGGCCGCGATAGAGAGAATCATCCACATCCGTTGCGAGTTCGCGCGACTCTTCGATCTTGTCCTTGAGCGCAATCTTCTTCACGAGGTCGCTGAGTTCGTGAACGCTCTGCGTGGACACCGCATTTTCGCGGCTCGCCACGCGCATGGCATCGGGATCACTGGTGAAGTTCAAGTAGTAGACCTCGACGCCACGCGCAGTCTCGTCCGGTGAGCTGTTGGCGTGAACGGAAATGAAGAGATCTGCCTGAGCCTTGTTCGCGATGGCGGTTCGGGTCTCCAGCGGGATGAAGGTGTCATCCGCACGGGTGTACACGATCTCTGCACCGAGGCGGTCATGCAGCAACTTACCGAGCCTCAGTGCCACATCGAGCACGACGTCTTTCTCTTCAATATCGTCAACTCCGAGGGTGCCTGAGTCATGACCACCGTGCCCGGCGTCAATGACGATACGGCCAATTTTCAAACCCAGTGCGCGCACCAGCGAAGTTTCGCCGTCAGCGGTCGGTGGAGCGGCTTGCGCGGGCGAGCCGTTTACATGCGGCACGGAACGCGGCGTTTTCGAGCGTTCGGCGATTGGCTGCGAGGTGGGCGCGCTCGTCGCGTCCACCTTGCCCGGCTGCCGGCTCACTGCAGCGACCGCAACTCCCGCATCGCTTGTGTGTGCTGTAACAGTGTTCGGGACGGGCTTGCTTGCAGTCGGCTTCGCCGGGATGACGACACGTGGAGGAGCCACTACCGTCGCATTGGTACTTTTATCCTCACGCCGAGGCGTGAGACCGAACGCCGCGCTGCCATCAGTGACCGGCATGGGTGGCAGACCAGCGGGAGACTCTGCTACCTGCGTGCTGTTGGCAGGGTAAACACTTCGCCTTGAGGGCGGAACGTAATGATCCGCGGTCGCGGGTGTGGGGACGGTGGGGGACGCCGGTTGAGCGGGCTCATCGCCTGAAGTACCTGCGTACTCCTTCGTAGAAGTCTGCTGATTGCTGTTCCCTGCCAGCGGCTCACTTGTCTTTCCTTCAGCCGACCGTTTGCCGTGTATGTCGATGATCAGGCGATATGGGTTCGGCAGCAGAAACGCTGAATATTCCGTAACCTCATGCACGTCGAGCACGACGCGCGTGACATCACCGGAAAACTGTGCCGCTCTGATCTTCGTGAGGAATCCATCATCGGTGACGACGAAGCTCTTACCGGCAAGCTGCGGCGCAAGATGCGCGTGATGTAGATCAAAAAAAATGCGGTCCGGGTTCTCCACTCGCGCGGCCTGATACTGCACCTCGTCACCGAGATCGATTGCCACTCGCGTGTATGTGGAAGTTGACCAGTGACGAATGCCTGTGACCTCGGCAATTGGTCCGTGTGAAGGAATTGTTGGTTCAACGGTCGCGTCTGCGATAGCACGCGTTTTTGAAGGCGCTTCCTCCACAGGCTGGGGACCAGCAGCATCATTGGCTGACTGCCCTGAGGTGGACGGCTGGTTAGCGGCAGCTCTCTTTACGGGAGTCAGTATAGGTTGCGACGGTATGGCGTCGCGATGATCTGCAACGTAGTGTGCGTATTTCGGATACTTGGCGCCTAGCTCGATTTGGACTCGGCTCAACTCACTCGGATCGTTTCCGGCTTGTGGCCCGAGCAATTCGAGCGCGTGACCGAGCGCTTCAGGAGCCAGCGTGGAACTCGGATACTGGTCTGCCAGAAATTCATACTGTCGCGCGGCATCGTGCAGGCTCTTGCGATCGCGAAGCTCGCGTCCTTGTTCCGCGAGCAACTCCGCTACCTGCTGTACCGCGCGAGGAGCATGCGCGTCACTTGGATCACCATGATAGATGGCGCGAAACGCGTTCATCAGACGAACATAGCCAGCTTCGGTGTGTGTGCCGGAAGGCTCTGACTCAAACAGCGCACGCGCGTTCAGTGCACTTTGCCAAGGGTCCGTGGATGCCTTCGTTCGCGTGGCCGCGAGCACCGGGCCTGTGGAGCACGCCATCGCAAGACAACACAGCGAAACATACCGGCTTGCCGGACCCTTGTGGCGAGATGCACCCATAAGCAGCTTCCAGTGTAGTTTCCTGAAGCAACGATGACTCTGTGATTCAGGCGCGGGTACTCGGTCGAACACTGCAACCATGTGAGTCTCGGAACCCGGAAGGTCACGCATTCATGGAGTAGGAACCCATGCGAGTGACGCGAGTTGTGCACACATCTTTAACCAAGCAGTTCGACAATGGTGTTCGAGGCATCAGCAAGAGCTGCGTCCAACGCAGCAACATCGTTCCCGCCAGCCTCCGCGAGATCAGGCCGCCCACCGCCCTTGCCGCCAACCTTCGCTGCCAAGAGGCCAACGATCTTCCCGGCTTGAACGCGCGCAGTTAAATCCTTCGTCACGCCTGCGATAAGCGAGACTTTTCCTTCTGGAGTTGCCGCGCCGAGTACAACGATCCCAGAGCCGAGCTTGCCGCGTAGTTCGTCGACAAGGTTGCGCATCTGCGATTTATCAAGCGCGTCGACGCGGCGGGCGAGCAGCTTGATACCTTTCACATCCACAGCTGAGGAAGCGGCATCGGCGTTGGCTGCGCTGGCCGACTTCATGCGCATTTGCTCCAGCTCGCGGCGAAGCTTTTTCAGTTCTTCGTCGCTTTGCGCCAGCTTCGCCCGGAGATTTGCGGCGTTGACGTCGCCTCCCACCAACTGTCCCGCAACACGCGCGACGTCCGCGTCCCTACGGAAGAGTTCCAGCGAGCCCGTGCCTGTTACTGCTTCCACGCGCCGCACGCCGCTCGAAACCGAGCTCTCGCCGACGAGCTTGAGCAGGCCGATTTCGCCGGTGGCAGCCGTGTGCGTCCCGCCGCAGAGCTCTGTGGAGAAGTCGCCGATCTTCACGACACGAACACGTTCCCCGTACTTCTCACCAAAGAGCGCCATGGCGCCGTAGTCGTGGATCGCGGTGTCGATCGGCACATCGACGAGCGTCTCCACCGGCTTGTTCGCAAGCACCTGCGCGTTCACGATGTCTTCGATCTCTTGAAGCTCCTCATCGGCAACGCCGGTGAAGTGCGAGAAGTCGAAACGCAGACGGGCGTTGTCGTTCAAGGAACCAGCTTGCTTGACGTGCTTGCCGAGGACCTCGCGTAGCGCGGCGTGAAGAAGGTGCGTGCCGGTATGGTTGCGTGTGGTTGCGTGCCGAACGCCTGCGTTGACGACGGTGTCGAGAGTGTCGCCGATGGCAATCGCATGCTTCGCGGTAACTTGATGCGCGAAGACGCCATGCACCGGCTTCTTGCAGCCGCTTACTTCCGCAACGGCCGTCTGATGATCGCTCGCGTAGAGCCAACCTACATCACCAACCTGTCCGCCGGAGTCTGCGTAGAAGCTGGTGGCGTCGAGGACAACTTCGCCATTCTCGCCCGGTTGCAGTTCTTGCACACCAATTCCATCCTTCACGAGTGCGAGCACGCGTGCTCCATCGAGTCTCGTTGCGCCGTAGCCGACAAACTCCGTGTGAGGGATGTCGCGATACACGGGTGCTGCGCTCTTTTGCGATCCTCCCTTCCAGGAAGCACGTGCCCGAGCCTGCTCTTCCTGCATGGTGCGCTCGAAGCCTTCCATGTCGAAGGCGATGCCTGCGTCGCGGGCTGCGTCGACCATGAAGTCGAGCGGCATACCGAAAGTCTCGTAGAGGCTGAAGGCCTTTGCTCCGTCGCGCAGCGTTTCCTCGGTCATCTGGCGAAGACCAAGCTCCAAGGTGCGCGCAAACTGCTGTTCTTCCGCGAGGACCACCTTGCTGACACGCTCAGCGGTTTCTCTTAGCTCTGGATAAGCGGCCAGCATCTCGTCGTGCACAGCGAGCACCATCTCGTGCATGAATGGCTTTTCCTGTCCGAGTAGCCGTCCATGACGAATGCCGCGGCGGAGAATTTTGCGGAGGACATAGCCGCGGCCTTCGTTCTGTGGAAGCACTCCATCGGAGATGAGGAACGTTGCAGCGCGCGCGTGATCGGCGATGATACGCAAGGAGGCGGCAGCTTTTTCGTCAGACAGGGCGAGTTTATCGACGCGGACGGAAGAAGCAGATCCTCCCGCTTCGCGGAAGGATGACAATAAGGATGGAGCTGCTAACTCGGCGGCACGTGCGAGCAGCGGCGTAAAGAGATCGCTTTCATAATTTGAGAGCTTGCCCTGCAGCACGCATGCAATGCGCTCAAGACCCATGCCGGTATCGATGGAAGGCCTAGGGAGCGGCGTCAACATGCCATCCGACGCGCGGTCGAACTGCATGAAGACGAGGTTCCAGATTTCGATGTAGCGCTGGTCGTCTTGCGGGAACGGTTTGTCCTTGCCGGTTTCGCTTGCCGCGAGGCCAAGGTCGAAGAAAATTTCCGAGCAGGGCCCGCAGGGTCCGGTATCGCCCATCTGCCAGAAATTATCCTTCGCGGACATCTCGAAGATGCGCTCTTTCGGCACTCCTGTTTCGATCCAGTACTGCTCAGCCTCATCATCGCGAGGCACAGCTTCCGTGCCCTCGAAGATCGTGACGCACAGGCGGTTTGGATCGATGCCAAACCAATCGGGCGATGTCAGCAGCTCCCAGGCATAAGCGATAGCGTCTTTCTTGAAGTAGTCGCCAAAGCTGAAGTTGCCGAGCATTTCGAAAAACGTGTGGTGACGGCGTGTGAAGCCAACGTTCTCGAGGTCATTATGCTTGCCGCCGGCACGGACGCATTTCTGCGAAGTCACTGCACGTGAGTAATCGCGCTTCTCCGCGCCAAGGAAGACATCCTTGAATTGATTCATGCCCGCATTGGTAAACAGCAGTGTCGGATCATTGGCCGGAACCAGTGAAGACGAGTGCACGCGACGGTGCCCCTTGCCTTCGAAAAACCGGAGAAAATCTTCACGAATCTGGTTGCCGGAAAGGTTACGCATAGAGAGTCATGTTAGCAGTGACAACGCCGAATGCACTACGTAGTACAATCACGTTGGTAGAGGTGCGCTATGCGCCAAGTCTCATTACGTGAAGCCAATCAGAACTTCTCAAGCTGCATCGCTGAGGTAGAAGCGGGCGAGCGACTGGTACTACTGCGACGCGGACAGCCAGTAGCGGAGATCATTCCCTACAAGGAGAAAGGCAAACTCGATCCGGAACGTGAAGCTACCCGTGCGCGCATGTTAGCTTCCATGCGGAAAGGCATTCCGATGGATGGCAAGCCA
This sequence comes from Verrucomicrobia bacterium Tous-C9LFEB, assembly GCA_903970445.1. GTDB lineage: Bacteria > Acidobacteriota > Terriglobia > Terriglobales > Acidobacteriaceae > Granulicella. The sequence goes on along the minus strand of CAJCIP010000094.1, from coordinate 5,166 downwards.
CTTACTCGTGACGAAATCTATGAGCGGTGAGCGCATTTCTTTCGATACCAATGTCTTCTTCTATTCGATAGACCCAGACGCGGAAACGAAAGGCGAAATGGCCCTCAATATTTTTGAGCTGGCTGATCCGCGGCGCAGCTTCGTAACATTGCAATGTCTAGGAGAGCTTTGCTTCTCTGTAGCAAAGAAGCGCCCCGCTTTACTTGACAGAGCGTACAGAACGGTCAGCGACATTCAAGCCTTCTTTCCCGTGGTTGCTGCCGAAAATGTTGATCTCACACGAGCGATCCAGGCGAATCAGCAGCACACTTTATCATTCTGGGACGCAATGCTGTGGGCCACTTGTGACCGGAGTGCCTGCACCATTCTGCTTACAGAAGATTTCCAAGATGGTCGTACGCTGGGTGGTGTCACCTTCCGCAATCCGTTCACAATGTCAGTGCCGGAGCTAGAAGCGCTTCTGAGTTAGGTGTCCACTCCTGGACGCCATGTGAGGCCCTCCCGCCTCAACTCTGGATCGCGTGTTGCACGCAGATTTACGAAGGCGTCTGCGTAGCGGCTCATTTCAATGACGCTTACGAGCGCGTCGAAGGCGTCTTCGCTGCTCAGCGCTTTTGTCATGACAGCGCGGCCTACGGGCGCATACAAGGCGTCGGTCTTCCTCTTCTCCGCCAAGTATTGTTTCCGTGCTGCAGCGTTAGATTTCGAGACAGGTCCGGTCATCAGCCGTGTGTACATTTCCAGCAGCAGCGGCTTCGGCTTTGCTGCCGAGAGCGCTGCCGATTCTAATGGCCACACGCGAAAACCAGACTCGTGCAGCCGCTGCAGCATAGAGACTGCGCGGAGTGAGCCTGTGCCGACGGAGCCTGAACCACCGATTTGAAATGGCGACTTCGGCGTGATGCCGCGCATCTTGGCGGCGCGATCCGGGTCGCCGCCTGCGAGCGCCTGCGCGATCTTGTTGTCGTAGTCGGCGAAGCGGAACATGCGCCGGTATCCTTCGCCGGAGAATTGCGCGGGCCGTTTGTGCGGCTTGCCCCAAAAGCGTTCGTCGTGAGCGATCGCGTCAGCTTCGCGAGCGAGCCATTGCTCGGCCAGACCAGCGTTGGCTTTGCGCCAGAAGGCGAACATGTCGGCGCAGCCGTGTTCTTCAAGAAACCAAGCGGGAAAGCTGAAGCAGCAGTCGATGCTGACGACCATGGCGGGGGTTGCAGCTGCAAGCTCGATGAGCCAGTCGCCGACTTCTTCACGGGTACGTCCGGCTTCGAGCTTCACGCTCACCTTGCCTTCGCCGGTGCGTGTCCAGATTCCGGCCCAGATGTGACGGCGCTGGCCTGCGACATCGATCCGGCCAGACCAATCGATCGCGACGAGCCTTTGCGGCTTACCGCCAGCAGCTGCATTTCTGCGTGGTTTAGCTTGCGTCGTCACTCGGGCTTAGACGCTGTCATCGACGACATCCACTTCCTCAACCTCGGCGTCCCAGCCGCGGAGCACTTTCCATACTGCGCCTGTCGAGAAGCCTGCCGCGATGAGGCGACGCATTGCCTTGGCGGTTTCTTTTTGCTTCTGTTCGCGGTCGCAGCTTGGCTGCTTCATTCGCTTACGGGCGATGTATGCCCTCGCTAATGCGACTTCATCCACATCGTCATACGCGGCGGCCAGAGTTTGCTTTACCAGCGGATTCGCGATGCCTTTCTGCATCAAGCCTTGCTGCACGCGGCGCTGGCCGAATTTGTCGGTTTCCTGGCGAATGCGGGTGTAGTCCGCCGCAAAACGTTCGTCACTCAGGTATCCATATTCCTTCAGCTTCACGACCACGGCATCGATCGCAAGCGCGCCCTCTTCACCAGGCTCGGCACGGTCACGCATGCGCTGTCGCATGTCGCGCTCACTCTTCATCTTCGAGGCAAGCGACTTCACCGCGTATTCGAGGAGCTCAGGTTCAGAGAGTGTGCGCGGCGTTCGCGGGCGCTTTATAGGCATGGCGCCCCACCCCCACTCTTTTCGTGCAAAGTATTGATGACTTTGAAGTTATGGGTGGACTTAGGTGTTGTTGGGACTGGCTTCCGTTGTCTTCGGTTACTCATCGGCGTGTTGCGACGCGGGTTTTTGGGCACCACTTTTGTCAAGAGGATGAGGTTTGGTTGCGACTGCGGCTGGGAGTTGGCTGTTGTCGCTGCGGATAGAGTCTTGGAATTGGCACCCGTGGCGAGAGGGCGAAATTCCCACGCGTTGAACCAGAGTCCTTCGGTGGTGCCGACGGCAGCGGGAAGTTTCATCGGGCCAGTGTAGAGGCTCACGGGCTCCATGTGAAAGATAAGGCGGGAACGCGAAGAACGCAGAGGAAGGTAACGCGACGAGCGCGAAAGCGGCGTTGCCGCTTCGCTCAGGATGACGGACATTGGTGATTGGACGAGCTTGCGCTGCGCGCTCGCGACCGCAAAGACGGGGGTCTCTCCACTCCGCTTCGCTCCGGTCGAGATGACAGGGTGAGGAGGCGGGCGGCTTGCAGAACCTTTTGTCCTCACATAGCGTCTACATCTTCAGGCCATGCGATTTCTTCCACTTACTCTTGCTGCTGCTCTTCTTACTTCGCCGCTGTTCGCCCAGCAGGGCTTCGGCCCGCTGGATTCTGCGCAGCCCACCGGGATTGCTGTGCCGGAGATCATCAAGCGCATGGGCGAACGCGAAGCGGCGTTTGCCGCGGCGAGGGAGAGCTACACGTTTACGCAGGACACGACGTTTTACACCATCAACGACGACACAAACCGGCCGGATGGCGAGTACCACCAGGTGTCGAACGTGACATTCGATAAGAACGGCAAGCGCGAGGAGCGCGTGACGTTTGCGCCGGCGAATACCATTCAGCGGGTGATCATGACTGAGAACGACATGCGCGACATCCAGGAGCGGCTGCCGTTCATTCTGACCACTCCGGAGCTGCCGGATTACACCATCAACTACCTTGGCAAGCAGAAGGTCGACGAGCTGGATACCTACGTGCTCGACGTTACGCCGAAGGAGATTGTAAAAGGGCACCGCTACTTTCAGGGCAAGGTGTGGGTCGACCAGCAGGACATGGAGATCGTGCTGGTGAACGGGATGAACGTTCCGCAGATCGTGAAGCGCGGCCATGAAGACCTGTCGCCGCCGTTCACGACCTACTACGAGCAGATTGACGGCAAGTACTGGTTTCCGACGTACACCAAGGCCGAGGGCACACTGCATTTTGCAGCGCAGGATGGTGCGATGTCGCAGGACGTTCACGTGAAGACGCTGATCCACTATCGCGACTACAAGCGCTTCCGTTCGACGGTGACGATCAAGTACAACGGCGAGGAGATCCAGGACGAGACAAAGCAGCAACCGACGCCGAAGGCGAAGCCACAATAACTGGCAGCGAAGTCGTCCGCTCGCGTTGTCTTCTCGCGCGTAGCCGACTACCCTTGCCCCATGCGTCGTTTGTCCCTCGCGGTGCTGGCTTACCTGGCTGTTTCGGTCCAGGCACAAGGCCGCCAACTCTCCGTGTCGCTGCGGCCCTTTGTGAGTTGCCGGTCTGTGGCGGGGGCAACGCTGGTGCAGACGACGCCGCTCGTCGCCGCGCCAACAAAACGCACGGTGCAGACACTACAAGGCAATAAGCAGATCGATGTGGCGGACGGCGCGCGGCTGAACTACACGATGAACGGCATTGATTACGCGTATCTTCGCGTAGAGGAATTGCCATCTGACACGTACCTGCAAGGCCGCGTCGATCTGCTCAGCAACTTCAAGCGGCTTATCTCAGGCGATGAGCTTGCGTTTCCAGCCGATGCGCTGACGGCAAAGTTCAAGGGCTTCGAGATCTTTGGCGAAGACCACAAAGAGATGCTTGGGCCCACTCTGGGCATCTATCTGCTGATTGATGACAGGACTCGCGTCGTGGTCACCATCTATTTCCAAAACACCGACAACGCCCACCACACATTTGCCGATATGCAGACGTATGCAAAGCTTCGCGACACGTTTCTGGTTGGGTATACGAGCTGCGTTCGGGCTGCGTTGTAGATGTTTGTTGTGTGGGTGGCTCGTCAAATAGGTCGCGCCTTCAGCGCTCTTGCTTTGACGTGCAGCTCACATAGGGCTTCGCCCTATGCTGGTATAGGTCGCGCCTTGGGCGCTTTGCAGCGCGAATGCACTCCGAAAAGAGCCTCCGTGCTTTGGAGAATCGTGTCTTCATGTCAGATATGTTGCGGGCACATGAGTCGCGCCTTCAGCGCTTGAGATGAGTCGCCACGTGGACCCAGGCCTTCGGCCTGGGCTGAAATGAGTCGCGCCTTTGGCGCTTACGCAGTCTAACTACTTCGGAAGATAAGCCCGCTGCAGGGCGTTCCCATCGAGTCTGTCGCGGGCACATCAAACGCGCCGTCATCGCTTGAGATACGGTGCCACCCTATTCCCAGGCCTTCGGCCTGGGCCGGAATCAGTCGGGCCTTTGGCCCTCTACAAGCAGAGATACACCACCGCAGGTCGAGCTGCGTAGCCGCTACCTGCGCTTCAAGCTGGTTCTTCCTGCAGGGCATCGTTCTCATCCGCATGTTCGATCAGCTCACCGACGTCTTCGGCGGCCTGCTGTGCATCTACGCCGTAGCGGGCGGCGAGATCGGGTGCGTACTTTGCCATGTCGTTGCGTAGGCGAATGAGCGAGAGATCTTTCGCCTTCGACTCCAGCATGACATCGACTTCGATGTGCTGGATGGAGCGGAGGAAGGTGATGGTCTCGAAGGGGTTGTTGTAGTCAGCATGGCCCGTCCAGATGGGCGGCTGCAGCACGAGTTCGTTCTTGCCGGTTTTGCGGTTCTTGCGCTTGAGTTCGCGCATTTCCGTGCGCGCGCAACTGAAGTGCATCTTCGGCCGGGCTTTGAGCGGGCCGGACGTGGGCCAGGTGCGGCAGAATTTTTCGAGCGTGCCGACGAGTGGCAGGCCTTCGGGGTTGAAACACCAGTGGTGCTGGTAGTCCCAGACGCATTTGACGCCGGTGGCTTCGTGCACCTTGAGCACGTCAGAGGCGGAGAATCGAATGTCATCGTTTTCAAGGACGAGGCGGCGGCGCACGGGTTCGCTGAGCCGCTTCCATGTTTCGGCCCAGCGCCGCCAGCCGCTTTCGCGGTCGCCGTAGGCACC